>JBDRAM010000117.1:0-16759 GCA_043823785.1 Candidatus Omnitrophota bacterium
TTCTGCTATAATATTATCTGGCATCTGTTATCTACCTCCGTTGTCTATAATATTATCATTGTCAGACAATATTATAGGAGGTTAACAGATGCTTTTCTATTATAAAGAGCTATATACTACACGATTTTTGGAGAAGAACCCAAAAAAGATTATCAGAAAAGACGCCATAAGGATCATGCCTATAGACAAGGCCCCTATAACAACTATAAGAGCTGTATTCATTCTGTAACCTTCCTTTTATTATACATTATACAACCGAGCCGGGTCAGGTAGATAGGTAAAGGTCAGGAGGCCGGTATGGTAATTGGGTTAGGTAGTTAGTGGCACAAAGATACCATCTGCTTGACCCAACTACCACCCTGGTATCTTGACCTTTACCCAACAACATGACCTCTGGTTTTCATTTTACCGCATTACTCGTATAATATGTTAACAAACCTGGTCAAGAAAGCAGGTTAGGGTCAAGATGCCGGTTTGGAAAATTGGGTTTGGTAGTTGGTCCTTATGGGATTTAATCTTTTCCACCAACCACCTGACCTAACTACCACCCTGGTATCTTGACCTTTACCCAGCAACATGACCTCTCGTATTCATTTTACCGCATTGCCCATATAATATGTTAACAAACCTGGTCAGGTAATTAGGTTAGGGTCAGGATGCCAGTTTGGAAAATTGGGTTTGGTAGTTGGTCATTATCAGCTTTAATCTTTTCCACCAACCACATAACCTAACTACCACCCTGGTATCTTGACCTTTACCAAAAAACATAACCTGCGTTTTAGCATGAACTTTCTTCCTTCCTGGTTAAGTCCAGGTACTTCATTCGCAGTTCATAAAGTATGCCCTCGAGCAGCTTTTCCTCATCAGGTTTTAAGTTTCCCTTGGTCTTTTCCTTTATCATGTCAAGCGTATCTATCATATACCTTGCCTGGTCTAAATTCTTCTCTTTCTTATTATCGTTAAGCGGATTTGGTATCTCTCCCATGGAAACAAGCGTCTGCATGCTAAGGCCTGTGACAAATATTGAAAAATCTTTTCCCGCGTCTTTATAAGCATCGTCCATGCTCATATCCTCCTATACTATATGTTATCACAAGTTTTTTCCTTGACTACACTAATCCTTCTTCCTTCATATGCGAAAGCAAAGGCCCGATAGCCTCCTCCACTGCGCGCTCGCCTGCTAATATTATTTCAGCGGCCTTATGAAATGCCATCTGGTCGATATCATCCGAAAGGTGGACCTTTATGACTTCGTCCGCCTGCTTAGACTGGTGTTTGTTAAGCTCATTTCCTATTATCTGTATAGACTGAAACAGGACCTGAAATATATTTGATATCCTGCCCTTTCTTATACAAAAACCGACATCAACAGCTATTATAAAATCCGCTCCCATCCTTCTCGCCACCTCCGAGGAGACAGAACTCTTAAGCCCGCCGTCTACAAGCAGCTTACCACCAAGGCGTACGGGGATAAAAACACCGGGCACTGAACAGCTTGCCCTGATAACCTTCCGGAGATTACCGGTTGTAAAAACTATCTCCTCACCGTTCTCGATATCATTGGTCACTATCGCAAGAGGTATTTTTAAGTCTTCGAAGCCCTTATTCTCCGTGATCTCTCTTATGAGCTTCTCAAGGTTCATGCCCTCCAAAAAACCCATCCTGGATATCACAAAATCAGTCAGGTTCCACCAGTTTGTCTTTAAGGCTATCTTCTCAACTTTCGCAAGGGGTATGTCTAAAGCATATACAGCGCCCATTAACGATCCTATGCTTGTGCCGACTACGAAATCGATTGGTATATTATGATATTTTAAAACCTTTAATACCCCGATATGCGCTATGCCTCTGGCAGATCCTCCGCCCAGGACCAAGGCTATCTTTTTATCTGATTTTTTCTTCATTCTATAACTATGCTCGCGTAACCTACTACCGCGCTATAATCACCTGAAACATCGCCGCTGGTCTGATATCTTATAAGCCGTGCCATTTTTGCGCCAAGAGATTTGGCCGCGGTAAGCATTATAACCGAAGGCACAACACCGCACATGCTTATATTATATTCCGAAACCTTTTTGAGTAAGAGCGTTTCATCTAAATTCAATATAGCGTCTATGGCGATCTTGTCTTTTTCCTTTGCCCTGTCATATTTCTCATAATGCGTCATATCGCTGCTAGCTACTATAAGGACTTCTTTCTCGCTATCCCTAATAGCTGACGCTATAGCCTCAGCTATCTCCTTATATGTATCATTATCCGCGTGGTTTAGGACTACAGGGACTATTTTGAATTCTTTCCTAAAATACTGTATAAAGGGCAGCTGGACCTCGAGTGAATGCTCGTAGGTATGCGCGGCTGTATCAGCTTTTATTAATGAGCACCGGCTCTGTATATCTTTTGCGAGTGAAGAGTCGATCTTAACCTCACCCAAGGGCGTGCGCCATGAGCCCTGGCTATATATTGAGAACCTTGAACCTGCTCCTGTGTGGTTTGGGCCTAATATAACAATGGTATCTGGTATCTCAACGCAAGAAAAAAGAGCTCCAGCCACCGCGCCGGAATAGATATATCCCGCATGCGGTGAGATAATCCCTATAGCTCTTTGCCTCTTTGCGGCTTTATCTACAAATGAGCCTATCAGGTCCTTGAGAGCTTTTGGAGATGCTGGGTAAAACTGCCCAGCAACAGCGGGGTTTCTTATCATATCTGATTTTCTCCGCTTATATTATTCAAACAACCAGGTCAAGTAGCTAGGTTAAGGTCAAGATGCCAGTTTAGAAAATTGGGTTATGTAATTAGTATTTTACATATTTAATCTCTACCACCAGCTGCCTGACCTAACTACCATACCGGCTTCTTGACCCTTACCCTACAACATAACCTGCGTCATATATGCACATATCATGATAGAATACTATTTAGATATTCCTTGGAGCGCTTTACTTCATCCAGTGTCGCGGGCTGGTGCGCCTCAATTATCTTTATCGCTGACTCATTTACATATGGCTTAAGAATTGAAAAATCAAAATCTCCGCAACCAGGTGCCAAATGGTCCCTTGCTCCTTTTACGTCATGAAAATGAAAGCCCGCAATTTTACAACCGAGCGTCTCAAGAAGATCCCTGTGCTTTAATATGCCCAACGCTTCCCAGACCTGCGCATGGCCGACATCATGCCAGTAAAATAGTCTTGAACCGTCAAGCTTCTCTAATATATCCGATATTTCCGCGGCTGATGGCATCTCCATATAATAGAACCTATTTTCTATACCGAGAATAATATCCCTTTTAACAGCAATCGCGTTTAACTCATCCAAGCTCTGGAGCAGTCTCTCAAAATGAACCTTTGCCCCTGATTCTCTTTCAATGAACATCTTTTCTCTTATTTTTTTAAATTCTAAGAGAGCTTCTTCCTTTTTATCAAGTAATTCTATAAGCCTTCGGGTCGGATCCTTTCTTTCTACCTTTCCGCAATGCAGCACAACAGCATATGCGCCCAACTCAGCGGCCTTGTTAATGGTCTGCGCGGTAAAATGAACCGATCTTTTTCTCTCATCTTCATCAACCGAGGCGAGAGAATAATAGTCCGGTGAGGCCTTATCATGGCTTACCCCTTTCGGTATAGGACAAAAATTATGCAGGCTGCTTACTTTTATACCGCCCCTTTTAACAATAGATGCTATTTCATCAACAATATCTGCGGTCAGACTAAAATTAAGCTCTACATTATCAAAACCGGCATTTTTTATCTCATCCACTATAACAGAGCCGCTCTTACGCTTTGACGCGTTCCATGAAGTAGAAAGGCCGAAAGTAATCATTTATCGCCAGGAACAGTTGTTGAGATCACGCAGTTGTTGAGTGTAAAATACCTGTTCGCTACCTGTATTATCTCTTCCCTGCTTACCTTGCCTAAATTGGCGGAATACGCTAGATAATTATCATATCCAAGGCCATATAATTCATCAAGGCCTGTCTTTAGAGCAAACTCGCCGGCTGTCTGAAGGTTTATCTGGTGTTTAGATATAAGGTTCTTCTTCGCGGAGTCTATCTCTTCTTCAGCCAGTTCACCATTAATGACCTTGCTTATCTGTGAAAACATCTCATCTCTTACTTCATCGACATTTTCAGGCGCAGTGGCAGCGTAAAATATAAAGGAGCCCGCGTCTATGCCTGTCATCCCAAATGTGCCAAGCGTGTATGCAAGCCCTTGCTCCTGCCTTATATTAGCGTATAACCTGCCAGCGCCTCCTGAAAAAATAGAAGAGAGTATCTGAAGCGGGTACCTGTCAGGATGGCTTATACCGACACTCCTGAATCCTATCATAACCACTGCCTGTTTTTTATCCATCTTCTCGTTTATATTGATACGCTCCGTTATTTCTTCAAGGCTTGCATTTGTCATGGCAGGTAGATTTTTTTTCTTAATACCTTTAAACCTCGCGCTTATCAGCCGGTATGCCTTATCAGAGTCAATATCACCGCAAACAGATATTACAATGTTTGGGCCTACAAAATATCTCCTGTAAAATTCTATAATATCTCTTCTGCTTATCTTTGCTACGGAATCGGGAGTGCCGATAGAAAGCATGCTGTAAGGGTGGCTGCTAAAAAGGCCTTTTCTCAAGCCCTTCTCTGTCCTTATAAATATGTCATCATTCATCAGGGCTATATACGCTAAAGTATTTCCCTTTAAAATCCGCAATCTATCCCTTGGAAAAGAAGAGTGCATTACAACATCCGATAGCAGCTCGAGGCCTTTCTCAAAGTCCTTACTCATAACATCTAAGGATATGCCAAGGCTGTTGTTCGCGCTGTATGTTGAAATGCTGCCGCCTAAGGATTCTATTTCAGTAAAGAGCTGCTCTTCGCTGCGGGACCTCGTGCCTTTTGTAAGCATTTCTGCCGTAAGGTTTGAGATGCCGTTATTCTCTTTATCTTCTGTCCTAAGCCCTGCCTTCATGCAGACTCTCAATGAGACTATAGGCAGATTCTTATCCTCAGCCAGAAGGACCCTTACGCCGCTTCTTAAGTGCCTCTCAGATACAGCCCTTACCGCATCTATCCTCTCAGGAGGTTTTGATTCTATCTTTTTATCATCAGGCGGAATTAATACAACCGTTGTCATGTTATCTTTTCTTAAATATTTTTTTGCTGCGTCTATTATGTCGTGAGATGTGACAGCACTGACTCCTTCTATATATCGTTTCGAAAAATCCATATCCCCGGCAAGGAGCTGGCTCACACCAAGATCATCTGCTTGGGACTCCTGGCTCTGCTTGCTGAATATGTATGAGGATATAACCTGATTTTTAGCTTTATCTAATTCCTTCTGCTTAAACGGCGACCTCTTAACCACATCTATCTCATCCAGGATCTGCTGCATGACCTTTTCTTTGTTTTCAGGCTCAAGAGTAGATGTTATTATAAAGAGCCCCGGATCAAACGGAGTATAGTTATAGGCGCTTATACTATGCACCAGCTCAAGCCTATTGCGCAGGCTCTGATAGAGTATGGATGATTTCCCTTCACCCAAAAGAATAGCAAGCGTATCTAAGGCATACAAGTCACGGTCGGCAAGGCTTACGGAGTGGAATCCTATTGTCATATACATCTTTGAAACAGAATATGAAAACTCCTTATATCTCTGGGTATTCTGCTCAGGTTCCCTCTGCCTTGTGGGGGCGGGGATAGGCTTTCTCTTGAGATTGCCAAATGTCTGGGTTGCCTTATCGCTTACTGCCTGGATATTTATATCGCCTGAAATAGCTAAGACCATATTATCAGGTATGTAAAATCTTGAATAATAATCCACTATCTCATCGCGCGTCAGGTTTTCAAAGATCTTTTTATGTCCGATTATCGGATTACGGTAGGGATGCATAAGATATGTAGTTTGCCAAAACTGCCTTGAAAGATATTTCTGAGGGTCATCCTGGGTAAGCCTCATCTCATTGATGACGACGTTCTTCTCATTCTTTATCTCTCCCTCATCAAAGGCGGGATTCGCGATTATATCGTGGAATATGTCTAAAAGCTGGAGTATATTATCCGCGGGGCCCTGGATCTTGAAGGCTGTATAATCGAATGTGGTATAAGCGCCTATATCGGCACCGAGCAGCTTTATCTGACGTTCGACCTCTAACGCATTGCGGGTTGAGGTGCCTTTAAATATGAGGTGTTCGATAAAATGTGTGATACCGGAACCGGTATATTCACTCTCTGTTGCGGAACCTGTTTTGATAAATAATACTGCGGCAAAGGTGGGGGTGCGGTGGTCTTGCTTTAATATAAAGGTGAGGCCATTATCCAGCGGGTGTAATGAGGTATTGGCCCCAGGAAAGCTTATTAAGCTTTCCTGGGCCGTAGAAATACCATAAAAAAGAACGGTTGATGCCAATATGGCTGTGAAAAGAAATATAACCGTTCTAAATTTCATAATAGGCAAGAAAATCGCTTTGTGGTGATTGTTCGCCGATTTTTAGTGGTACCTGACTTTGTAATTGCAGCCATAAGTTAAAAAAAGAAGCCTCTTTTTTTCTTCTTTGCTTCTCTCTGCTTACGGCGCTTCTTGACACTTGGTTTTTCGTAATGCTTGCGAGCCTTGACCTGCTTAATAATGCCTTCTCTCTCTATCTTCTTCTTGAATCTTCTAAGTGCTTTTTCAAGCGGCTCATGATCTTTTACCTGCACTCTTGGCACAATCTATTCCCCCTTTGCGAGTTATATTTTTAGAATACTAATTATAACATAATATATTATATTGTCAAACGAATAAATGAGCAGGTAGTATAAAATGTTTTATGCAAACCTAGAGGTGTGGGGTATTTGCTCATGGGCCCCTCCTCCCGGTGTGGATCCTCCCATTCGCAAACACCCCACACCTCTTGGTAGTGGCTAATCGCCTACCAAGCTGAAAACTTTTAGAAATAACTGATATTTTACCTAGAATGAAGGTTGTTGCTTAGGAGGTATCTGCTTATTTACATAAGATTACCGACATTAACGTTCGAATGATATGGTAAGGCGCAGTGTGAGCTGGCTTTCTTTCATGGAAGCATGAAATGGCGGGTATGGGGATGCCTTTTTTATGCTCATTAAGGCATGGTTTCTCAGTTTGGGATTTGTGGATGAGCCCTCGATTAAGATAGCTGTGCTGATAAGGCTGCCATCGGCTCCTAATGTAAATACAGCCCTGACATCCCCCTCTGTGTAATAATTTGGCTTATAGGCATTTGCAGCCTTGTATATCCTGGCCCTGACAGCATTATAATAATTTAAATAGGTGGGCTCATCGGAAAAATCTCTCTTATCGTGAGAAATAAGCATCTCATCGTCAGAGGAGACACTGGCCAGCTCTTTATTGCTCTCGACTCTGATAGTCTCTATGTGAGGCTTATCAGATCTCTTCAGGTCAAACACAGGCCTTGCCGCGTCTTTTGTCTTAATAGAGGGTGAATCTGCTTTTGATACAGCGGCAGGTATAGGCGTGGTAAATATCTTCTGCTTCTCATCGATCAGCTCTGAAAATACCGGTACTTTTCTTTCTGGCTGATATGTAACCTCTATTTCAGGCAAGGGTGGTTTTAGAATAGAGAGATTTCTTAAGGGCGGCCAGTTATAGAAAAAAAATATATGGCATATAATTGAAAAAATAAGCGCCCTCTTAAATATTCTATCGGATAGCATCATAATATTATTATAATACCCCCACCTCGCCCTGTCAAGCAGTCAAATCTTAGGCTTCGCCCCTCCCAGGCTTAACATATAGGTTGTTATGGAAATCTAGTTTTTATGCCTAGCATAATCGTAAAACCTGGCTGAGGATACCCTTTTGCCTTTTCATAGGTACGGTTAAAGATATTATCTATGTTTATGAAATAGCGGGTATTATCATCTATATCATAATATAGATCAGTTCCAAAAACCCAATAAGGTTTAACCTGTATATTATTCTGCTCATCTGAATATGTCTTGCTTGAATACTGGCTTCTGAAGCGTCCCTTCACCCCCCACGGATGGCTATAGGATAACGAAAAATCAAACCTGTGCTTTGGCCGGTAATTCAGATACCTCTTGGTCTCTTTGTCTTTTGCTCTCATTTGGGTATAATTTGCGACCGCTCTTACATCCTTTATAAAAAATACCTCGGCTTCAACCTCAAGCCCCTCGATCTTTGCCTCATTTACATTCATAGGCTTCCAGTAAAAATCGGAATTATCAATAGCCCAGTTTATCAGATCCTCCATATCTGTCCGAAAAAATGTTATTCCGGTTTTTGTATCCAGAGGAAACTCATCAAAGACTGAGAAGTCCATGATATTCTCAATGCCAGCTTCGTAGGTCTTTCCTTTTTCTGGATTTAAATTTTGATCCCCCATTGCTCCCCTTCCATATTCAGGCCATAAAAAGCTCCAGGCGGCAGGAATCCATTCTTCGGTCGGCCAATACAGATCATTGAATGTAGGAGCACGGTAAGATTCCCCAAAGAGGCCCCTTAGTTTCCATGGACCGTTTTTTATAGAGCAGTTTAGGCTTGGCGATACCTGGGAGCCAAATGTTGAATAATCATCATAGCGCGCCCCACCTATAATGTCTATGGCCTCATCAAACAGATTTATATCCAACAGTCCGTATGTTGAACGCGATATATAATCATGCTTTCCGGCAAAAGAGCTGTTCAGGAGATGCTCCTTTCCCTCAATCCCTGCCATGATCGTATAATCCTCAAACATGGTGTAAGAACTTTGTATATTCACGGCCCTGTTTTTTGTCTGATGCGCTGTCTTCTCCAGCATGGGATATGCAGCCTCAACAAATTCTAACCTATCGAGGTTTGCATATCCATGAACCTTTATCTGAAATTTATCGTCGTATCTTGTCTCCCATACAGCGTTTACGTAATCTTGAAAGCTCTCCTGCTTGTCATCGGCATCAAAAAAAGCTAAACTCCCGGGAGTACCTACCTCACTACTATGATACCTGCCTCCGATCTTAATAGAGTGCGCTTTGCCGAATTCATATCCAATATTACCATTATAGCTTTGGGCGTGGTAAGCTGAATTGTCCCTATGGCCTTCGCTGTTAGCGCTTGAAGCTGATAAAAAATAGTTAAATCCTTTTATCTTTGCGCTGTTTGCAACCTCATGCAGATGAGTTCGGTATGTTCCGAATCTATTTGTAATGGTGGTCTCAGGCACCTCAGTCTTACCATTCTTGGTGATAATATTTACGGTGGCACCTACAGCACTTGAGCCATAAAGGCTTGATGAAGGCCCTCTAACCACCTCTATTCTGTCTATGTTTTCGCCCTCAATGTCTGAGAGATTCACCTGGCCGTCTCTTGGATTGTTTATAGGCATATCGTCTATTAGCACAAGGGTCTGACTCGCAGTCGCGCCCCTGAAAGAGACTGTTGAAGACTGCCCTAGAGAACCATATTCCATTACATGGGCTGAAGGTAGATCTTCGAGTAGATCTCCGGCCCGCAGAGGGTTTTTATCCTGTATCTCATCTTCTGTTATAAGATTTGTCGCTCTCGAGACCTGGCCGTATTCCTGATACAGCCTTGAAGGAGTAACGACTATTTTGCCAAGGTCGAAGACATCTCTTCCGCTCTTTGCATCTTCCGCATTCACAATATTTCCTTGAAAATTAATTACAATAATACATATTAGAAACAGCAAAAACAACCTTTTCATAAAATACCTCCTCTAAAAAATACCCTTGGCATTTGACTTGCCAAGGGTTGCACCCTGTTTTTCTTAACCCTATATAGAATTGACCAGATCCGTCTCGCGCGGTGACTGCTCACTCAACATACAGGCAGGTCTTCTGGCTCATGGCTTAAAGATTGTTTTACTAATCTCATACCTACTCACCGCGCCTTCCCAGAACCACAGATTACACAGATTGAAGAGCAAGCAAAGCGCTTACAGATTGCACAGATGTATGATGCTGTGGTTATTATCCTAGTGGCTAATTGCGGCTTTCGTTCCAATCACAGCGGCGGGACCGTATCCGATTTTCACGGATTTCCCTATTAAGGCTTCTCTCCACCTATATGATATTATTGTTTTTGTACTGTCTTATACTCCTTTATGTCTAAAAAGTAGTACTTCCAAAAACCTGCTTTAAGTACCGACTCACTCCTTGTTATCTCTATCTTTTCTTTGAAAAAAGGCCCGTCAACTAAAAATGTGTGAAATTCACCGTTTTCTCCACAAGGGCAAATATTCTTTTCTTTTAACTCTTTTAACAATTTTCTGTCAATTATCCTTCCAACAAAGTCTTTACCAAATATATCTGCTTTGCAACTAACAACAACTGATTTAAAACCCACATCTATAAAATCCTCTATTATCTTCTCGGTATCTTTGTTCCAGAGTGGCTCAATAGGCCTCATGCCAATATCATTTGAAACCCTATCAACCCAGTTCTTCTGCTCATTCAAATATATATCTCCAAACACCATGTTCTCGATGCCCTTATCCCTTATTTCAGAAACCGCCTCTTTGAATTCCTTTTCATACTCCTGCATATCAGCGGTTACCTCTTTTTGAATAAGGGGAATTCCCACAAGCTTTGCCTGAAGCTTTATGAGATCTGCGGCTATCCCATGGAAGCAACATCTTTTGTGCTCTCGGGAAATAAAATTTAAAAGATATTTTACTTCATAGCCCATCTGCATAGCTTTATAGCAAGCAAAACCGCTATCCTTTCCACCGCTCCAAGACGATAAGGCTAAACCTCTTTTCACAATTGCCCTCCCTGTATCATTAAATATACCAACAAGATGAAGACCTCAGAGATCTCACATATAGCCCCCAAGTTGTCTCCGGTTAAGCCCCCTATTTTTTTTGAGATAATTCTTCCGGCTATCCACACAAAACCACATAAAAGCACGAACAAAACCAGTCCTTTTAGCCCTAAAATCAGCATTGAACATATTAATGTAATAACTGCAGTAGGAAAAAATATTTTTTTGCTTGCTCCATAAAAAAATAATTTTGCCTTCCCTTCTTTTCTTGCATATGGAAATAGAAAAATTGCCAAGGCAAGGCCATATCGGCTTAACATGCCCATAAATAAAAGCATGCTGCCAATACCATGAGCCGATAATTCATAGAGTAAGGCTATTTTTAAGCAAACAATAGAGACAATACTTAATGTGCCCATAGTACCTATATGTGGCTCTCTCATTATACGCAATCTATCTGCCTTATCAACTCCCCCATATAACGCATCAACGGTATCTCCCAAACCGTCAAGGTGCAAGCCTCCCGTTAAGATAATAAGCAAAATCACCAAAAGTGCGCTGCTTAAAAAAGGTCCTATGCCTATCTGAAGAAAAAGATTATAGGCAAAAAGCATAATAGCGCCTAATATTAAACCGGCTATAGGAAAAAATATCATGCCGGTCGCAAAGGCTGCTGGGGAGTCCTTGCGCTTGCTAAAAGGTATGATTGTCAAAAACTGCAAAGCTAGAATAAATCCCCTTATCATTTCTCCTCACTTATACCAGCGCTTGCGAATGTGGCCATTTCAGTAAGAATCTTTATGCCTGCCTCAACTATACCGATAGCAAGCGCTGCCCCTGTCCCTTCCCCAAGGCGTAGATCCATATCTAGAACAGGCTTCAAGCCTATATGCCTTAGAATTACTTTATGGCCCTGCTCAACTGAGCAGTGGCCCGCTATTAGATAATCTTTAACCTTGGGCTCAATCTTATAAGCCAGTAGGGCTGCTGTGGCTGATATAAAGCCATCTATTACTACAGGCACCCTTTTTGAGGCTGCAGCAAGGATCAATCCGCAGAGCGCGCCTATCTCATAACCCCCCACTTTCGATAATACATCTATCGGGTCACTAGGATCAGGCTTATTTACTGATATCGCATCCTGGATAACTCTCACCTTGTTTTCTAAGGCAGCATCATCTATTCCTGTGCCTCTTCCTGTAACATTCTTGATCTCTTCTCCTGTAAATGTGGCTGTTATGGCACTGCTTGGCGTTGTGTTGCCAATGCCCATCTCTCCAGTACCAATAATCTCTATTCCATTGTTGTATTCTTTAGCAAATATCTCAATTCCCACCTCAATAGATCGAATAGCTTCATTCCTATCCATTGCCGGGCCCTTGACCATATTCTTTGTGCCATAATTAATTTTCTTTATAACCAATCCTGGGCTTTCTTCTAAGTCGACCGACACCCCAACATCAGCAACCACTACTCTTGCGCCTATGTGTTTCGCAAGGACATTAATACCCGCGCCACCCCTTATGAAATTATATACCATCTGCGCTGTAACCTCTTTCGGATACGCGCTCACACCCTCATCAACAACTCCATGGTCAGCAGCAAACGTAAATATTACTTTATTTGATAATGAGGGGTTATCTTTTGCTGTTATGGCCACAACTTGCTTTGCGAGTTCTTCTAATCTTCCTAGGCTGCCTCTCGGCTTTGTAAGATTATCTAATCTCTGCTGGGTTTTTTCCAATATTGCCCGGTCTATCGATTCTATATTTTTTAATACCTCTTCAATTTTGGTCATCTTTTTTTCCTTTTTTAATGTTTACAGGTATGCCAGCTGTCATGAGAAAAACCTGATCAGCCCTCTTTGCCACAATCTTGTTTACGTTTCCGGCAATATCCCTAAATCTCCTAGCCATCTTATTTTCAGGTACTATCCCAAGACCCACCTCATTTGATACTATTATCAATGTAGATTTGCATGAGCCTGCCATATCTAACACCTTGTTTATGCTGCCATAAATGCGCTTTTCACTCTTGCTGCTTAGGAGAAGATTTGATATAAATATAGTAAGACAATCTATGATAATAACTTTATGCTTTTTTGCGATTTTCTCTATTAGTTGGGGCAGCTCCCTTGGTTCCTCATACGTCTTCCAGCTCAATGGCCTCGACTTCTTATGTTTTTCTATTCGCTGTTTCATCTCATTGTCAAGTGGCTGGCATGTTGCGACAAAGGCTACATCCTTATTCAGCTTCTTTGCAGTAGATACAGCGTAAGTGCTCTTTCCGCTTCTTGCCCCTCCCAATATAAAAATTATAGTACCCATTCATCCTACCCCTATCTTTGATATCACCCTTACTCTTTTTTTATATATACCTATGATGGTAGCACTTGCCAAATTAGGCTGTATGTTCCATATATTTTTCATTGTAAGCCCTAGGATGTCACAGAGTATTACCTTTATGGGTCCGCCATGGGTTATAATAGCAGCCTGTCTACCCTGGTTCTCTGATACAATTTTAGCCCAGGCCTTTTTAACTCTGCTAGAAAAGTATCTAAAGCTTTCTCCGCCCGGGATCCTTACTGAAAAAGGATCCCTTAGCCATCTTTTATAGATAAAGCTGTGCTTATCTATAACCTCCTGATAAGTCAACCCTTCAAAAATACCAAACTTTATTTCCCTTAAACCGCTGACATCGCGAATCCATCTTCTTTCAAATAAAAGCCTTGCAAAACTATGAGTACGCCTCAAATCACTGCTATAGATGCGCTCTATATCATTAGGCAGCTTCTTGCAAAGCTTAACCGCCTGCTCCTTCCCTCTTGAGTTCAGGTCAATTTGAGAGGAGCCACAGTAACGTTTTTCAAGATTAAAATCAGTTTCTCCATGCCGGATCAGTACTATTTTCGTAAACATGTTTCCTTTGAAATGAGAGTTATATACGGTTTGCCCGATATAGGGTTTTTATTGACCAGGACCAGCGTCTTATAAACTGATTCAATGTTCTCATAAGTAAGGACCTCTTCAGGATTACTGTCCTTTACTATTCTTCCCTTTTCAAGCAACATCAACCTATCGCAATATTCTCCAGCAAGATTTAAGTCATGTAAAACTATCATTATGGTTAGCTTACTTCTCTTATTCAGATCTCTTAGCAAGTCCATAATCTGCACCTGGTAACTTATGTCCAGATGGGCTGTTGGCTCATCCAAATACAGTAAAATAGGCTCCTGTGCCAAGGCCTTTGCGATTATTGCTCTCTGGCGCTCACCAGCACTTAGATGATCTACGCACTTATTTAGGAGATGATAAGTATCTGTTAGCTGAAGTGCCTTCTTTGCTATCTCAATATCCTTTTTTGTCTCTGGCTGCATCCTTCTCAGGTGCGGGATCCTGCCCATCAAGACCATCTCCCCCGTGCTAAAGGAGAAATTATATACTGTATCCTGTCCGACAAAAGCGCACTTTTTAAAAAGCTCCTTTAAGTCTACAAGTGCTATATCTCTATTTTCAAACAATACCCTCCCGGATTTTGGAGGAATCACTCTGGTCATAAGCCGAAGCAAAGTAGATTTTCCTGAACCATTCGGCCCTATTATTCCTACAAATTCACCCTTTTTAATATCAAATGATATATCTTTTATTATAGTATCTCTTCCGTACCCACCGTAGAGCTTATCGCAGGAAACTAAGATTGACATTACTCACCCTATCCTTTTCTTCCTTTTGAGCAAAATTATAAATACAGGGGCCCCAACCAAAGAAGTGATCACACCTATAGGTATTTCGATAGGAGGCATAAGAGATCTCGAAAATGTATCACATAAGACCAAAAACGCTGCTGCCCCAAAACAGGTCGCGGGAATGAGTACTTTATGGTTGGGCCCAACCACTAACCTCAACATGTGAGGAATAATTAAGCCTACAAACCCTATAATCCCAGTAATGGAGACTAAGGATCCAATGATTAACGAACATATAAAAAATAGTATCTTTTTAATTGCCTCAATATTTACTCCCAAGTGCGTTGCCTCTTCTTCACCTAGGCTAATAGCATTTAAGTCCTGAGCAAGAAAAAATACCGAAGCTATACCTATAACCACAATAGAGCCTACTACTAACAAAAGTTTTAAGTCATAAACCTGGAGGCTTCCAAGAAGCCACCAGACAATGCCATGCATAACCTTATTACTAAAAACCGACGCCAAAAATACCATTACCCCTGAAAGTGATACTGCTACAATAACTCCCGATAGTATAAGCGACTGAGCAGGAATCCTTCCGTTCTCCAGCGCAATATTATATACAATAACTATGCTAAGAATAGCACCAATAAAAGCTGCCAGTGGTAGAAAGGCACTAGAAATGCCTAATATAATTCCTACTACCGCACCCAACCCTGCCCCGCTTGATGTTCCTAAGAGATATGGTTCTGCGAGTGGATTTTTCAGTATGGCCTGAAGGGCAACTCCGCATACACCTAATCCTGCCCCTGCCAGAATAGATATAGCTATTCTGGCAAGCCTGATATACAGGATTATGCGGTATTTCTCGGAAGCAATCTCAGCAATAGGTATATTTACAGCACCTTTCCATATTCCCAAAAGTATTGCTGCGCATAAAAGGCAAAAAAGTAACGCTATTTTTGGTCCTGCTTTTTGTCTCATTATTTTTCGTATAACCTGCTATATATTTTTTCGAGCCCATCTACAATCCTAGGCCCAGGCCTTAAGAAAAGATCGGGATTGATATCGTTAAATACTCCGCTATTTCTTATTGCTTTTATCTTATCCCAGCCAATCCTTTTTTTCATTGATGATAGAACATCTGGTTCACCTTCATGGCCAAGTATTATAAAATCCGGGTCTCTTTCTATTACTAGCTCAGCGCTAAAATAGCTGTAGGGCCTAGATGTATCGTAGGCTATATTTATGCCGCCTGCTATCTTAACAAGCTCATCAACAAAGGAGCCCTTTCCGGCTGTTATCAGGGGATCGTGCCATATCTCTATAAATACCTTTTTCTTATTCTCTAGCGAGATCGATTTAGTCTCCCTGCTGATCGCATCGATTCTTTCTTTCATGCTACCAACCAACTTATAGGCTTCTTTTTTCCTATTAGTCAGCATTCCTATATTACTTATCTCATTTAATAACTCATCTATAGTTGAAGGATAGTTCACATAAACTTTTAGCCCTAGTTTTCTGAGCCTTTCGACAACCATGGCCTGCTCAAGCCCTGCGGCAAATATCATATCGGGCTTAAGAGATACAATCTTTTCAATGCTTGGATCACTAAAGGTGCCTATCTTTTCCTTTTCAGCGGCTTCCTTAGGGTAATTACAAAATGATGTCACTGCTATTATCTCTTTATCAAGCCCTAAGCTATACAATATCTCGGTCATTGCGGGTGCTATAGAGATAATTCTCATTTTCCCATTCTCCGCAGCTGTGCTTTGGGCCTGAATAAATAATACAAAAATAAGGAGGTTAAAAAATAATTTTTTCATCTTAAAAAAAGAAACCCCAACTATGTAAGTCGGGGTTGCTCCCAGATTTCTTCACCCTTCCTCGGGGTTTTCCCATGGTTATATAGGCAGGTCTTCTGACTTCCGGCTTCATCCTTATGCTACCCCTTCCCGTCAGAGTACTTAAGACAGTGGGCACTTGCAGCAATCGTCAGCCATTACAGCGGCGGGACCGTATCCGATTCTCGCGGATTTCCCTCTTAGGGCTTTTGCCACCTATATAGTTTTGCTATATTATATCTATTTCAAAAATTATGTCAACATCTTTTTTGATAGGTGCAACCAGCTTGAGGCAGATGCTCTAATATTCTATGCCTCTGCGGGCCAACACACCTTTCTTAAAAGGATGCTTGGTCTCTTTGATAGTGCTTACATAGTCCGCTATTCTTAACACGGACTTAGCCGCGGAACCGCCTGTAAGTATGAGCTCGGTCTGCGCGGGTTTTAAATCTATAAGTTTTAAGAGTTCCCTT
>JBDRAM010000118.1:0-4298 GCA_043823785.1 Candidatus Omnitrophota bacterium
ACCATTATGAGATGGGAGAAAGCCGGAAAGATTAAAAGATCAAAAAGAGATTGGCGCGGATGGAGGTTCTATCAAAAGGAAGACCTGGATGAGATAAAGGGGTTCTTTGAGAGAGCCTATGAATACGATCAGGAGGAGAGGCTTGCAGCTGGTTTAAATAAGGTATTTACTTCTACAGTAATCCTATTAATAACAGTGCTGACATTTTCTCATGCGGGCGTGGCTGGGAAAGCTTACGCAGGTACCGCGTTTGCCAAGACTACTGTTACACCCGGCATTAAAGAGACAGCCGACGCTATCGAGGTTGACCTTGGCGCGCTTCCTACAGTTCAAGGGCCTGTATCCTCACTGCCTATTGAGCAGGAGGTTAAATATACGCTTGGCCCAAACGATGTTATAGCTATAACAGTAAGAAGGCATCCTGAATTCAGCGGTGAATATACTATAAATTCAGAGGGAAAGATAGAGTATAAATTTATAGGTGACTTATTTATAAGCGGCATGAATAAGGTAGAGCTTAATAAGCAATTAACTGAAATACTATCAGATTTTATAGTAGAGCCTGATGTCGATATAGCGATAGTAGCCTATCTTAGCAAGATTTTCTATGTTGTCGGTGAAGTAGGAATGCCCGGCAAGTTCTATATGAGGGGCAATACCATAAGCATACGCGAGGCGCTTTTTCAGTCAGGGCTCCCCACGCACGCGGCAGCGATGAGAAGGTCCAGGCTTATAACCCCTGATGACGCGGGAAAAGATAATTTTAAAGATGTAAATGTATATAAGCTCTTATATGAGGGAGACCTCAAAGAGAATTTTGATATGCAGCCCGGTGAAGTGCTCTATGTCCCGGCAACGGTCATGGCAAAGATAATAAGAGTTATATCTCCTGTAACAAACGTTGCAGGCCAGGCCACAGGGACAACAGGCAGCGCCCGCTATGCGGTAGGCATTTAAATTTAGTTAAAGGAGAAAAATAAGATGGATATGGAAATTACGAAAAAACCCTTAGATTACATAAAGATAGTATTCAGGAGAAAGTGGTTTATAATCATCCCCCTTGTAATAGGATTATCAGGCGGGATAGTAGCCGCGAATGTGATGCCCAAGGTATATGAGTCCTCGACACTTATTCTTGTCGAAGAGGGAAGGGTGATAAACCCTCTTATACAGGGCCTTGCGGTCTCAACAAGCGTTGCCCAGAGGCTTTCTTTATTAAGAGAACAGATACTCGGCTGGGACAGGATAAATCAGCTTATAAAAAATCTCAATCTCGCGAAAGATATCAGCACGCAGCAGCAGTTTGAGGACCTTGTGAAAAATTTAAGAAAGGATGTAAAGGTAAAACTTCACGGACCCAATATTATAGGGATATCTTATCATGGCGAGGATCCCATAGTGTCTATGAATATAGTAAAGACCATAACTGATATATTTATAGCTGAAAACCTTAGACAGCAGAACCTTGAGACAGAGAATGCCGTAGGTTTTATCAATGATCAGTTAGACCTTTATAAGAAGAAGCTTAAACAGGGTGAGATAGCTGAGATGGATGAGAAGTTAAGCGATCTCCTTATCGACTCAACAGGTAAGCATCCCCTGGTAATAGAATACAGAAAAAAGATAGAAGCTGCCAAAACAGAGCTTGAAGAAGGAAATTTCGAGATAGACGCGGGCGCCCTCGGTGAAAGCGATACAGAGGTAGTAGCGCTCAAAGAAGAGCTTAAGGTCTTAAGAGATGATATAGTAAAGTCAGGCTATGGCTCAGATGAGAACAGCGGAAACAGAGTCCGTTTCGCGACCACAACAAATGACAGGCTCTACAAACTGCTTCTATTAGATAAGATAGACAAAGTAGCAAAGCGCGACACAGGCGTAAACCAGACATTATATAATGAGCTTCTTAAGCGCCTTGAGACAGCAAAGATAACACAGCGCCTTGAGGCATCAAGGGACGGAACCCGCTACACTATCCTTGATCCCGCGAGAAAACCGCTTAAGCCTGTAAAGCCCAACAAGATACTCACACTTTTCCTTGGGGCATTCATGGGTATATTTACAGGGCTCTGCCTTGTGTTCGGGGCAGAGGCATTTGACCACTCATTCTTAAGCGCGGATGACGCGAAGGCATATCTTGAAAAACCTATACTTGGCGCGATATCAAAGATAATAACACAGGCAGATGTAAGAGCGCAGAAGCTTCGCAATATAAAGGTGGCGTCACTCTCGATTCTTACAACCGTGGTGCTTCTTGTAGTGATTGTATATAATATTATTCTCGGAGGATAGATATAAGCTCTAGGTCCTAGGGTGTAGGGCTTAGGCGTAAGGATAGGGATATGAAGTTTATTTTTGAAGACTTAGATGTTTGGAAAATAGCGGTAGATTTTACTGAGAAAGTATATGTTGTTTCAAAGGATTTTCCAAAGGATGAAAAATACGGCATAACAAGCCAATTAAGGAGAGCAAGCTTGTCTATATCACTGAACATAGCTGAAGGAAAAGGCCGTTATTCAAATAAAGAATTCAGGCAATTTTTACTTATAGCCAGAGGTTCATTATACGAAACAATTACTTTGCTAAAGATCTGTTTGAGATTAGGATACATTAAAGATACCCAGCAAAATGATTTGATAAAAGATTGCGAAAAAATACAAAGCAAATTAGGTGGTTTATTAAACTACTTAAAGACAGCGAGTAGGCCTACAGCCTGCAGCCTAGACCCTACAGCAGTGCCTGTATCCAGGGAGTAAATATGTACGAAAAATTCTACGGTTTTAAAAACAGCCCGTTCAACCTAACGCCTGATTCAGACTTTTTCTATTCAAGTCCGAGGCACGAGGAAGCGCTTAATCGCTTAGCAGTGTCAATAAGTGAGCGAAACGGCTTTACAGTCATAACAGGCGATATAGGTTCAGGAAAGACCACTGTATGCAGGAAGCTCTTAAGAGAGATAGACCCCGCTACAAAGATAGCGCTTATTCTAAATACACACCTCGGAAAGAAAGAGCTTCTTACCACAATATTGGAAGACCTTGAAATAGAATACAAGTCAACCTCAAAGACGCATATATTATCCGCTCTCAATAAGTACTTAATAGAGCAGGCGGCAAAGGATGTAACAGTGGTGCTTCTTATCGATGAGGCACAGAACCTTACACCTACGGTACTTGAAGAGGTGAGGATGCTTTCAAACCTTGAGACTGAAAAAGAGAAGCTCCTACAGATAATACTGGTAGGCCAGCCCGAGCTGCGAAAAAAACTAAGCCATCCGAAGCTAAGGCAATTCAGCCAGAGGATAGTCATGTATTATCACCTCGGGCCATTAGACCGTGTGGAGACAACAGGCTATATAAAGCACAGGCTAAACATAGCCAGATACGAGAGAGAAGAAGAGCTTTTCCCGGAAGAAACAATAGATGATATATATAATTATTCACAAGGTATACCAAGGCTCATAAACCTTGTATGCCACAATTCATTGATAGGCGGTTTCCTTTATGAATTCAGGACCATTTCCAAAGACATAGCAAAAGACGCAATAGATGAACTTATGTATAATAAAGCATATAAGAGTACGGGCAGGACGGATGCTAATATATCAGATGAAGAGCAGATCGTTGTAAACAGCAATAATATTATGCCATTGACTTTTAATAGAGTATAAAAGAACCAAACGTAGGAGCCGCCTCTGGTTCGGCAAGCTTACCGTTTCTCGAACCATCCCGAGCGATAGCGAGGGGCCGGCGGCGAATAAAGAACAGCGCACGAACGTAGGAGCCGCCTCCTGGCGGCGAACTGAAGGAGAACACAAGAACAAAGCACGAACGTAGGAGCCGCCTCCTGGCGGCGAACTGAAGGAGAATATAAATGGGTAGAATTACAGAAGCACTTAGAAAAGTAGGCGATGAGCGCATACTAAGAATAAATAAGAAGCCGGAATTTCAATATGTGGTTAAGAGAGTGGAAAACACTTCAATAGATGAGCACGTGGTCTCTTTTCATGACCCGTCATCACCTGTGGGCGAGCAGTATAAGATACTAAGGACCAATATACAGTCCATAAGGTTTGAGAAGAATTATAAGACTTTCGCCATAACAAGCTCTATACACCAGGAAGGAAAGACCATAACAAGCATAAATCTCGCGATAGCTTTAGCGCATGATCTAAATGATAAGTCAGTCCTTCTTATAGACGCGGATATGAGGAAAGGCTCGGTAGCAAGGTATCTTGGCATTGAATCAAGCCCCGGGCTTTGCGAAGTATTAAAGGGCGAGGCAAGCGAAGAGAGCGTTAT
>JBDRAM010000119.1:0-24158 GCA_043823785.1 Candidatus Omnitrophota bacterium
GCTTGAAATGGATAAAGCAGACGTAATTGTTATAGGAGCGGGAGTTGTAGGGCTTGCGGTTGCGGCTCGTTTGTCGGACAAGGGCAAGGACGTTATTGCCGTAGAAAAACATCCTACCTTTGGCCGGGAGACATCAAGCAGAAACAGCGAAGTCATACATTCCGGAATATATTATCCAAAGAGTTCTTTGAAGGCAAAATTTTGCTTAGAAGGAAAAGAGCTTTTGTATGAATTCTGTGAAAGGTATGCTGTGCCCCACAAGAAGATCGGTAAGCTTATTGTCGCGGTAAATAGTAAGGAAGAGAAAGAGTTAGAGAGTCTCATCCAGCAAGGCCATGTTAATGGTGTAAGCGACCTTATTTTGCTTAATAAGGAAGAGCTAAGAAGGGCAGAGCCAAATATAGAAGCTGTTGCCGCGATCGAGTCCCCGTCTACAGGTATTGTTGATACGCACAGGTTGATGAAAACATTGGAATTACAGGCAAAGGATTGCGGTACTATATTTGCCTATGGATGCGAGGCCGTTGGTATTGAAAAGAGCGGTGAAGGGTATGAAGTTATCATACTCGACGCCGATGGTGAGAGGATAAGCTTAGGGGCTAAAGTTGTTGTTAACAGCGCCGGGCTTTACTCGGATAAGATAGCCAGCATGGCCGGCATAGATACCGAAGATTCCGGATATCTCATCCATTACTGCAAGGGTGAATATTTCAGAGTAGGCGGCGGCAAGGCAAAGCTGCTGAATAAGCTTATATACCCTGTTCCTAAAAAGACAAACCTGGGTGTTCATACTGTAGTAGATATGCAGGGCGAGCTAAAGCTTGGCCCAAACGCTTTTTATGTAGAAGATCTAAATTATGATGTTGATGCTTCGCATGCCGGCGCATTTCACGAATCAGTGAAAGGGTTTTTACCTTTTATTGATTTAGATGACCTTAGCCCTGATACTTCAGGTATACGCCCTAAAATACAGTCGGAGGGAGATGAGTTTAAGGATTTTGTTATATCTAATGAGACAGGCAAAGGCATGCCGGGTTTTATAAATCTTATTGGAATAGAGTCTCCGGGATTGACAGCATCTTTATCTATTGCAAAATATATTGAAACTATGATATAATATAACCCCATAAAAGCGGTTTGTCGCTAACAGACACTATCCCCGCATATAATATAAGAATAACTTAATGACTTACACTAAAAGATCAAAAGCTTTAATAGCCTTAGAGGATGGTACTAATTTTAAAGGCTTCTCTTTCGGTGCATCCGGTGAAACATACGGTGAGATAGTATTTAACACAAGCCTCGCAGGCTATCAGGAAATCATCACAGATCCTTCCTATAAAGGTCAGATAGTAATGATGACCTATCCCCTAATCGGAAATTACGGAATAAATTCAGAAGACATTGAGTCGAGAAAGCCTTTTTTGGAGGGCTTTGTTATAAGAGAACTGAGTAACATCACAAGCAACTGGCGCTCCAAGCAGGGCCTGGCTGAATACTTAAAAGAGAATAACGTAATCGGCATAGAAGGCATAGATACACGCGCTCTTACAAGGCGTATCAGGCTCCAGGGCGCGATGAAAGCTGTTATTTCAACCAAAGACCTCGATGTTAAAAGCCTTGTAAAAAAGGCAAAGGACTCGCCAGGGCTCATTGGCGTAGACTTAGTTAAAGATGCTACATCAGATAAGCCTTTTGAATGGTCTAAAAAGGGAAGATACAAGGTTGTAGTGCTGGATTGTGGAGTAAAGTATAATATCCTTCGGATATTGGCTGAGAAAGACTGCAAGGTTATGGTTATGCCGTCAGATTCAAGCGCGGATGAGATTTTGGCAGAGAAACCTGATGGCATACTTCTTTCAAACGGGCCGGGAGATCCCGCGGCAGTACCCTATGTCGTTAAAACAGTAAAAAGTCTATTAGGTAAATTGCCTATTTTTGGAATATGCTTAGGCAACCAGATGCTGGGCCTTGCTATGGGCGGTAAGACATATAAGCTTAAGTTTGGGCACCATGGCGGAAACCACCCTGTAAAAGATTTAAAGACGGGAAAGATCTTAATAACTGTTCAGAACCACGGTTTTTGTGTTGATATTGATTCACTGCCTAAGGATGATATAGAGATTACGTATATAAATTTGAATGATAATACCCTTGAAGGAATAAGGCACAAGAAGATGCCTATATTTTCTGTGCAGTTTCATCCTGAATCTTCACCAGGCCCTCATGATGCGAGATACCTTTTTGATGAATTTGTGGATATGATGGATAACTAATCTAACCAGGTTAAAATTGGCACTTTTTAACCTGGTTAAAATAGGCTGTTTTTAACCAGGTTAGAAATGGACTCTTTGCGAGATACAAAACAATGCCTAAAAGAACAGACATACATAAGATATTGATAATCGGATCAGGGCCTATAGTAATAAGCCAGGCCTGTGAATTTGATTATTCGGGAACCCAGGCGTGCAAGGCGCTCAAAGAGGAAGGATATGAGGTTATCTTAGTCAATTCCAATCCAGCGACCATAATGACAGATCCTGAGTTGGCTGATGCTACTTATATAGAACCTATAACTCCCGAGGTTTTAGAAAAGATAATAGAAAAAGAGAGGCCTGACGCGTTACTTCCTACACTTGGCGGCCAGACCGGATTAAACACAGCTGTCAAAGCTTATGAGGCCGGAACGCTGGATAAATACAACGTAAAGATGATAGGTGCTGACTACAATAGCATAAAAAAGGCTGAAAATAGAGATTATTTCAAAAAGGCTATGCAGAATATAGGCCTTGATCTACCCAAGAGCGCGCTTGCGCATAATATGCAGGAAGCAAAAGATGCCTTGAAAAAAATAGGACTGCCTCTTATCATAAGGCCCAGTTTTACTCTTGGCGGCACAGGAGGAGGAGTTGCTGAAACAGAAGAAGAGTTTGAAAGTATAGCTGACTTAGGCCTTAAAAATAGCATGAATAATGAGATACTGGTTGAAGAGTCTATTGTCGGATGGAAAGAGTATGAGCTTGAGGTGATGAGAGATAGAAAAGACAACGTTGTCATAGTATGCTCAATAGAAAACTTCGACCCCATGGGCGTTCACACAGGAGACTCTATAACCGTGGTGCCTGCTCAGACATTGACTGATAAGGAATATCAGAAGATGAGAGACGCTTCTATCGATATAATCAGGGAGATAGGAGTTGAGACAGGCGGTTCCAATATTCAATTCGCGGTCAACCCGAAAGACGGGCGCATGGTAGTTATAGAGATGAATCCCAGAGTCTCAAGAAGCTCAGCCCTTGCTTCTAAAGCCACAGGTTTTCCTATTGCGAAATTTGCCGCAAAGCTGGCTGTAGGTTATACGCTTGATGAGATAAGAAACGATATCACAAAAGAGACGCCCGCGTCTTTTGAACCTACCATAGACTATTGCGTAGTAAAGATACCAAGGTTTACTTTTGAGAAATTCCCGGAAGCGGTAGACATACTTGGCATATCCATGAAATCTGTTGGCGAAACAATGGCCATAGGCAGAACGTTTAAGGAAGCGCTTCAGAAAGGTTTAAGGGGTTTGGAGATAGGCCATTTTGGCCTCGATAATAAACTCGATTACAAAAACATACCTGATGAGAAGTTAATGCTTCGTCTCGAAAAGCCAAATGCTTCAAGGATATTCTACATTAAATACGCTTTGCAGAAAGGCATGAGCGTTGATCAGATCAATGAAATTACCGGCATAGACCCGTGGTTTTTGGATAATATCAAGCAGATAGTAGAACTGGAAGCTGAAATAGTGAAAGAAGGCTCATCTCTGTTCGCGGCCGGCCCCTCGACTTCGCTCGGGATGGTTCGAGAGGTGGTGAGCTTGCCGAACCAGAGGCCGCTCCTACATCAGGCGAAGCAATATGGTTTTAGCGACAGGCAGATCGCGGATTTAACCGGCTCTGACGAGTTATCTGTAAGAAAACTTAGAAAGAAAAACAGTATAGAGGCAACATTTAAACTTGTAGATACCTGTGCCGCGGAGTTTGAGGCATATACACCATACTATTATTCAACATATGAAGTAGAGGATGAGACAAGGCATACAGATAAGAAGAAGATAATGATATTGGGCGGCGGGCCAAACAGGATAGGCCAAGGCATAGAGTTTGACTATTGCTGCTGCCACGCATCGTTTGCGCTAAAAGAGCTTGGCTATGAGACAATAATGGTTAATTCAAACCCTGAGACAGTGTCAACAGATTACGATACATCTGATAAGCTTTACTTTGAGCCTTTGACATTTGAAGATGTAATGAATATTGTTGATAAAGAGAAACCGGACGGCATAATAGTGCAGTTTGGAGGGCAGACACCTCTTAATCTTGCCAAGAGGCTTGAGGAAGCAGGAGCTCCTATAATCGGAACATCTGTAAAGTCCATAGATAGAGCTGAAAACAGAGATAAATTCTCAAAGCTTATAAAGAAGTTAAAGATAGATCAGCCGCCAAATGGTTCCGCTACATCTAAAGAAGAGGCAGAGGCAATAGCAAAGAAAATAGGATACCCTGTTTTAGTAAGGCCTTCATATGTTTTAGGCGGCAGGGCCATGAAGATAGTCTACAATGAGTCTTCTCTATGTGAGTTTATAAAAGAGGCAAAAGATACATCTCAGGACCACCCTATACTGATAGATAAGTTTTTAGAAGGCGCTGTCGAGGTGGATGTCGATGCTATTTGCGACGGTGAGATAACGGTAATAGGCGGCATTATGGAGCACATAGAAGAGGCGGGGATACATTCCGGTGATTCAGCGTGCGTTTTGCCGCCGCATACATTAAGCGATGATATTATAGATAAGATAAGAAAATACACATACGCGATAGCGAAAGAGCTTAAAGTAATAGGCCTGCTTAATATACAGTTTGCCGTAAGAAGCGATACGGTATTTGTCCTTGAGGTAAACCCGAGGGCTTCAAGGACAGTACCTTTTGTAAGCAAGACTACCGGCGTACCGCTTGCAAAGATAGCTGCCAAGGTCATGGCGGGTGAGAAGTTATCAGATTTAAAGTTTACTGAGGAAAAACATGTAAACTTTTTTTCCGTAAAAGAGTCGGTGCTGCCATTTTCAAGATTTTCAGGAGTAGATATTATATTGGGGCCTGAGATGAAGTCTACCGGCGAGGTAATGGGCGTAGATTCAAACTTTGGAATAGCGTTTTATAAATCCCAGCTGGCGGCGAATTCCGCGCTTCCTCTAAAGGGAAAGATATTTATAAGTGTTAAGAATGATGACAAAAGGGATATAGTCTTTATCGCTAAGAAGATAGCTGACATAGGGTTTGAGATAGTGGCTACCCACGGAACAGCAAAAGTGCTTAAATCAAACGGCATTGATTGTAAGATAGTCGGAAAGATAGGCGAAGGGAGAGCAGACCTTCTTGAGCTTATCAGAAATGATGAGATAGGACTTCTGATAAATACACCATCCGGCGAGAGGAGCCAATCTGATATGCGGCCTATAAGAAACCTCGCGATCATGCACGGGGTATCCTGCATAACTACTATTCAGGGCGCGCAGGCAGCTATAAATGGTATAGAATCTGTCATAAAGAGCGGTTTTTCCGTTAAACCTATACAGGAATACATATCTAAAAATAGAACATCTAACAATTCAGAAGCGGTAGCGTAGAAAGGAGCTGTTTATGCCAAGGCGTAATGACATACACAAAATTTTAATAATCGGTTCAGGCCCTATAATAATAGGCCAGGCATGTGAATTTGATTATTCCGGAACCCAAGCATGCAAAGCATTAAAAGAGGAAGGCTATGAAGTTGTATTGGTAAATTCAAATCCCGCAACGATCATGACCGACCCTGGCATGGCTGACAAGACATATATAGAGCCCTTGACAGCAGAAACAATAGAGAAGATAATAGAGATAGAGAGGCCTGATGGCCTGCTTTCTAATTTAGGCGGACAGACCGGCCTTAATCTCTCATCCACTCTTTATAAATCAGGTGTTTTGAAAAAATATGGCGTTGAGATCATAGGTGTTAAGGCGGATGCTATAGAGCGAGGAGAGGACAGGATAGTTTTCAAAGAGACCATGAATAAACTTGGTATTCTCATGCCGAAATCCGCGCCCTGCCATTCAGTTGAGGAGGCGGAGGAGATTGTTAAGGATTTAGGATTTCCTGTAGTTCTGCGTCCGGCATATACCATGGGCGGAACAGGAGGAGGCACTGCTTACAATATAGAAGAGCTAAGGACTATTGTCAATAGAGGGCTTTCCGCAAGCATCATACATCAGGTTTTAGTCGAAGAGGCAGTTATAGGATGGGAAGAGCTTGAGCTTGAAGTGGTCAGGGATTCAAAGAATAAGAAGATAACAGTATGTTTTATCGAAAATATAGATGCCATGGGTGTTCATACGGGTGATAGTTTCTGTTCAGCGCCTATGCTTACTGTGCCGAAACTGCTTCAGAAACGCATGCAGGAGCTATCATATAAGATAGTCGACGCTATAGGAGTTGTAGGCGGAACCAACATACAGTTTGCGCATAATCTAAAGGATGACAGGCTTGTGGTCATAGAGATCAATCCCCGGACCTCGCGTTCATCAGCCCTTGCTTCCAAGGCAACAGGTTTTCCTATCGCGCGGATTTCTACTAAGCTTGCCGCCGGGATTAATATGGATGAGATACCATATTGGAGATTGGGCACGCTCGATAAATATGAACCTTGGGGAGATTATGTTGTTATTAAGTTCCCGAGATGGGCTTTTGAAAAGTTTCCTCAGGCGAAAGATATTCTGGGCACTCAGATGAAGGCCGTAGGTGAAGTTATGAGCATAGGAAAGACCTATAAAGAGGCGTTTCAGAAATCTATCCGCTCTCTTGAGATAAAAAGATACGGCTTAGGAGGCGCTAAGAATTTTAAAGAGCTTTCACTAAGCGAGTTAAAAAAGAGGCTGGCCAATCCTTCAAGTGAGAGAATATTTTTGATGTATGAAGCGCTTCGCAAAGGCGCTGGAATAGAAGAGCTGAATAATCTTACTTATATAGGGCGTTATTTCATTAATGAGATGAAAGAGCTCGTGGATTATGAGGAGGAGATGATCAAATATGAATGGAAGAACCTTCCTGATGAAAAACTGGCAAAAGCAAAGGAGTGGGGATTCGCGGATAGGTATTTAGCCGGGCTTTTTAATGTAGATGAAAAACAGGTAAGGCAAAGGCGCATAGCCATAGGCAAGAACGAAAGATATGAGGCAGTACCTGTCAGCGGAGTAGAGGATGCGGCTTATTATTATTCTACTTATGTGGCGGAAGATTCGGTTCCTGTATCGCCAAACAAGAAAGTTATGATACTGGGCGGCGGGCCGAATAGAATAGGCCAGGGTATAGAGTTCGATTATACCTGTGTGCATGCGGCATTTACCCTACGCGATGAAGGCTATGAATCGATAATGGTCAATTGCAACCCTGAAACAGTATCTACAGATTATGATACTTCCAATAAGCTGTATTTCGAGCCTTTGACAGTCGAAGATGTGTTGAGTATTTATGAAAAAGAGAAGCCCGAAGGAGTAATCGTGCAGTTTGGCGGACAGACGCCTTTGAATATCGCGCAGGAACTTAAGGACAATGGCGTTAATATTCTTGGCACATCTCCTGAAAGCATACGGTTAGCTGAAGACAGGGAATATTTCCGCAAAAGGATGATAGGCCTTGATATACCGCAGGCAGAAGGCGCAACAGTGCGCTCTATGGATGAGGCTATTAAGGTTGCCAGGAAGCTAGGGTATCCGCTCATGGTGCGCCCTTCATTTGTGCTGGGAGGACGCGGGATGATCGTAGTATATGATGAGGCTATGCTTAAGAAATACGCGGATGAGGCTATTAATGTAAACCCCGAACATCCGATGTTGATAGATAGGTTTCTGGCAAACGCGACCGAGGTGGAAGTCGATGCTCTTTCTGACGGAGATGATACATTTGTAGCCGGCATTATGGAGCATATAGAGCAGGCAGGTATTCATTCAGGGGATTCCGCATGTGTTATTCCGCCAAGGACAATAAAGCAGGAACATATCAAGACAATAGAAGACTATACAGAGAGAATAGCAAAAGAGCTTAAGGTGTATGGCCTTATGAATATCCAATATGCTATATGTGATGATAAGGTATATATACTTGAGGCAAATCCCAGGGCTTCAAGGACTGTTCCGATAGTTTCTAAGATAACCGGAATACCTATAGCCCGTATCGCGACGCAGATAATGCTTGGTAAAAAGATAAAGGATTTAACGAGTCTTGAGAGGCGCAAGATTCCTTATGTTGGCGTAAAAGAAGCTGTATTTCCATTTAATATGTTCCCCGAAGTCGACCCTGTTTTAGGGCCTGAGATGAAGGCAACAGGTGAGGTTATGGGTATCGCGGATAACTTCGGACTTGCATTTTATAAAGCTGAAGAAGCCGCAAGCTCAAAGCTTCCCACAGAAGGCAGTATTCTCTTGACTGTTGCCCAGAAAGACAAGTCTGAGCTTAAATCTCTCGCTTCGGATATAAGAAAATTGGGCCTGAATATATACGCTACGGAAGGCACAAGCCGGATCTTGACAGAAAATAAAATAGAGAATAAAGTCATAAAGAAACTCCATGAAGGAAGGCCGAATATAGCTGATGCTATAAAAAATGGAGATATAAAGCTGGTCATCAATACTCCTGTCGGACGTGACAGCAAGTATGACGATAGTTATATCCGCAAGATGGCGATACAGTATAAGATACCATACATCACTACTATGGCGGCGGCAAGGGCCGCGGTCGAAGGAATAAAAGCAGCGCTTAGTGCCAAAATAGTGCCGAAGGCTCTTCAGGATTATTACAAGAAACTTGATAAAAAAGAAGAAGCGGTAAAGGTATAGCTTAAATAGGATTAAATAATGCGATATACGATATGCGATATACGACATACGAACGAAGAGAACAAGTCATGACAAAAGACTGGGTAGCGATTCTTGATTTTGGCTCGCAATATACCCATCTTATCGCGCGGCGCGTAAGAGAATTGGGCGTATATTCTGAGATAGTTCCTTTTGGCATAAAGGCACACACGCTTTTAAGCAGGACGCCGTCCGCGGTTATCCTATCAGGCGGGCCGGCAAGTGTTATTTCAGGCAAAAGCCCACGATGCGATAAGGATATATTTAACATCGGCATACCTGTGCTTGGGATATGCTATGGCGCACAGCTTATGGCAGGGACCTTGGGCGGTATGGTCGGAAAAGCACACGCAAGAGAATATGGAAAAGCGCACCTTAAGATAAGATCCAAAGAGACACTGTTTAAAGGCCTGTCTTCGGAAGAGATAGTATGGATGAGCCATGGCGACAAGGTCACGCGGCTTCCAAAAGGATTTAAGATAATAGCATCGACCGATAATGCCCTTATCGCGGCCATGGAAGACCCTTTAAGAAGAGCGTACGGTGTCCAGTTTCACCCCGAGGTCGTGCATACGCCGAAAGGTAAGAGGATGTTAAGAAATTTTGTTATGGGGATAGCAGGCTGTAAGAAGAGCTGGGACATGAGTTCCTTTGTCAAGAGCTCTATCAAAGAGCTGCGAAAAAAAATCGGCAGCGAAAAGGTGCTTTGCGCATTAAGCGGTGGAGTGGATTCCTCTGTTTTAACAACTCTGCTTCATAAGGCTATAGGTAAGAATTTGATCGCGATATTCATAGATAACGGGCTCCTGCGCAAAGGTGAGGCAAGGCTTGTTAGGAAGAGATTCAAGAAGCATTATAATATTAACCTTAAGTTTGTCGATGCTGCGGATATCTTCTTAAGAGCGCTAAAAGGCGTTACAGATCCTGAGAAGAAACGCAAGATAATAGGAAGGTTATTTATAGAGGTATTTGAGAGAGAGGCGAAAAAGCTAGGGCAGATAAAATTTCTTGCTCAAGGAACATTGTACCCTGACATTATAGAGTCAAGGTCTGCTTTTGGAGGGCCTTCCGTTACCATAAAAACGCATCATAATGTAGGCGGGCTGCCCCCGAATCTGAAGTTTAAATTAATAGAACCGCTTAAGGACCTTTTTAAGGATGAGGTAAGGCTTCTTGGCAAAGAGCTTGGCCTTCCAGATGAGATAATAGACCGCCATCCATTTCCAGGTCCGGGCCTTGCAGTCAGAATTATCGGTGAGATAACAAGAGAGAGGCTTGATGTTCTCCGCGAGGCAGACTGGATATTGATAGATGAGATAAAGATCTCAGGCCTTTACCGCAAGCTTTGGCAGGTATTCTGCGTATTCCTTCCTTTAAAGACAGTCGGCGTTATGGGAGATGAGAGGACTTACGAGAATGCCGTAGCTGTAAGAGCTGTTACAAGTGAAGATGCCATGACAGCGCATTGGGCAAAACTGCCGTATGAACTGCTTGAGAGAGTGTCAAACCGTATAATAAATGAGGTAAAAGGAATAAACCGCGTAACGTATGATGTTTCGTCTAAGCCACCAAGCACGATTGAGTGGGAATAAATTAGTTCACAGTTCACAGTTGACAGCCTAGAGCTAAAATGAAAGAGTATAAGTAGGAGCCGCCTCTGGCGGCGAAAAATGACACGGGAGTTAAAATGTTAGAAGCAAAAGTAGATATTACGTTAAAGAAGACTGTAGCAGATCCTCAAGGCTTGACTATTAAGCACGCGCTGGAGTCGCTTGGTTATGACGATGTGGAAGATGCGCGCATAGGAAAACTTGTTATTATTAAGCTTAAGACAAAAGATAAGAAATTAGCCGAAGAAAAGATTGATAAGATGTGCAAGGATCTTTTGGCCAATCCTATTATTGAGGATTATAAATTTGAAATTAAATGAGCTCTCAGGATTAATAAGTAATTCTAACCAGGTTAAGTTGTTGGGTAAAGGTCATGAAGCCGGTATGGTAGTTTGGTTAGGTAGTTAGCATAAACGATTAATGTAAAGAGAACCAGATGCTTGACCTAATTTTCCAAACTGGCATCCTGACCATAACCTAACTACCTTACCAGGGTCGAGAGTTTGGTATAAGAAAGGATATAAATGAGATTCGGAGTTATAGTATTTCCAGGTTCAAACTGTGACGCGGACTGTTTCTATGTTATAAAGGACGTTCTGGGTGAACCGGTAAAATATGTGTGGCACAAGGAGGCCGAGTTAGATGGTTTCGATTGCGTTATATTACCCGGGGGTTTTAGCTATGGAGACTATTTAAGGACAGGGGCCATAGCGAGGTTTTCTCCTATAATGAAGCCTTTAATAGATTTTGCAAACAAAGGCGGCCTGGTTATCGGTATATGTAATGGTTTTCAGATTTTACTTGAGTCAGGGCTTCTGCCCGGAGCCATGTTGAGAAATACGAACCTGCATTTTATCTGCAAATATGTAAATATAAGAACTGAGAACATCAAGACATCTTTTACAAATCAATGTGCAAGTGGCCAGGTCTTAAGGATACCGATAGCTCATAACGAAGGCAACTATTATATAGATGAGAAGGGGTTAAAGAGGCTTGAAGAAAAAAAACAGATAGTTTTCAGATATTGTGATTCCGAAGGAGATGTTAGCCAGAAATCGAATCCAAACGGCGCGTTATCGAATATAGCAGGCATGGTAAATGAAAAGGGAAATGTGTTAGGCATGATGCCTCATCCGGAGAGGAGCTCTGAAGCAGAGCTAGGTTCTTCGGATGGGTTATTGATATTTAAATCGATAGTTAACGGGTTTGCGGGTAAGCCAGTTGCGGGTGTGAAATGATTAAGAAAGAAGTTTACAGGAGCTTAGGTTTAAAAGACGATGAGTACAGCAAGATACGCGGTATACTTGGGCGGGATCCTACGCCTACAGAGCTTGCTATGTTTTCTGTTGAGTGGTCAGAGCACTGCGGATATCCACGCTCACGCAATCTTTTACGGCTGCTGCCCAAGACAGGCAGATATGAGGTATTGATAGGCGAGGATTCGGGTGGAATCATCGTAGATAATTTAGCGATAATTTTTAAGATGGAGAGCCATAATCACCCCTCACAAATCGAGCCAAAGCAAGGCGCCGCTACCGGTGTTGGAGGAATCATAAGAGACATATTTACTGCCGGAGCAAGGCCGATAGCTTTATTAAATTCATTAAGGTTCGGCCCTTTGAGTGAACCGTATAACCGTTATCTTTTACGCGGTGTGGTCGATGGAATACAATTCTACGGTAATTGCCTTGGAGTTCCCACGGTTGGCGGTGAGATATATTTTGATGAGAGCTACAACGGAAACTGCATTGTAAATGCTATGAGCATAGGAATTACTGACAGAAAAGGCCTTGCAAGGGCACGCGCTTTTGGTGTTGGAAACTCTATAATGTATGTAGGTTCAAGCACAGGAAAAGATGGTATAGGCGGCTGCAGTGTTTTAGCTTCGCAGGAATTCAGAGAGGGTGAAGAAAAGAGGCCGGCAGTTCAGATAGGCGACCCATTTACAGAGAAATGTTTAATAGAAGCTACCATGGAGGCGCTTAAAACAGGATATGTATTAGGAATTAAAGACATGGGCGCGGCAGGGCTTACTTGCTCAACAGCAGAGATGGCCGCGGCAGGCAACTCCGGCATAGAGATAGATATTAAAGACGTTCCCCGCAGAGAAGAGAATATGCAGCCCTGGGAAGTCATGATGTCTGAGTCCCAAGAGAGGATGCTTGTCTGTGTGAAGAAGGGAAGAGAAAAAGAGATAAGTAAGATATTTTCAAAGTGGGACCTAAATGGTGTGGTAATAGGAAAGGTTATAGGCGAGGAGCTCGTAAGGATAAAAGATAATGGTAAGGTGGTAGCGCAGGTTAGCCCGCAGGCACTGGCAAACGGGCCTATATATAATATGCCTCACAGAAAACCCGATTATCTTGATAAGGTCAACGAGCTTGATCTAAAAAGCATCGCAGAGCCTAAAGATTATAATAAAGCACTGAGTATGCTGATGGCATCGCCGTCAATATCTGATAAGAGCTGGGTCTATGAGCAGTATGACCATATGGTCCAGACAAATACGATGGTCTTGCCTGGATCAGACGCAGCTGTCATCAGGATAAAAGGAACAGATAAAGCGATTGCCGCTACCACAGATTGCAATTCAAGGTACTGTTTCTTGAATCCGTACAGGGGCGCTAAGATAGCGGTTCTTGAAGCTGCTCGGAACATTGTATGTTCCGGCGGGGAACCTGTGGCTGTTACAGATTGTCTTAATTTTGGAAATCCTGAAAAAGAGGATAGGTTCTGGCAGTTTAAGAATTGCGTAGAAGGTATCGCGCATATATGCAAGCATCTTAATATAGCTGTTGTAAGCGGAAATGTCTCTTTCTACAATGAGAGCCCTAACGGCGCGATAAACCCTACACCTACTATTGGCATGATAGGCATTATTAATAATGTTGAAAATGTATGCACACAATATTTTAAGAACAACAACGACGCTATCATTCTTTTGGGCGTTAATAAACAAGAGCTTGGCGGAAGCGAATATCTTAAGGTCATGCATGATATGGTCAAAGGAGACGCGCCGGATCTTGATATCGATATGGAGATAGCTGTTCAGCAAGCGGCGCTTGAGGCCATAACAAAAGGCCTGGTTAATTCAGCGCATGATTGCTCAGAAGGCGGCTTAGCTGTCACTCTGGCTGAGTCTTGTATTTCAGGAGATAAGCTGATAGGCGCTGATGTTGAGCTTGAAGATAAGATAAGAAAAGATACGCTGTTGTTTGGTGAATCGCAGTCTCGGATCATCCTATCCTGTGATAAAAAGAATGTGGCAAAGATTAAGCAGATAGCAGAAAAGAACAAAGCAGCCTTCGTGGTTTTAGGAACTACCGGAGGCGGCAATCTGGCGATCAGCGTAAAGAATGAGAAGGTTATTGACGCTGACTTGATAAAACTTAAAAAAACCTGGAAGAACAGCATAAAGGAAGCCCTTGGCTTTGTGGCGTAGGGTGCAGGGTGCAGGGTGTAGGGTCTAGGGTGTAGGGAGAATAGATTTTGCATGTCGCATATAGCATGTGGTATATCGCAAAAACGATATACGATATGCGGCATACGATATACGAAAACACGAGAAAAAGGTAAAAGCAAATGTGCGGGATATTTGGAATATACGGAAATAAGGATGCGGCGTCACTGTCATACCTCGGGCTCTATGCGCTCCAGCACCGGGGCGAAGAGAGCGCTGGTATAGTTACCTTTGATGGGCGCAAGATAAGACAACACCAGGGCATGGGATTAGTCAGTGATGTATTCGACCAGAAGGTGTTGAGGTCGCTGCGCGGAGATACGGCTGTAGGCCATGTTCGTTATTCGACTACGGGCTCAAGCACCGCGAGCAATATCCAGCCTTTTCTGGTAAAACACAAAGGCGGCCACATTGCTATAGCGCATAACGGAAATATCACAAATGCCGCGGAGCTTCGAGGCGGCATGGAAGATACGGGCTCTATATTCCAGTCTACCATGGACTCTGAAATCATTATTCATCTTCTCGCCCGCCTGCGTAAAAAGGATTATAAGGAGAGCTTTTTAGACGCGCTCTCTAAGCTTGAAGGCGCGTTTTCCGTAGTTACTATGGTGGATGGTATGCTGGTCGGGGCAAGAGACCCTTATGGGTTCAGGCCTTTATGCATAGCTAAACTGGATGGTTCATATGTGTTAACAAGTGAAACATGCGCGTTAGACCTTATCAACGCTAAATACATACGGGATGTTAAGCCCGGGGAAGTTGTATTTATAAGCAAAGACGGCATTAAATCCGCCACCCTGCCAGAAAAGAAAAAACACGCTAACTGTATATTTGAATTCATATATTTCGCGAGGCCTGACAGCGATATATTCACAAAGAATGTATACCTGACACGCAAGCGTTTAGGAAAGCAGCTTGCCAAAGAATTTCCTGTCAAAGCTGATATTGTTATGCCTATTCCAGACTCAGGGAATTACGCGGCATTGGGATTCGCGGAAGAGTCCGGTATACCATTCGAAGCAGGCATGATACGTAATCACTATGTTGGCAGGACATTTATACAGCCTTCTCAGCGTGTCCGTGATTTCAGGGTAAGGGTAAAGCTCAATCCCATAAGAGATGTTTTAAAAGGCAGGCGAGTCGTTATCATAGAGGATTCGATCGTAAGAGGTACGACCAGCCAAAGCCGCGTCAATACCTTGCGCGAGGCAGGCGCGAAAGAGATCCACATGAGGGTGAGCTGCCCGCCTCTTATATCACCCTGCTATTATGGAATAGATTTTCCAACAAAGAAAGAGTTGATAGCGTCGGATAAGTCTGTCGAAGAGATAAGGCGCTTTATAGGCCTGGATAGCCTGAAATATCTCAGCCTGGAGGGCATGCTCAAGGCCATGCTTCTTCCAAAGAATGAATTTTGTACAGCCTGTTTTAGCGGAAGATACCCTACGGAACTGCCTAAAAGATTTTCAAAAAAAATACTGGAAAGGAAAAAGTAATATGCCTAAAGAGATAGGTTTTGATAATGAAAAATATTTAAAAGAACAGACTCATGCTATCCTGGAGCGGGTCAAGAAATTTGATGACAAATTATATCTTGAGTTCGGGGGGAAGATAATATTTGATTATCACGCGTCAAGGGTCTTGCCGGGCTTTGATCCCAACGTAAAGATGAGGCTCCTGCAGAAGCTTAAGGATAAAGCCGATATTATATTATGCATATATTCCGGAGACATAGAGAGAAGAAAGGTAAGGGCGGATTTTGGCATTACATATGACGCCGATGCCCTGAAATTAATAGATGATCTGAGAGCCTGGGATATAGAGGTATCCGCGGTAGTAATAACCCGCTTTGATAACCAGCCCGCGGCAAAGATATTTAAAAATAAACTTGAACGCCGTAACATAAAAGTATATACCCACAGTTTTACTAAAGGATATCCTACGGACGTAGATCTTATTGTCAGCGATGAAGGTTATGGAGCGAATGAGTATATAAAGACTAAAAAACCGCTTGTAGTAGTTACGGGCCCCGGGCCTGGCAGCGGAAAATTAGCTACCTGCCTCTCCCAGTTATACCACGATTACAAAAAAGGGAAAGAGGGCGGTTACGCAAAGTTTGAGACATTTCCTATCTGGAATATACCTCTTAAACACCCGGTCAATGTCGCCTATGAGGCGGCAACTGCGGACTTAAGAGATTTTAATTTAATAGACCCTTTTCATCTTGAGTCTTATAAGAAGGTCGCTATTAATTATAACCGCGATGTAGAAATATTCCCTGTTCTTAAAAGGATATTAGAGAAGATAACAGGAGCCGAACCTATTTATAAATCACCAACTGATATGGGCGTAAACCGCGCGGGCTTTGGCATAGTGGATGATGAGGCCGTAAGGGAGGCTGCCAAGCAGGAGATAGTAAGAAGGTATTTCAGGTGCAGGTGCGAATATGCCATGGGTTTTGTGGATAAAGGGACTGTAGAAAGGGCCCAGATTATTATGGAAGAACTTGACCTTAAGCCTGAAGATAGAAATGTGGTTGCTCCCGCAAGGAGGGCCGCGGAAGATGCTGAAAAAAAGAAAAAAGGCCACGAAGGGATATTCTGCGGCGGGGCCATAGAATTAAAAGATGGCTCTATCGTATCAGGCAAAAACTCACCTACAATGCACGCATCTTCAAGCCTTATTCTAAACGCGATAAAGGTGATTGCTGAGATTCCCGATAAGATACATCTTCTTTCGCCTAATATTATAGAGTCCATAGGAAGGCTTAAAAATAATATCTCCGGTGAAAAAGCAGTAAGCCTTGATCTAGAGGAGGCCCTGATAGCTTTGAGCATAAGCGTGACGTCAAATCCCGCAGCTCAACTGGCTATGGAGAAGCTCAAAGAGCTTCAGGGCTGCGAAGTGCATACTACACATATTCCCACACCCGGCGATGAAGCCGGATTAAGACGCTTAGGCGTCAATCTTACAAGCGATCCAAATTACTCAACGAAGAGCCTATTTGTGGTCTGAAAGGATTAGAAAATGGCTAAATATATTTTTGTAACAGGCGGAGTTGTTTCCAGCCTTGGAAAAGGTATTGCCGCCGCGTCAATAGGCAAGCTTCTTGAGTCAAAAGGATTAAAAGTAACTCTTATAAAATGCGACCCCTACATCAATGTTGACCCCGGCACAATGAATCCGTATCAGCACGGTGAAGTATATGTTACCGATGATGGCGCGGAGACAGACCTCGACCTGGGCCATTATGAACGTTTCACCCACGCGAAACTTACCAAAGATAATAATATTACAACAGGTAAAGTCTATTTTTCGGTAATAACAAAGGAGAGAAGAGGCGACTACTTAGGAAAGACCGTTCAGATAATACCTCACATAACAGACGCTATAAAAAATGGTATAAAAAAGGTAGCTTATGGAAAACGGGTAGACGTAGTTATTGTAGAGATAGGAGGCACAGTTGGCGACATAGAAGGGCTCCCTTTTTTAGAAGCAATAAGGCAGCTCAGGCAGGAGGTGGGAAGGGAGTATGCTATTAATATACACGTAACCCTAATTCCTTACATAAAGGCAGCAGATGAGATAAAGACAAAGCCGACACAGCATAGCGTAGGGACTCTGCGGGAGATAGGTATTATTCCGGATATAATTATATGCAGGACCGAGAAGAACCTTACAAAGGCTGCCAGAGAGAAGATAGCTTTATTTTGCAGTGTAGACAGCGAAGCGGTTATTCCCGCTTTAGATGTCAAGAGTATTTATGAAGTACCTATTAATCTAAGAGAAGAAGGCCTGGATAAGCTTATAGCAAGGCATCTAAACCTGCATTTTTCGGATAAGGATCTGTCGGGCTGGGAGAATAATGTCATAAAAAGGCTTAGAAAGCCTTCAAAACAAGTCCAGATAGCTGTAGTTGGAAAATATATTACTTTACAGGATGCCTACAAGTCTATTTATGAAGCATTGGCGCACGGTGCTATTGCAAACGATGCGGAGCTTATCTTAACGCGTGTTGATTCGGAAGATATTGAGAAGGAGGGCGCTAAGAAATACCTGGAAGGCGCGCAGGGCGTTCTTGTGCCAGGAGGTTTTGGCCACAGGGGCATAGAAGGAAAGATAGAAGCTATAAAGTATGCGCGCGAAAACAATATCCCATTTTTCGGTATATGCTTAGGCATGCAGACAGCTGTCATAGAATTCGCGAGAAACGCGTGTAACTTAAAAAAAGCAAATTCAACGGAGTTTAATAAGACGACTAAGCATCCGGTGATAAGCCTTCTTGAAGAGCAGAAGAGCATAAAGATGAAAGGCGCCACTATGCGGCTTGGCGCGTATCCCTGTTCCTTGAAGAAACCAAGCAACGCGCATAAGGCGTATAAGAAGATTAAGGTTTCAGAGCGCCATAGGCATAGATATGAATTTAATAACAGGTTTAAGAATATTATGGCTAAAGAGGGTATGGTATTTTCAGGAATCTACCCTAAGGGAGATTTAGTAGAGATAATAGAACTAAAAGGCCACCCCTGGTTTGTGGCTTGCCAGTTTCATCCTGAATTTAAATCAAGGCCTGATAAGGCGCATCCGTTATTTCGGGATTTTATCAAGGCTTCGCTGGGGTGTAGGGTGCAGGCTGTAGGCTGTAGGGTGTAGGGTGTAGGCTGTAGGAAACAGGGGGAAGAGATGAAGAAGATAATATCTGCTGTTTTTTTGGTATTTTTTATTGCCGGAGCTTTTTATTTTAACGTCAAACTTGGCTATGCAGGGCCAAGTTTACCTCAATCAGATATCCCCACAGATATATCAGATGAGCTAAAACAGGCTATTGAGGCATTGTATTTACCTGGTGAGGATGGTCAGATAGAAGCGCTCAGGCGCTTGGGTGAGATGGGAGACGCAGCATCCGTGTCAGTGCCATTTATTATAAACATGATGAGTGACGCGTCATGGAAAATAAGAGCGGCTGCGGTCAAAGCATTGGGCGCGATAGGATCAGCTAATGCTGTGGACTCACTTATTAACGCGCTTAAAGATGAGAATGATACTGTCCAATACAACGCGGCAATAGCGCTGGGAAAGATAAAGGATCCAAAGTCAACAGACCCACTACTTGAAGTGCTATCCAGCAGCAGTAAATATGTCCGCCAGTATTCAGCCGAAGCATTAGGAGAATTAAGAGACGCAAATACGGCAAAATACCTTTTAAACCTGCTTAATGATGCTGAAGCTGATGTACGCGCAAGCGCTGCAAAGGCATTAGGTAAAATAGGCAATAAAGGCGCTATCAACTTTATAGCCCCTTTATTAAATGATCTTAAACCATCCGTTCGTTACGCTGCCGCGGAGGCGCTTGCCGCGCTGTGTGATTTGCCGGAAAATTTAAGGGAGCCGGCAATTAATTTGTATTCAAAAGATATGGCGGAGCAATCAAAGGCTGTGCAGTATTTAGCAAGTATAGATTCGATAGACCCCAGTTTAGTACCATTACTGGGCGGCTTGTTGGAAGAAAACGGCATAATCGGTAAGAAGGCAGCAGAGGTATTGGCAAATGTAGGTAAACCCGCTGTAAAATATCTTATTGGAAATGTTAAAAGCGATAACGATAAAGCTCGGGAGAATGCTATTTTAGCTCTTGGTTATATTAAAGATCCAAGTGCGGTAAAACCGCTTACAGAATCTTTAGGCGATAATACCAAGGCGGTTCGCATAGCTGCAGAAAAAGCGCTGGTTTCTATCGGTCAGCCCGCAGTAGAGGATTTAATTAATTGCCTCAAAGATGAAAGGGCTGATGTTTATTCAGGCGCAAAAAGAGCGCTGGTATGCATAGGCCAGCCCGCAGTAGAGGATTTAATTAATTCCTTAAACAATAAAATCGATAAAGCTAGAATTTATGCGGTTGAGGCTTTGGGAGAGATAAAAGATGCCAGCAGCGTAGAGCCGCTTATCAAGGCATTGTCTGACAGCAATCCTGATGTCCGCGCCAGCGCGGCATCTGCGCTGGGAAAGTTAGGAGATACGAAGGCGGTAGATCCACTGATAGCAGCTATTAAAGACAGCGCATGGAAAGTCCGAATGAATGCGGTCGAGGCGCTTGGAAAACTGGGAAGCCAGCGCGCGGGTGAGCCTCTTATCGCGGCTATGAAGGATATAAAGACTGAAGTACGAATTAAGATAGTTGACGCATTGGGTGAAATAAAATACGATAAGGCGATAGAATATCTAGTAGGTGTTTTGAATGATAGTAATAGAGATATTCAGCTTCATACCGCGGATGCGCTTTCTAAGATAACAGGAGAAAGCTTTGGCAGGGATATCTCCAGGTGGAAGAAATGGAGAGAGGAGTACCTACTATCTAAACTCCTGGATTATAAAGCTAAGGTCGAGGTAAAGGTAATGGCCTTAGAGCTGTTGCAGGAAACGAAAAATCCGGATTATATTGAGACATTATTTTTGGTCTTAAAGAGGGACAAGCTAAAACCCGAAGTCATGGAGAACGCCGCGGACGCGCTTAGAAAAATTACCGGTGAAGATTTTGGGCGGGATGGAGATGCATGGGAAAAATGGTGGAGAAGGGATTTTATAGCAGGATTAGAAGACAGCGACCGGGGTAAGAGAGTCAGGACAGCAAAACGCCTTGGGGAACTTCGTAGCAGGGTAGCCATAGAGCCGCTTATAAAGAAGCTCAAAGATACATTCGCGGACATGAGAGAAGCTGTGGCAGAGTCTCTAAGGCAGATAACAGGGCAGAATTTTATCGCAGATGCCGCGACATGGGAGTATTGGTGGGAAGAAAACAAGATGACTTTTCAGCGCTCCTTTTGAAATTTACCCTATTATAAAAATGATGCGTATGTTAATTTTTAATGCTTGCATATATAAAACGCTAGGGTGTAAAATATAATATATATTTAGGGCGTCACAAAAATACCGCCCTTGATTACAAAGATTACTAAATGACAGATTATAGAGATTGTTTATCGACTAGGTAACCGCTGTAATCTCTTTGAAAATCACTGTAATCATAGGCTAAAATTAGTTTCGTGATAGCCTATAATATATATTTAAATGGGGAAGGTTTTTTAATATGCGTATAATGAGATGGTTTGCTTTGCCTGTTATCTTACTTTTATTTGCATCTACATCATTTTCAGCAGAGGTATTGGAGAAGCTGAGATCCTTAGAAGAAGTCGATTACATAAGAGTTTCCGGATATATAAAAGATGGCGACCTTTTAGTTACTATCATTTATAAGAATATGGAGAGCGGACGCTTGGTGTATTGGGAAGAAGGCAAGGTAAGCGTGGAGTGTGAGATCTATGAGAATGCCGGTGATACCATTGAAAGGAAGAAGGGCAGGAGATTAGCTATTGTTAATAAGAACCTTACGCACAATGAGCAGGATATACGTATAAATATACCTAGTGTCGGCAAGGATAAGCGCGGTATAATCTACTGCACTGTAAATACAGGATACAAAGAAATAAGCGCTCGCGGAGATTTTTGGTTTAAATAGCAGCTTCTTATAGGGCGCAATAGTTTTTAAGATCAAAATCAGGAGAAGAATAGTATGGGGAAGTTGAAAGATAGCATTCTTAAAGATAGCATTCTTTGTGTGCAAAATGGAAATAGCTGTCTTGACACTAAGAACTACCAGCAGGCAATAAAGGAGTTTAGCAAGGCATTAAATATGAACCCTGTTAATGTTGAAGCATGCAACGGGCTCGGTATAGCCTATGCTTTTCTTGAAAAAAAAGAGCCTGCCATAGAATCTTTTAAGAAAGCCGCGGAAATAAATCCCGAGGACCCCGAAGCCTATTTTAACCTCGGCGTAATCTATACTTCTTTAAAAAAATATCAGCAGGCCATCATCTGCTATCAGAAAGTTTTAACAATAGACCCCAAAGATATAGAAGCGTTAAAAGGGCTTGCCATGGCGCATGAGTTCTTAAGTGATTATCGCCTGGCGATAGTATATTACAATAAGGCAATAGTTGAGGATACCAATGACGCGGAGACATATTTTCGGCTTGGAGTTGCCCATTCCTACCTGGAAGAGCATAAAGAGGCAGCAGCTAATTTAGATAAAGCAAAGAAATTATTTAAAGAGCAGGGAGATATCAAAAGATCGCAGGCGCTGGAAAGGCTTATAGCAGAGAACCCAAAGGCAGATTAACCCCCACACCAACTTCGATTTAAACTGTAGCCTCGAAGTTGGTGTGGGGGTAAACTTTAAGGAGAAGATTTGTATGTCTATGGTGGCAATGTTTGTCGGTTATACCATAATAATGACCATATCAATACTTATGTTATGTTCTAAGAACGCACCATTACCTGTCAAGTGGGGGGCAGGCATTGTAATAATAGGTTCATCACTTTTTGTTATGGTAGCAGCTTTCTTCAAATTTGCTGTAAAAGCAGGCTATATTAGTTTTTAAGACTAAATAAAAGTATAAAATTTGTTTCATAACATATTGATTTATAACAAGTTATATCTAGACATCGTTTTTTTTATAAATTTTGCATGCGCTCATTGATTTTTTGTAAAATTTGTGGCATATTATAATTGAAAGAGTGTATAAGCATGCACAAACTACAAAACAATGGATAAGCAAAATGGATGACAAGAAAAAAATACTAGTAGTTGATGATGAGCCTGAAGTCCTGGGACTCTTTCAGGATCTCTTTACCCAGAGAGGCTATCAGGTAGAGTGCGCGACTAATGGTATAGATGCTTTAGAATCTGTAAGCAAAACAAAAGTAGACGCGGTTTTGCTTGATGTAAGGATGCCTGCCATGGATGGTATAGAGACCCTGGCAACCATGAAGCAGGAGAGACCTGAAATGCGCGTAGTCATGTTTACGGCATATGGCTGCGATGAAAACCTTATCTCTAAGACACGGGAATTGGGCGCCTCAGGTTTTATAAGTAAAAACGTACCTCTTACTCAGATAATAAATAACTTTTTGGAAAGCGCAAACCTGTCGGTTTGATAACTCACTGTCCCCTCGCGCAACTAAATCACAATTAAGAAAAAGATAAAAAGTTTTTATTTTTACGTTGTAGTTTGCCGCATATCTTTGTATAATAATACTCGTATATTTTAAAGAGGAGTAAAAACCATGGCAGAGCAATTCTATAAAATAGATGAAGACAACGGCGTAAATATAATAACGTTGCTTAAGGATGATATAGATGTCCATCATAACGATGAATTAAGAAAAGCATTTTCTAATCTTCTGCGCGAAGGCAAAAACAGCGTGGCAATAGACCTATCAAACACAACCTATATATGTACGATAATGGTGGTTACTTTGGTGATCATGTATAAGAAATCAAAGGAGGCAGGAGGCAGGTTTGCGGTCTGCAATGTTTATGAGAAGGTGAAGAAAGTCCTCACTCTTATTAAACTGGATAAGATATTTGATATTTTTAACAGCAGGCAGGAAGCAATCGATTATCTCAGGAAGAAATGATCCTTACGCGTTTTCGCAAACCCATTGGAATAGCTGTCGTTCTTTTTTTGACGGCTATTTTTTTATGATAGAAAAAGCCATAGCGGAAGAGTATGAGGTAAAGACTTTCCAGGTAAAATCTGCTGACCCGGAAACCCTGATTTCAGTCGCGGAGACAGTTAAGGGCGAGGGAGGTAAAGTTGTTTATGACAAGAGGACAAACAGCCTGGTTGTGGTAGATACCCCTGATAATCTGAAGGCGATAAGTGATATTATAGAAAAAGTGGATATACAACAAAGACAGCTTCAGATAAACACCGTTATTGCCGAAGTAACAGAAGGTTTTCTTTCGGATGCAGGCATAAAAAATGCGAGCGTGGGGATACCGCCTGATAAGTTTGAAGCTGTCCTAAGTATGCTTAAGAGACGCGAAGATAGCAATATCCGTTCCGGTTCTATGGTTACAGTATTAAGCAATCAGCCTGCGCAAATTCAGCTTACCTCTGATTTTTTGGTAGGAGAGGAAGCGGTTGTCTACGATTCAGGTGCTCGTATTGTAAGCCCTGTTAAGGATAAAGTAGGCAGCGTGCTTGAAGTCTTGGCTAGAGTCAATAACGATAACACTATAGTTATGCATATAGAGCCGTCGTATAGCAATTTAGAAGATGCTGCTAACCTTGCTTTCAGAAGGTCTCTTTCTAC
>JBDRAM010000120.1:0-4949 GCA_043823785.1 Candidatus Omnitrophota bacterium
GTCCCGGCTCTTATCGCCGGTATATATGACTAAAAAATCTGGTTTATAATCAAGATATATGCCTTCTACCTCGTTAGGGCCAAGGCCATAGGAAGGCGCATCCACCAGCCTTACATCGCAGCCTTTGCTTTCAAGGAACGCCCCCAGATAGCCCAGAAGTATAGGGAACCACTGCGTCCCTGAGAGCGAGACAAAATCGCATCTTGCATTGCGCATATAGTCCTTAAGATAGGGGGGGCTTAATAATAAAACCTTCATTTTACCGCCTTATCAATTATAATGATCTTCCTGTAATGCGGAAAAAAGTAGCCTAGCGTAGAGTTTGTGGTTCTTAAGTTTAGCTTGCGAAAAAATGGAACAAAATCCGAATGGTACTGCGTAGATCCTTCTGGCAATTCCTTAGGGAGTATAGTAGGCTTAGCCATATTGTGGATCTCTATGTCTCGAAGAGTTGTAAGCAGCCCTGGCTTATAGCGCATATGCAAACTGTATAGATAAAGTTTCGAAACCAATCTCATCGGTTCATGTTCAATATACAAAGCGCCCTTCTTATCAATTAGCGATAATGCCTTCTCAATCGCTGCTTTCCAGTCAGGGAAATGGTGTAAACTCGAAAAAAATGTAACCAAATGAAACTTTTCTTCAATAGGCATTGTTATAAAATCCCCGCATAAAAAATTGTGATTATATTTGCGGCTGCAAGCCTGAATATTTGCCTCGGAAATATCTACGCCGGTATATATAGCGCTTATCTTTTTTAGTATCTCACAAGAACGGCCCACTCCACAACCCACATCCAACCATCTTATGGGCTCATCCACCTTGATTCTTTGTATTATTGAACCAATTATATCTTCACAGATACCAAGGCTTCTTTTATCATATACAATATCTCGGTGCCTTTGCCTCGCATTGACGTCTAAGCTATTATAATAAATCTCGTTTTTGCTTTTATCAGACATTTTACATGCTATCCTTTATTCTCTCTTTAATAAGACAAATTCGTTTTCATCATCGCTGTAAACCTCTTTATAGCCATATACGCTTTTCACAAACTTTTTATAAATACTATAATTTTTAGCTCCATCTTTACGCGCATTATCTATTACTATAACGTCAGGATTCATATATCTGATAATTATCGGCAATAATTCCACTATATTCATAGCGCCTATGGTATATCTGCTTGTCATGCAGGTAATCAATATGGGAAAGTTAGAGACTATCTTATCTTCCGGCCTGGTATACTCTCTTACGGCTTTAAGTATCGGTATATGCCTTCTGTTTCTTTCATCAAGCCGCAGGGAAACGGTTGTGACGGAATTAAAGACAATAATAGCCGCCAGCGCTATAAACGTAGTGTTAAAAACAATATTGCTGCTAGGCGTTTTACGGTGAGTGTTTCTTGGCAGTCTTGCCAGATCATCCCTGATCCTGCATAAGAAGACTCCCAGCAGAGGAAGTGAAATTATAAAAAAATGTCTTATATGCGCCCATGAATTTATTATGCGTATGGTAAGCATATAAAAGAATATTATAGAAACAATAAGTCTATATCTTCTGCCTATTGCTGAATATAGTATTATCAGGGTCACTATAAGAAAAGGGACAAAGCGCTGTGTATTCAGCGTCCTCTCGAAAAGAAAGCCCGGAGCATACGTCATCAAAGCCACTACATTTGCGCTATAATAATAGTTGTCGAATAGGTATTTAACGAATGCCCAGGGATGGGCCCTGATCTCTCTTCCTATGGATTCGTTCCTTAAGCTATCAGCACGACTAGTCCCTGCCATATGGTCATAGGATTTCATCTTATCGACTGTGGTAAGCTCACCGGGTATCCTTATCTTAAAACTGTCATCTTCGCTGCTGTACTTGTAATAAGCTATGGTTGCGTGTTTTTCAAGCGCTGTCTTCGATATATAAGGGATATTCCACCAGAATAATATCATGAGTATTAACACTGTTGCCAGGGCTAATACCTTATGATTTTTCCTCTTAAGCTTTGAGTATAAATTAAACGGTAAATATATGCATATATAAAGTATGGCTACGAATTTAGCTTCGGGGCGCACACACCATAAATACAGCAGGCACAGGGCGATAAGGCTATGCCGAAGCTTTACATTTGTAATAGATTCGTTCTTGGAAAGATATATAACAAGAATAAATATTAGCGCTCCGGATAATACGATGGTCCCAAAGCTTGCGAGAAAAAAGAAAAGCGGAACTGACAAAGATAAGCATACGAGAAAAAGTATATTTCTTCCCCTCCTGCTCTCATTATCCGGGAAAACGGCTAAAGCTAAAAGATAAAACGCCAACATAGACGATAGCGTATTATATATGAACAGAGAATACCAGTTTTCGCCGAATATCTTGAAAAATATAGACGTCACCAAAAATAATATAGGCGTGCCTTTAAAATAGAAATATACGCCGGTCTCGCTTCCCGTAAGAAAATAATCCTGCAGAAAACCTTTGCCATGAATGAGATTTGTAACCACCCTGTAATACGCGGGGGGGTCCCCCAGGCCTAGCGGCTCCTGCGCAGGATATGGTGAAAGCGGCATGGAGAACAGGCAAAAGAAGAATACTGCTGCCAGTAATGCTATGGTAGAGCGCTCCCATTTGTCTATAGACCTTAAGCGCCTGGCCATCTCAGGCCTTGCGTATTTTAAAAAAAGTATAATTGTAAATAAGATAAATAAGACCGCAGATATCGCGGAAGCCTTGGGCTTCATAAGATAACACGTTAAGTATTGTAATATACTTACAAAGACCGAGGATATCAGAAATGATATAGCTAACTCTACGGCAAGAGGTACTTCTTTAATAGATATCTTTTTAGCCGCAGCGATCCATAAACAAAAACCCGGGACAATAAATACAAAAAAAGCAAATATTCCTTGTAAAAATATAAGCAAGTAATCAAGCATCTAATTCATATCTCTTTCTTGTAAGGTCATCGTAATAATAATTATAACACACGCATAAAGCTATTTAAAGGTTAAACGCCATCTTATCCTATAGCCCTATATCTATTCAGCGCCTCTTTTTCTAGCTACTATCGCCGCTACGCTTGAAGGGATTAGTAACAGCCTTATCGCATTGGCCGCAACCGACAAAGATACAAACAAAGGGTTTCTGTCGGAAATAAGAAAATCCATTAGCCTGCCTGGGTGTTTACTCATACAGTAGCGCCTCATACTGTATATAATATCGCCTATGGAAATAGTGCGATCAGAATACCTTATAAGACTATATCCCGTAAGCGAGAGTAATCTACGCAAAGAAGCATCGTTAAAAACAGTGATATGCCTTGGTGCATCATAGCCGATCCAGTACGGCCCGCATAGCCGCTGTTCGATACAGCCGGAGGTATGCGTCTCAAGATATATAAGCCCATCTTCCTTAAGCAGTCTCCTTACTTTTTCCATCACAGAAAGCGGATTAATAAAATGCTCTATTACATGCATAAGTATTATTATATCATAGCTCGATTCCTCAAAATCAAGAGACTCGAAAGCGCCCTCATGGAAGATAATGCCTCTCTCCTTTAGATAGCTGCTTTGAGAGTCGGAATGATCCACGCCATGCAGTTCTGAATCCTTCCTTAGCTCACGGATAGCCAAAAGTGCCTGTCCGTTGCCGCAGCCTATATCAAGCACTTTTAAATTTTTCTTATTTTGAAAATACCCCATTATGCGCCTCATGCGAGGCCTTAGCATAAACCTGGCTCTTAAATACTGCGTAAACCTTTTCAGGCTGTAGCCGCTCATGCCTGAAGAATGTTGTTCGTAGCCCGCGGGGTAGGCATACATTAAATCTTCAAAAACAGGCCTCGGATCAAGATATACCAGCTGGCAATTTTCACACTTATTGTATTTGAAAATATCGCCTGATGCCCTGTATTCGTAATCTCTCACAGTTGCCTCAAGGCTCGACTGATGCGAGCCACAGAGCGGACAGGGTATATTTTCTAGTCTAATAACCATATATTCCTTATCTTTGCCTTAATATTTTTCTATTGATAGCGTATAAACAGAGCTCTCATCCCCTACTGTATCATAAAACTGAACCGGCTTATGAGCTGGGTCCTGCAGCAGATATGCGGAATACAGATATGCGATATGTAAAATATGGCCCGCTATATCAGGATGTTTATATATCTCAAACTCATCACCCTTCTCATGTCCCATAGGGCAGCTGCCCGCTGCTTTTAAAACCTTGTAGAATATCTTTCCAGTAACAGGGTCTTTAAATATTAAAAATTCAACCTTACCTCTTGTATTAGGGCATTGAACAATAGCGCTGTTTCTGTTATTAGTATAAAAACCGAGCAAGCCTCCCTCTGCCAGAGTAAGATAATAAGGAAATATCGCGGCAAAGGCGCTGAAACATTTAAAATTACAGGCCTTGAGTATCTCGCTCATATAAAACTTATCCTCGGAATCCCTGTCTCCCTTTTTTATGCTCAATGTAAATTTTGAGAAATCGCAGCAGCCGCATTCGCTTCTCTTGTCAGATTCAGGCCTTGCTGTAAACTCAAACTTCTGGTCAACAATATGGTCCGGGCAAGCGGCTATTCTGTTATCAGCGTTATGTATATCATTCTTAATATCATAAAAGATATGCGGAAAGATAGAGGCAAAGGCCGCGGGGCAGATATAGTCAAACCTGCCGCTTAGGTTAAAATAGGCACCCTTATCGGGAGAGCATCTGGATAAAGCCTGGTTTGGCACTATTAAGACATTAGACTCCTCAATCGCAAAGACTTTTATATTGGAAAGCGCGCCTTTTAATATATTTTTAAACCTTGCTGTAAGCGACAACGGAGATTTTTTAATAACAAATGTTATACCACGCTCACGCGGGCATCTTATCAGCATACTATTTTTATTCTTAAACGCTCCGTAGGCAAACGCGAAGCAGAAAGGATATGCAGC
>JBDRAM010000121.1:0-20242 GCA_043823785.1 Candidatus Omnitrophota bacterium
TGGGTGGCGAACTTTTAGCGGTTATGAGCGCTGGGGCATACGGGTTTTCAATGTCCAGTAATTATAATGCGCGCATGCGGTGTGCAGAAGTAATGGTAATTAAGGGTAAATTTTATATTACACGAAGAAAAGAGGCTTATAAGGATCTGATCAGAGGCGAGAGGGTGCCTAGGGTGCTATTGTAGGTTTGCCGGTTAGCGTGTGTGCGGGTTGTGGGTTAACCCGTCAACAGGCTAACCCGCCAACCCGCAAGCCAAGTAATAGACAAAGGATAAGAAGTGAAGAGTTTGAAATTCACCAAGATGGTGGCTACGGGTAACGATTTTATTGTTATTGATAATAGTAGTTCGCATATCGCATATCGCATATCGCATATCGCATATCGCATATCGCATATCGCAAAAAGACTTTGTGATAGGAAAACAGGTATTGGCGCGGATGGGCTGCTTCTTTTGGAGAAGTCTAAAGCCGCGGACTTTAAGATGAGGATATTAAATCCTGATGGCTCAGAGCCTGATATGTGCGGCAACGGCTCACGCTGCGCGGCATTATACGCTAAGCTTAAAAGAATGGTTAGTTCTAAGATGGCTATAGAGACAAGGGCAGGTATCTTATCTGCTAAAGTAATCGGTAAGTCAGTAAAGATAAATATGACAGAACCTAAAGGCCTAAAAACTGACATCATTATTAAATTAAGCAATAAGTCATACAAGCTTAACTATATTAATACTGGAGTCCCGCATGCTATATATTTTGTAGGTAATATAGATAAGGTAGATGTTTTTAACCTAGGAAGAAAAATAAGGCAGCATAATGTTTTTATGCCAGACGGGGCAAATGTCGATTTTATCCAGATAAAAGGAAGAAATAGTATTTTTATGAGGACGTATGAGAGGGGCGTTGAAGATGAGACACTTGCCTGCGGAACCGGTGCAGTTGCCTCAGCCATAGTTACAAGCGTCATGAAGGGCTATAATTCTCCTGTAAAGGTTTATACCAGAGGCGGAGTATTGAATATATATTTCAATAGTGATAGAAAAAATAAGATCAGCAATGTTTTCCTTGAAGGCGAAGCAAGGGAAGTTTTTACGGGTGAAATAAAAGTTAGCCGGTTAGCGTGTGTGCGGGTTAACCCGCTAATTCGTTAACCCGCCCAACTCGCACACAATATACAAGGAGTCAGACATGTTTAAAGGTTCTATGGTAGCTATAATTACGCCATTTAAAAATAATGGTAAAGTGATAGATGAGAAATGCCTAAAGAAACTTGTCGCGTTTCAGATTAAAAACGGCACTTCCGCAATAGTTCCCTGCGGGACTACAGGTGAATCTGCCACGCTTTCTATCAAAGAGCATGAGAAGGTGATGGATATAGTTATAAAAGCCGCAAAAGGAAAGGCAAAGGTTATAGCAGGTACCGGTTCAAACAACACTGAAGAAGCCATAGAGCTTACAACCCACGCAGAGAAGGCAGGGGCTGATGGAGCGCTTGTAATAACCCCATACTACAATAAACCTACGCAGGAAGGTATATACCGGCACTTCAAGGCGCTCTCTGATGCTACTACTATTCCTATAATAGCGTATAACATAGCTTCGCGCACAGGCGTAAACATAGAGCCCAGAACTATGGCAAGGCTTGCAGGAATAAAGAATGTTGTCGGCGTTAAAGAAGCCAGCGGAAACTTAAATCAGATGTCTGAGACAAGAAGGCTTTGTGGCGAGGAATTTGATTTGATATCAGGTGACGACTCATTGACGCTCCCGCTTCTTGCTATAGGCGGATGCGGAGTAATATCCGTTGTCGCTAATATTGTGCCTAAGGATGTTTCTAACATGGTCGCGGCATTTTTTGAGGGAGACCTGGATAAGGCGAGAGAGCTTCATTATAAGATGCTTCCTTTAATAAATGCGATGTTTATAGAGACAAATCCTATACCGGTGAAGGCGGCTATGCATATGATGGGAATGATAGAACCGGGCTTAAGGCTTCCAATGTGTGAGATCTCATCCGATAATAGAAAAAGACTAAAAGAAGCATTGACTGATTATGGTATTTTGGCGTAATGTTTTAAAAAGAGGTGAATTATGGCTACGAAAATAGTGGTTACAGGTTGCTGCGGCAGGATGGGAAGAAGGATAGCGTCGCTCGCGTTCAAGGTTGAAGGTATTGAACTGACCGGCGCGGTTGAATCAAAGGCGCATCCGGATGTTGGAAAGGGCCTTGGAGAGATAATAGGCGTTAAAGATACCAGCCTTAAGGTGGCAGCTGAATTGGAGCAGGCAGCCAAGAATGCGGATGTGATAATAGATTTTACTACACCCACGGCAACTGTTTCAAACCTAAGCATCGCGAGAAAGCTTAAACTGCCCATAGTTATAGGAACAACAGGGATCACTGATGAAGAGCAAAAGATAATAAAGTCGACCGCTGCTTCTATACCTGTTCTATTTTCAGCAAATATGTCAGTTGGAGTCAACCTTTTGTTTCGCCTGGCTCCTGAGGCAGCCTCTGCTTTGGGAGACAGCTACGATATAGAAATAGTAGAGTTACACCACAATAAGAAGAAGGATTCGCCAAGTGGAACCGCAAAAAAAATAGCTGAGCTTATAGCGGAGGTAAGGGGCAAGCCGCTCAATGATTTAGCTGTATATGGGAGAGAAGGTAATGTAGGCCAAAGGCCCAAGGGCCAGATAGGTATTCACGCTCTTCGCGGCGGCAGCATCGTGGGAGAACATACAATAGTGTATGCTGGGGAAAATGAGAGGATAGAGATAACGCACCGTGCTTCATCACGTGATATATTTGCTCAGGGCGCACTGCGCGCCGCGAAATATATAGCGGATAAATCACCCGGATTATATAACATGCAGGATGTTTTAGAAGGAGTTTGAAATATGATAAAAATAGAAACAGCAAGCAGGCTTAGGAAATTACCACCTTATCTTTTTGCTGAGATAGACCGCATAAAGAAAAAAGCAATAAATGAAGGCAGGGATATAATCGATCTGGGTGTAGGCGATCCAGATAAGCCAACCCCAATGCATATAATAGAGCAGCTTTACAAGGCGGCTCGGGATTCGCAGAATCACAGATATGCTTTGGGTTCAGGACTTCCAAAGTTAAGAGAGACCATAGCGCGTTGGTATATGCGCCGCTTTAAAGTAGAGCTTGATCCCGACGCGGAGATACTGCCGCTTATAGGCTCCAAGGAAGGCATCGCGCATATTCCGCTTGCTTTTGTTGATCACGGCGATGAGGTGCTTGTACCCGACCCCTGTTACCCTCCTTATAAATCAGGTACTATTTTTGCAGGGGGCGTTCCTTACCTTATGCCGCTTTTAGCGGAAAATAATTTTCTGCCTGATCTTGATGCCATTGATTATCAGGTGGCAAAAAGAAGTAAGATAATGTTTTTGAATTATCCGAATAATCCTACATCCGCGATAGCAACTAAGGAATTTTTTAAGGAATCGGTAGATTTCGCAGAGAAGAACAATATAATCATATGCCATGACGCGGCATATTCAGAAATATCATTTGATGGCTATAGGCCCCCAAGTTTTTTGCAGGTTTCCGGCGCAAAGGATGTAGGGATTGAATTTCATTCATTATCAAAGACGTATAATATGACAGGTTGGAGGCTGGGGTTTGCGTGCGGGAATGCCGATGTCATATCGGCGCTTAAAAAAGTAAAAGCAAATATCGATTCCGGTATTTTCCAGGCGGTACAATTCGCGGGTATTATCGCCCTTGAAGGAGATCAGTCACATCTCGATGAGCTTAACGCGATGTATTGCAGGAGAAGAGATATATTAGTAGATGGCCTCAATAATTTGGGCTGGAAGGTTGAAAAAGCAAAGGCTACATTCTATATATGGCTGCCGGTCCCTCCAGGATATACTTCAAGTGAACTTACTACGATGCTTCTTGAGAAGGCAAACTTAGTAACTACGCCGGGCGTTGGCTTCGGGCCTAACGGCGAAGGTTATATAAGGATGGCCCTTACTGTCTCTGAAGAGAGGCTGGAAGAGACAGTAGAGAGAATAAAGAGGCTGCATAAATGAGTACCGCATATATAGGGGTAGGTTCTAATCTTGGTGATAGGCAGAAGAATATAGATTTAGCTTTGGATAAGATAAGGTCCAGGAAAGGTGTCGAGGTCGAAAAGGTCTCCGCTATTATAGAGACTGAACCTGTGGGCAATATAGATCAGCCAAAATTTTTAAATGCCGCCTTCAGGATAGCGACCACTTTATATCCTGATGAGCTGCTTGATGCCTTAAAGTCTATCGAGAGAGAGCTTGGTAGGGATAAGGATTCTGTTAAGAAACGATTGACCGTTGATGAGCAGCTTAAGATGCTCCAGGATGGAAATTTAGAGATGAACCCTGTGTATTTAAAAAATGAAGAAAATGAGAGGCCTAAGAGATGGGGCCCGCGCGCAATAGATCTTGATATACTTTTTTATGATGATGTAATGATGAAAGGCAATAACCTTGTTATACCTCACCCGCTTTTACATGAGAGGCTCTTTGTCCTTGAGCCTTTATCTGAGATAGCGCCTGATCTCATGCACCCTGTATTAAAGAGGTCTATTAAAGACTTGATCTTAGATTTAAGGAGCAGCGCCGACAATGATAGTGATCAAAAGCCCCAGCAGGATGCTGGAGGCAGCGAGCAGGCTTAAGGATCCCGGTGGCAAGTCGATAGGTTTTGTCCCAACCATGGGCAGTCTCCACGAAGGCCACCTGTCGCTTGCAAGAAGAGCGCGAAAAGAAAATGATATAGTAGTTATGAGCATCTTCGTAAACCCTAGTCAATTTGGCCCAAACGAAGATTATAAAAAATACCCAAGAGACATACGCGGCGATAAAAGGAAGGCGGAACTTGCGGGAGTTGACATAGTTTTTTCACCCGGCGTAAGACAGATCTACCCGGAAGGCTATGGGAGCTTTGTTGATGTAAAAGAACTACCCGGTATTATGTGCGGAGCCTCAAGGCCGGGCCACTTTAAGGGTGTCTGCACTATATGCGCAAAGCTCTTTTATGTAGTACGGCCTGATATTGCCTATTTTGGCCAAAAAGATTATCAGCAGGCGCTCATTCTGACGCGTATGGTCAAAGACCTTGACATGGGCTTTAAGATAAAGATACTTCCCACAATAAGGGAGAAAAGCGGGCTTGCCCTGAGTTCACGCAATCAATATTTAACATGCGCCCAAAGAGAGAAAGCAGCTGTTATCTATGAATCCCTTAAAATAGGCAAGGCCTTGATCGACGCAGGATGCAAAAATACCGGTAGGGTAAAAGCGGTTGTGCGCCGCATGATAAAGAGTAAGCTCGGCATCAAGATAGATTATATAAGTATAGTCGATCCTTATACCTTAAGAGAAGAAAAAAATATAAACTCAAAGGTGCTTATAGCTATCGCGGTATTCATAGGAAAGACACGGTTAATAGATAATATATTAGTAGGACATAATTCAAGGAGATAAAAAATGCTTAGGATAGTCTATAAGTCTAAGATACACAAAGCTAAGATAACAGAGTCTAATCTAAACTATACAGGAAGTATTACTATCGATTCAGCTCTTCTTAAGGAAGCGGATATATTTCCCGGAGAAAAGGTGCAGATAGTAAACTTAAATAACGGTTCAAGGGTTGAAACGTATGTAATGGAAGGGGAGCCGGATACCGGCACAATATGTATGAATGGTGCCGCCGCGCGCTGGGCTCAGCCCGGGGATAGGGTAATCATAATATCTTATTGCTTAGTCGAATCTAAGGAGGCCCTAAAGATAGTTCCCAAAGCCATATTCTTAGATGAAAATAACAAGATAAAGAGGACTTAAACAGGATGGGACATTATACTGAAGCGGATGATAAGCTATATATTAAGAAGCTGAAGGAACGTATACTTGAGCTTAAAAGAGAGCGCAACGCGGTTATCATAGTGCATAATTACCAAAGGGATGAGGTCCAGGATATAGCGGATATTACAGGCGACTCTTTGGCCTTGAGCAAGGCAGCTGTAAAGATTGACGCGGATGTGATCGTATTTTGCGGAGTATATTTTATGGCGGAAACAGCTTCTATACTAAATCCAAATAAAAAGGTACTTCTGCCGGTAAAAGAAGCCGGCTGCCCTATGGCGGATATGGTTACGCCTGAAGAGGTAAGAGCGAAAAAGAGGGAGTACCCCGGCGCTTCTGTAGTATGCTATGTGAATACCTCCGCGGATGTTAAGGCAGAGAGCGATATCTGCTGTACATCGCGTAATGCCGTGGAGATAGTCAAGTCCATGAAAGAGAGGCAGATAATATTTGTCCCTGATAAAAATTTGGCAAAATATGTCCAGACCAAAGCTCCTGAAAAAGATATTATAATGATGGAAGGGTTTTGCCCAACACATATAAGGGTACATCCTGAACAGGTAAAAATGTGTAAAAAACTTTATCCTAAAGCGGAATTTATAGCGCATCCTGAATGCAACCCCGATGTATTGATGCTTGCCGATCATATATCGTCGACGAGCGGGATGCTGGGCTATGTTAAGCATTCAAAAGCAAAAGAATTTATAATCGGGACAGAGATGGGCATGCTTTATAGGCTGAAACAGGAAAACCCGGATAAGAGATTTTATGTTCCTACAGATAACCTTATATGTGAAAGCATGAAGCTTACTACTCTCGGGTGGGTTGTGCATTCTCTTGAGCTTATGGTTTATGAAGTAAAAGTGCCTGAGGATATAAGAAATAGGGCCAAGGGCGCGGTGGACAGGATGCTCTCTGTATCAGGTGAAAAGAAATGGGTCTCTGTTTCAGGATCATAATGTGAACCCCGTACCTCAAGACTAAAAAGACTTTAGCATTAAAATATATAAATTAGCAAAATAGTCGTTATGCATAAACAACTTAATTCTTACAGTAGAGGTACGGGGTGAAAAAGATAGGTATAGTCGGCTGCGGTACGATAGGAAGTTATCTCGCGAGAACAATATGCAAAGATTACAGATCTTGCGCAAGGATAGCCGGTTTTTATGACATAGATTCCGATAAAGCAAAAGCGCTTTCAGCAAAACTTTTCAAAAAGTCGAGAGTGTTATCGCTTGATAAACTTATAGATAGATCAGACCTTATAATTGAAGCTGCCTCACCCACCGTTTCAGCTCTTATCTGCGAAGGAGCTGTAAGCAGAGGTAAGGATGTTATGGTAATGAGTGTGGGCGGTATCTTGAAAAAAAAGAATAAACTTTTTGCCGATGCCAGAAAAAAAGGATGCAGAATAATACTTCCCAGCGGCGCTATATGCGGATTAGATGGGCTTAAGGCAGCCGGTATCTCTAAAATAAATAGAGTAACATTGACGACACGAAAGCCTCCGCAAGGTTTACAAGGAGCGCCTTACATAGCAGAAAATAATATCGATCTTGATTCCATAATAGGTGAAGAGGTGATCTTTGAAGGCACGGCAAGCGAAGCAGTAAAAGGTTTTCCAAAAAATATAAATGTTTCCGCTCTCCTTAGCATCGCTGGAATAGGCCCTAAAAAGACAAGGGTGAGGATCATTACATCGCCGGAATATATGGTGAATGTTCATGAGGTAGAAGTAGAAGGAGATTTTGGAAGACTCATTACCCGCACAGAGAATGTCCCATCCCCCGATAACCCCAGAACAAGTTTTCTCGCCGCGCTCTCGGCAGCTGCCACATTGAAGCAGATCCTCGACGATACGATCCGTATAGGGACATAATCTTTCTTTAGCACCCGATAAATATTTTCTTCATTTTTTTTAAAAAAAACCTTGCGCTCGACGATTAAAAAGAGTAAAATAAAAAAAGAAAGGAAAGGAGGTGAAAAACATAAATGGCAACTAAGGTCCTAAAATGTAAGATTAAGAGGGAAAAGGGTTATCTTTATTACGTAGATAAAAAAGGCGATGTTGCGCAGGCTAAGATGGCTCGTGGTAAGAAAAAGGGCGGTTCACCTAAAGTCGTTGTAAAGGCCGGCATAAAGAGACAGTCCGGATTTTTATATTTCATCGACAAGCAAGGAGACGTCTCAATGGCCCAGATGGCCCGCGGCGGAAAGAAGAAGAAAAAGAAGAAAGTCGCAAAGAAGAAGGTTGTAAAGAAGAAGGTTGTAAAGAAGAAGGTTGTAAAGAAGAAGAAAAGATAGATTTAAATTATTTGCATAATTAACCGGAAGCCCCTTTTGCATATTTGAAAGAGGGGCTTCTGACGTTTATAGATATGAATGATAATAGATATATTATAATAAAAGGCGCAAGAGAGCATAATTTAAAATCCATAGACCTTAAGCTGCCCCGTAATAAGCTGATCGTAGTCACCGGCTTATCAGGCTCGGGTAAGTCATCTCTTGCTTTCGATACTGTCTATGCTGAAGGCCAGCGTAAATATGTAGAGAGCCTTTCCGCTTATGCGCGCCAGTTTTTGGAGCAGATGCAGAAGCCCGATGTCGATCACATAGAAGGGCTTTCTCCAAGCATATCAATACAGCAGAGGGTCGCAGGCAGCAATCCCCGTTCTACCGTCGCGACCACAACAGAGATACACGATTACCTAAGGCTTCTCTTCGCCAGGGTAGGTAAAGTATATTGCTATAAATGTTCAAAGCCCATAACTACTCAATCCTCACAGCAGATAATAGAAAAGATACTAGATTACAAAGACGCAACGCCTATTCTTATCCTGGCTCCCGTTGTCCGCGGCCGTAAAGGTGAATATCAGGATATATTCAACAAGATAAAAAAAGAGGGTTTTATACGGTGCAGGGTTGATGGACGCATGGCGGATTTGAATGAGAAGATAAAACTAGTTAAGAATAAGAAGCACAATATAGAAGTAGTTGTAGACAGGATTACTATTAAAGAGGGTATAAGGAGACGTTTAAGCGATTCTATTGAAACCGCCCTTAGCGTCGGAGGCGGTTTAGTCATTATTTCTAAACAAAAAAATACGACATACCCCCCTTCGCCCCTAAACACGCAAGCTACGGTAGGGCTACGGAGGGCAGGCGACATACGAGATACGAGATGCGAAACTCTATATAGCACCAAGAATGCCTGCATAGATTGCGGAATAAGTTATGAATCTCTTGAGCCGCGCGCTTTTTCATTCAACTCTCCGTACGGAGCCTGCCCCGCCTGCGATGGAATGGGCAATAAGATGGAGATAGACCCAGACCTTGTGGTTCCCGACAGGTCGAAGTCTGTTAAGGAAGGCGCGATAGAACCCTGGCGAAAAGGGGGAAAATCTCTTTTATTATATTACCACAGGCTTATTTATCAGCTTGCGCATGATCATGATTTTAACCTTGAAACTCCATTTAATGACCTGGGCAGGCATGCGCAGAATATAATACTTTATGGAAGCGGCAAAGGTATTGAGAAGGATGATTATTTTGAAGGCATAGTCCCAAATCTGGAGAGGCGCTTTCGCGAAACCGAAAGCGAATATATGCGCAATTTTATACATGGATATATGTCTATGCAGCCCTGCCCTCAATGTGAAGGCACAAGGCTTAAGAAGGAATCTCTTTCAGTTAAGATCGACGGAAAGAGTTTGGCGGATATATGCGGATTTTCTATAGCTCGGGCAAGAGAATTCTTTAATGAGCTAAAGCTTGATATTGAAAAAACTACCATAGCAAAGCAGATCCTTAAAGAGCTAAAGACAAGGTTTAAATTTATGAGCAATGTAGGCCTGGATTACCTTACGCTTGACCGCGTAAGCTCAACCCTGTCAGGAGGAGAATCGCAGCGCATACGCCTGGCTACTCAGATAGGCGCAGGGTTAGTTGGTGTTCTATATGTTCTGGATGAGCCCAGTATAGGTCTGCACCAGAAGGATAACTCTAAACTGCTTGATACGCTTAAGACGCTTCGCGATCTGGGAAACACTATCCTGGTAGTTGAGCATGACGAGGCTACCATAAGGAGCGCGGATCATATCGTGGATCTGGGGCCCGGTGCGGGAAAGCATGGCGGTCAGGTTATATGCAGCGGCAGCCTAAAAGATCTTTTGAAGAATAAAAATTCCCTTACCGCAAAGTATCTTAACGGAGATCTCTCAGTCTCCGGCCTTTCCAAAAGAAGGAGCTATAAGGATAAGAAGCTGCTTACTATCAAGGGGGCTTCTGAGCATAACCTTAAAGATATTGATGTCTCAATTCCGCTAGGCACTCTCACATGCGTAACGGGTGTATCGGGCTCTGGCAAGTCAACCCTTGTAGATGATATATTATATAGGGCGCTTGCACGAAAATTTTACAGATCCGTAAATAAGCCCGGAAAGCATAAATGCATAATAGGCGCGGAGAATATTGATAAGGTAATAGTTATAGATCAGTCTCCAATAGGAAGAACGCCTCGTTCAAATCCCGCTACTTATACAGGGGCGTTTGGGCACATAAGAGAATTATTCAGCAGACTACCCGAATCTAAAATAAGAGGTTATAAGCTCGGGAGATTCAGTTTTAACGTTAAAGGCGGTAGATGCGAGGCCTGTGAGGGCGATGGCGTAAAAAGAATAGAGATGCATTTTCTCCCGGATGTTTATATAAGATGCCAGGTTTGCAAGGGTAAACGATTTAATCAGCAGACGCTCGAGGTAAGGTATAAAGGAAAATCCATTTCAGATGTATTGGAGATGCCTATAGATGACGCGCTGCAATTATTTTATAATATACCTCCTATCAGGAATAAATTAGAAACATTAAAGGAGGTTGGCTTGGGATATGTAGAATTAGGCCAATCCGCCACGACCCTATCCGGGGGTGAAGCCCAAAGGGTAAAACTTGCTGCAGAACTTTCGAAAAGAGCCACAGGAAAGACTCTTTATATGCTGGATGAGCCTACAACAGGACTGCACTTTGCTGATGTGAGCAAGCTTCTTCTGGTTCTCCACAGGCTGGTTGACCAGGGAAACACAGCCCTGGTTATTGAACACAATCTTGATGTTATAAAATCCGCTGACTATATTATCGATCTGGGGCCTGAGGGAGGCGAAAAAGGCGGCGAATTAGTTATTTGCGATACGCCTGAGAATGTCGCAAAGACGAAGTCTTCTTATACAGGTGCCTATCTAAAGAACGTCCTAAAATAATATTGCTAAGGTTTGTTTCAAGCAAGATACATTAACATGGCAGAAAAAGGCCAAACACCAAACGCCTTTTTAGTTGAATTTATAATTACTAACTGTTATACTATATCACTATGAAATCCCTGCAAAGAGTACTAATACAGCTCTGTGTATGTCTTATTATTACATCTGCCTGCTTTGGAGGAGCAGATGATGAGGCAAGAGAGCTTTTACTAATAAAGAAGGCTTTTAACGATGGCCTCTATGACCTTGCTATACAGCAGGCCGGTGAATTTGTTAATAAATATTCATCCGGCAGCAATCTAGATGAGATACGCATGCTGCTTGGCAAGTCATATTTTTATAAACAGAAATATCCTATGGCTTTGAATAAATTTGAAGCTGTGCTTAATGGCTCGGCACTAAAACTCAAAGACGACGCGTTATACTGGGGTGGCGAAGTCAATTTTGGTGCCGGTGATTATGATAGAGCCATATCTTTTTATCAGCAGCTTCTAGATAAATATCCGACATCTAAATATATTCCCTATGCGTATTATTCAAGAGGGTGGTCATATTATAAGAAAAACCAGCCGGAAGAGGCCTTGGCAGATTTTGAAAAAGTAATGAAAGAGTACCAAGATTCAAAGATTTGGCCTTCTTCCATTTACAAATCTTCAGAGTGCCTTTATGATCTGGGAAGACTAAACGAGTCAAAGGAGAGAGTAGATTTTTATTTAAAAAAGTTCCCCTTAGGAAGCGAGGCGAAAGACACACTATTCCTAAAAGGTGAAATATTGTATAAGCTAAAAGATTATAAGGCTGCAAACGCCTTATATAAGGATTCCCTCAAGCTTACAGGTGACAGGAAATGGATACCGTATGCACGATTGGGGATAGGATGGTCTTTTTTTAGAATGGCTGAATATGATAAGGCAGCCGAGGAGTTTGAGTCTATAGCTTCTAACGTTTCTTTTAACGCTATAGCTGACAGCGCTTTATTTGGTGCTGGCCGTTCTTACGGGATAGCGGGCACTCACACCAAGGCAGTCGATAACTATAACCGCCTGATAGACAGGTTTCCTGACAGTAAATATCTCGATGACGCCTATCTCTGGAAGGCAGAATCTCTTTATTCATTAGGCAGGTATGAGCAGGCTTCTTCTGTATATGAGAAGCTTATTGAGAGATTTAAGCAAAGTGAATTATTGGCTGAGGCTCATTATAATCTAGCCTGGACCTATCTTCGCATGCATGATAACAATAAAGCCATAAAAGAGTTTGAAGAGTCCCTAAAGGCCGCAAAAAATGCCGACATAAAGGTAAACTCGCTATGCCGCATAGCCGATACTTATGCATCTGCCGGGGATTACAGGAAGGCTCAAGAATATTACGATAGGGTGCTTAACGAGTATCCTGATAGTTATTACGCGGACTATGCGCAATATAAACTAGGGGAGACCTTTTCGGAGCTGAACGAGACTGAGAATGCTGCCATGACTTTTAAGAGTTTCCTGAAAAATTTTCCAAACAGTAAACTTATGGATAAGGTAATATTTCAGTTGGGTAATGTGTATTATAAGAAGGGTGACTACGAGTCTGCAAGTGAACAGTATAATAAAGTTGTAGAAAGTTTTTACGCAAGCGGCTTAAAGGACAGGGCTCTATATCAGACAGGAAGCTGTCTATATAATTTAGGCAAATATAAAGAAGCCATATCTGTATTTAATGATATTATGAAGAGAAGCCCTGATGTAGAGTTGAGGCGCCTAAGTATGTATGAATTGGGTTGGTGCTATTACAGGATGGACAAAAAGAAAGTAGCGATTAAGATATTTGATAACTATCTTTCACGCTATCCGGAGAGCGACATTGCGGCCGATGTTATATTCTGGTTTGCGCAGTATTACTACAGCCAGGGTTTGTATGGCAGAGCAAAGAATGCTCTCGGAAGAGTGATAGAAGGTTTTCCAAAAAGTGCTTTAGTGGATGATTGCGGCTATTTGCTCGGCTGGACACTTTATAGGGAAGGAGATCTAGATAAGGGCGCAGAGCAGTTTCAGAAGGTTATAAGAGAATATCCAAATAGTGATTCCGCATACAATGCCGCTATGGCCTTAGGAGACGCTTTGACAGAATCAGGCAACTATGAAAAGGCGGTAAGGGTGCTTGAAGATCTGCTGAAGAAGTATGACGATAAGCAGTTCAGTAAGATGGTAAATAAAAAGATAGGGCTTATATACCAGCAAAAGGAATTTTACAGAAAGGCCATAGGTTATTTTTCAAGCGCTATTACCGACGAAAATAATGATTTTAACGCTGAGCTTCAGTTTAGAATAGCAGAATGCATAGAGGATGAGTCACGTTTTGACGAGGCTGCCGCGGAATATCTTAAGGTAGGTTATCTGTATCCGAGTAGTAAATACTGGGCTACCCGCGCTCGCTTAAGAACAGCGCAGATATTTGAAGCCCAGGATAGGTGGCCTGACGCGAGAAAGATATATGAGGAGATCGCTGTAGATAATATCCAGGAATCTAAGTATGCGCGCGAGAGGCTTAGCTGGATGGATAAGCACAGGGATGAGCTGGAATAGCTGGGTCTAGGGCGTAGGTGATATATATCTATACATCGTGCACTTAAAAATATCAAGACATCATGCACCCTAGAAGCACAAAATATCAAGAGATCGTGCACTTATAAAAGCTTATACTGAACTCCTAAAAGGAGGTCGGTATGAGTGAAAAAGAACTACGAGAATTAGCGATAAAACGTTATGAAAATGGCGAATCTCCAAAAGCAATCTATGAAAGTCTCAACAAAAGCAAACGATGGTTATTTAAATGGATAAAAAGGTTTAACAGTGGTAACCCAGACTGGTCATCGAGCTTATCACGAAGACCACACCACAGCCCAAATAAAACGGATCCAAAGATGGAACAAGCAATTATCGAACAAAGGCAAAATTTAGAACAAACACTCTATGCTCAAATAGGTGTTGATAATATTTCTTGGCAATTAAGCCAAAAGATTGAAGAGCTACCTTCTATGGCAACCATTAATCGTATTATCAAACGTAATAACCTTATACGTAAACGACCAAAATATTCATCCAAAGGAATTGATTATCCGTCTTTAGATATTACAAAGAGCAACTTCTTGCATCAAATGGACATCGTCGGGCCTAGATATCTTAAATCTGATGGCCGATTTTATTCAATTAACATTATTGATGCGTTTGATCGCAGAGCATTAGTAAATCCTAAACGCCGCCAAACAAGAATCGATGTCACTCAGTCGTTGATAAGGGCTTGGCAAACACTAGGCATCCCGATATATTTACAAATGGACAATACCTTAGCCAATTTAGGTAGCCATTTACATCCTCACTCCTTTGGCGTTGTCATCCGTCTTTGCCTTAATCTAAGCATTCAGCCACTTTTTATTCCTATGAGCGAGCCTTGGCGTAATGGCATTGTTGAATGCTTTAATAACGTATTTGATAAGTCATTCTTTCGTGCTCAGTTCTTTAAAAATTTTCGCTATCTATGTCAGCAAGCATTAAATTTTGAAGACTTTCATATGCACAATCATCGTTACAGTACGATGCAAGGACAAACCCCTATGCAACGTGTATCAAAAAACTTAAAACAATTGTCTCAAAATTTTTCAATGCCTAATAAGTTAACCATTGCTGATGGTTTTGTCCATTTTATTCGTTTTATTCGCAGCAATCGTGTTCTTAATCTTAATGGTGAAAATTTTCCTATGCCCATGTCTGTTGTTTATGAATATGTTTGGGCTACGATTGATACAGAACAAGAAAAACTATTTGTTTATCATGACAAAAATTTAATCAAAGAGTTCAATTACGCTTTACCAAAAACATCTTTAGATTTATCAGAGATCGAAATCTAGGGTAACGATGTCTTGACATTGTAGCTCTCTAGCTTGGGCGCACGATGTCCTGATATTCAACACGTAGGCTCTATGCTGTAGGGATTTTGTGAAAACAAGGAGGCAGAAATATGTTTGAGATGATAGTTAGAGGCGGGCCGGTCATGTATCCTATCTTGCTCTGTTCTGTAATAGCATTTGCTATTGTGATAGAAAGGGTATATCATTTGCATCGCGCAAAAATAGATACAAGAAAGTTCATGGATGAGATTGCCAATGTTTTGAAGCGGAATAAGATAATGGAAGCTATAGATATGTGTGACAATACCCCAGGGCCTATCGCGCATATATTAAAGGCAGGTATACTTAAGCATGACCGGCCAAAACATGAGATAAAGGACGCTGTAGAGGAAGCAGGCCTTTATGAGGTTCCGAGGATGGAGAAGAATATGACGGCATTGTCTACAATAGCGCATATTTCACCACTTTTAGGGCTTCTTGGTACCGTAGTCGGTATGATCGAGTGTTTTCAGGTTATTCAGCAGAAGTCTACATCACTTAATCCTGTTTCGCCGGGAGACCTTGCGGGGGGCATAGGGGCTGCTCTCGTTACTACTGTCGCGGGCCTTTCTGTCGCTATACCTACCTATGTAGCTTATAATTATTTAGTAAGCCGTGTAAATTCATTGGTCCTCGATATGGAGAGGAGCTCAACCGATCTTATAAATATATTAACACAAAAGAGGTAATCTGCCATGAGGTTTAAAAAGCATCTTAAATTGGAGAGGACACTGCGGACCATAGACATAGCTCCGTTAATAGATGTGGTATTTCTCCTTCTAATATTTTTTATGCTTACATCAAGTTTCATATTTCAGCCGGGGATAAAAGTCAATCTGCCGCGGGCTATAACATCGGATATGCTGAGTGAGGAAAATACCATTATAACCGTAACGGCTGAGAGTCTTGTGTATTATAACCGTAATTTAGTTACTATAAAAGAGCTTACATCAACTTTAAAGAGTATAGCTTCATCTCATCGCCCTGTCCTTATTAAAGCAGACAGGAAGGCCTCACTTGGCCGTATAGTAGAGGTCTGGGACATATGCCGCCAGGAAGGGATATCGCGTGTAAATATAGCTACTACGCAGACAACGGATTAGAGAAGAACTCATGCTGTTTAGAATAAATTTTAACCGCGCTTTTGTTATTTCGTTTTTGTGGCACATGCTGTGTTTTTTTATGGTTACCATAATTATAATGCCTTCCGGCTCAGGCCGAGAGAGGCTATCAGGCATATTTTTTCTTGGCTCAATACTTGATGACAGCTCTTTTAAGAAAGAATTCCAAATTTTTGATTATACAACCCAGCAGAAAAGAGAGAATATTTTTTCCCTATCAGAGAATATGGCTGAATCTAGAGAGGAAAGGGCCTATTCTGACGATGACTATTTTTTACTGGTAAAGCCGTATAAAAAATCGATAAATGACATATTAGCTGTTGAGAAAAAGCTTCCGGATGAAAAAGATGAAAATATTCCTTCAGCAAAAAGAGAGGGGTCTTCGGGCGTGAAGGGTGAAGCGGAGGGCAGGCTTGTACTGTTTAAACCTCCGATGCTTGAGATGAAGGGGTTAAGTTTTGGAGAAATTGGCAAAAGCTATGCGATTTCTCCTCACAGAATAAAGCTAAAAGTTGTTATAGCAGCTGACGGCAATGTCATGTCGGCTGAAAATCTGGAAACATCCGGATATCCGGAACTTGACCTTGCGGCTATACGGTACGTTAAAAAGTGGAAATTCGCGCCGCTTAGCCCTGATAGGCCTCAATATGATCAGGGCGGAATGGTTTTGCTTGAACTTAAGCCGGATATGGATTCCAAGGGCAGTTTTAAAGAAAATGAAGCTAAGAGATGATTGAGCTTGACATATCCACCGCAGTTGCGTTATATTTATTTTTGACAGTTATTAGCCTCCTACTTTTGTGGTTGCTTTTCGATAGGGAAACTAAGCCCAAGCAGTACGTCTCAGAAAAAAAGTCCATCTGGCAATGCGATATATGCACACACAGCTATGTTGACAGCCAGCATGATGTAATATCAAAGTGTCCCAGCTGCGGAAGTTATAATGAGCGAAAGGAGAAGGTCGTATGATTATAGATATTGGTATAGTTGCAGGAGAGATATGGCATTATCTAGATGAACATGGTAAGGCCAAGTTCTCTGAGCTCACTAAAGATTTGGACAAGCCCAGGGAACTTATACTTATGAGCCTTGGTTGGCTTGCCCGTGAAGGACACGTTGTTCTTGAGGGCACAGATGATTATGATATATCTCTGAGAAAAAAGGCTGATGGACAAAAACGAAGTATAGAAAAAAAATAAGTGCCGCTGCCGTTTAAAATCATATATTCACCGAAATACCATGTCAAAATCGGTGACCATGTTTTTCCTACCGATAAATATCTTTTAGTTTACAACCGCCTTTTAAGAGAACACCTTTGTGATGAGAAGGATTTTATCTGCCCTGTGCCGGCGTCAAAGGATGACCTTTTACTTGTCCATACAAGAGATTATGTCGACAAGCTTCTTAACGGCAGGATGAGCACATCTGATCTAATGAGGCTTGAGCTCCCATTTTCCAGGGAGCTTGTAGAGGCGTCTATGATATGCGTAGAAGGGACTATAGAGACTTGCAGGTACGCCTTAAAAGACGGGATAGGTATTCATATCGGTGGAGGGTTTCATCATTCTTTTCCTGGCCATGGCGAAGGATTCTGCGTGTTCAATGATGTCGCTGTGGGTATTAAAAAGCTTATGCAGGAGGCTTTGATAAAGAAGGCCATGGTAGTCGATTGTGACCTCCATCATGGAAACGGTACAGCGTTAATTTTTCAAAATGATAAGAGTGTTTTTACGTTTTCCATACATCAGGAGAATAATTACCCTGTGATCAAGCCCCCGAGTGATATCGATGTGGGCCTTTATGATGGCACAGGCGATAAGGAATATTTAGAAAACCTAAATAAGCATATTCCGCTCATTATAAATGAGTTTAAGCCGCAACTTTTGGTGTATGTTGCGGGCGCTGATCCCTATGAAAATGACAAACTCGGAGGCCTCTTGCTTACGCTCGAAGGCCTTAAAGCGCGGGATGAGGTTGTATTTAACGCATGCAAGGCAAATAATGTTTCCGTTGCCAGCGTATTGGCAGGCGGCTATGCAACAGATGTTCAGGACACGGTAACAATACATTACAACATGATAAAAGGGGCAATAGGATTATGGAAATGAACCCCGTACCTCTAGACTAAAAAGATTATAGCATTAAAATATATAAATCAGCAAATTAGTCGTTACGCATAAACAGCTTATTTTTAAATGTGGAGGTACGGGGTGAACTATATTATGGTCTTTGTAACAGCGTCGTCAGAAGAAGAAGCTTTAAAGATAGCGGACGCTCTTATAGATTCAAAAGCAGCGGCTTGCGTTAATATCATACCAAAGGTAAAATCAGTATTTATGTGGGAAGGCAAAAGAGATATTGCAGAAGAATGCCTCATGGTCATAAAAACAAGAAAAGATAAGTTCCAAGGCCTTAAGCAGAAGGTAGGAGAGCTGCATAGTTATGATGTTCCTGAGATAATAAGCGTGGCTATTGATGATGGTGAGAGAAGTTATCTTAATTGGATTAATGAGGCTCTTTGCTGAAGGCAAGTATTTTAAAAATGTTGTGGAAAATATCTTTTTTTCTTGTTATAATACAGCATAGTGATAAAATAAACATATAGAAAACGAAAAAAGAAAGAAGGGGGTAATATATGCGTTCATTATTTTTTGGTTTTGTCGCGGCTATTTTGATCTGCAGCTTTGCCTATGCGGCACCAGTCGGTAACCCTACGGAGCCGGCATATTTAAAGGGAAACAACAGAGGCAAGCTTACCGGTATTTTTAACGTATTGCTTGGCAGAGACCTGGAAAACGACGCGAAGATAGACAGCGGAACCGAATATACAGCAAAGCTCGCGTATAATTTTAAAGAAAAAATAGAGGTTTATGCTTTGGTCGGCGCCGCAAACGATGTTGTGGTAACAAGCGATACAGAATTTATTCCCGGCAGCTCAACGGAAATAGAATTAGGGATGGCAGGCCTTGTAGGATGTGGCGCGACATTTGTTATCCATGAAATGGATTACCACTATAAGCCCCTGAGGTTTGGTGCTGACGTGAAGGTACAGGGATATACACCAGAATTTGATAATCTTACTTTAAATGGTGTAAATACCACATATACAGCAGACAAAAGCAGTATGCTTGAATGGCAGGTCGCAATAGGCGCGGCGTACTACTACGATCGATTTATTCCTTATGCAGGCATAAAGGTCTCAGATATTACTATTAAGAACGAAGCATCAGTCAATAACACCAGCCGCAGTAACACACTGAACGCAGATAACATGTTTGGTATATATGGAGGATGTGACTTTATATATAATGATAATGTAAAATTTAATATCGAAGGCAGAGTCATAGATGAAAACGCGTTTAATGTCGGCGCTACGATTATGTACTAAGGAAAAGTAAAAAATAAACCCCGAACCATTCGGCAGAAATGTTAGATAATGCCTCAGGTACGGGGCAGGAAGAAAAAAGGGGGCCAATTCCTATTTATTCTATGAGAGGATTGGCCCTTTTTTAATTTAAACAGGAGGTGTCCTATGGTTAATGAAGCTTTAACAAAGACATTGAAAGGTGCCCTGGAGATGGAAGAGAAGGGTTATAAGTTTTACAAGGATACGGCCAAGACCTGCGAAAACAACATAGCTAAAAAGACCTTTAACTTTCTTGCGGATAATGAGTTGCTGCATGTAGAGAGTATTAAGAAATTCTATAATATAATGAACGAGAAGGCAGAGCTGCCTGACTTGATATTGGATAAGGTAAGGTCAAAGCGCCTCGATGACCTGAGTATATTTTCAAAGAGCATAGAAGACCTAAGGGATAAGGTAAAGCAAAGCGATGATGATATAAAGGCGTGCCTATTCGCTATGGAGTTTGAGAAGAACGGTTACCATTATTATGAGAATATGCTGAAAGACGCAAAGGATGATAACCTGATTAAGCTCCTTAATTTTCTTCTTGATGAGGAAGACAGGCACTATGAAAGCATAATGAAACTGCATGAGTATATATCGGATTCCCAAAACTGGTATATGTATGAAGAAGGCTCTTTTCCGCAGGGATGAT
>JBDRAM010000122.1:0-12105 GCA_043823785.1 Candidatus Omnitrophota bacterium
ACGTTCTGTACTGATGAGTATACTCAATACCGCTGCTAAAAGATTGAAAAATCAATCTCTTGAAGAATGGTTTTTATGGACATTAGAAGAATTTGCCAAAAATCCCAATGTCGATCCAGTCTCTTTGCTGCCTCACTCTAAATGAATATTCGCGGCCGGGAGGCCGCTCCTACGCTGTTACCCCATTGTAACTCACCGATTACAAAATGGCCCAGAATTCATTTGACATATATATATCTATTATATTATAATCTATTGCTAATTATAATACTGGAGGAATGAGATGAGAAGCGATGTTATCAAGAAAGGGCTTGAGAGAGCTCCTCACAGGGCGCTTATATACGCTACAGGCGTAAGGAAAGAAGATCTGGCAAAGCCGTTTATAGGCATAGCGTCTTCTTTTACAGACCTTATACCAGGACATGTTGACATGAGGCAGCTTGAGCGCTCGATAGAGATGGGTGTGCGTTCAGGAGGGGGCGTTCCGTTTGTATTTGGCGTACCCGGAATCTGCGATGGCATAGCAATGGGCCACGCGGGAATGAAGTATTCGCTCTCATCGAGAGAACTTATAGCAGATTCTGTAGAATCTGTTGCAATGGCTCATGCCCTTGACGGGCTTGTGCTTCTTACAAACTGTGATAAGATAACGCCGGGCATGCTTATGGCCGCGGCAAGGCTTGATATACCGGCCATAGCTGTTACAGCCGGCCCTATGGCGTCGGGAATGTATAAGATGAAAAGGCGCTCTTTTGTAAGGGATACCTTTGAAGCAATGGCAAAGAGGCAGAATGGGGAGATATCAGAGTCAGAGCTTAGTAATCTTGAAGTCTGTGCCTGCCCTGGAGCAGGTTCCTGCCAGGGTTTATATACTGCCAATACCATGGCATGTGTTACAGAAGCAATGGGCATGTCTCTGCCGGGCTGCGCTACCGCATTGGCAAACTCCGCTAAGAAGAAGAGAATTGCCTTATCAAGCGGAGAGCAGATAGTCACGCTCATAAAGAAGAATATAACCACCAGAAAGATCATAAACAAAGTTTCCATATATAATGCTGTTATGGTCGACATGGCGCTCGGAGGCTCTACCAATACCATGCTTCATATACCTGCCATAGCGCATGAGGCAGGCATAGAGCTTAAGCTTGATGAGCTTGATAATATCTCCAAGAAAACGCCTCACATAGCGAATATAAGGCCGGGGGGTGAATATTTTATGGAGGATTTAGAATATGCGGGCGGCATACAGGCTGTCCTTAAGAGATTATCGCAGAGATTAAAGAATAATATTACTGTAACAGCGAAGTCTGTAAACGAGAATATAAAAAGCGCTATAATATATGACAATGATGTTATCAGGCCCCTTGATAAGGCATATCATAAAGAGGGCGGCATAGCTGTGCTTAAAGGAAACATAGCTCCTGAAGGCTCTGTTGTAAAGCAGAGCGCTGTTTCTAAATCTGTGATGACTTTTATTGGTGAAGCGCGCTGTTTTGACTCAGAAGAAGAGGCCATGAAAGAGATAATGGCTCATAATATAAAAACCAAGAGCGTGATCGTAATAAGATATGAGGGCCCTAAGGGCGGGCCTGGCATGCGGGAGATGCTTGCTCCCACGGCAGCTATAGCAGGTATGGGTTTATCGGAAAAGATAGCCCTTATCACAGACGGAAGATTTTCAGGAGGAACGCGCGGGCCTTGCATAGGACATATATCTCCTGAGGCAGCGGCAGGCGGGCCTATCGCGGTCATAAGAGACGGGGATCTGATAGAAATAGATATACCAGGAAGAAAGATAAATCTTAAGGTATCAAAATCAGAGATAGAGAGCAGGCTGCGCATGTGGAAGCCAAGAAGGCCTAAGATAAAGACAGGTTACCTTGCGCGTTACGCGAAGCTGGTTCAGTCCGCTTCTACCGGAGCAATCTTGTCAGTGTAATATAGTGTTTCGTATGTCGCATTTCGCATGTCGTATGTCGCGTGGAATTTTAAAACGATATGCTATATGCTATATACGATATGCTAAACATGAAATCAGGAGAAAACAATGAAACTAAAAGGCGCTAATATACTTATAGAGTCACTTATCAAAGAGAAGGTAGATATTATATTTGGGTATCCCGGAGGGTCTGTACTGCCTATTTTTGACGCGCTTTATGATGCCCCGATAAAATTTATTCTTACAAGGCATGAGCAGGGCGCGGCACACGCGGCTGACGGCTACGCGCGCGCTACGGGAAAAGTGGGTGTCTGCTTGGCTACTTCAGGCCCAGGGGCAACAAACCTTGTTACGGGAATAGCTACCGCGTATATGGACTCTGTACCTATGGTAGCCATAACAGGCCAGGTAAAGACTCATCTGATAGGCAATGACGCGTTCCAGGAAGCTGATGTTACAGGTATTACGCGCCCTATAACAAAGCATAATTATCTTGTCAAGGATGTAAAGGAGCTTGCTCCTATAATAAAGGAAGCGTTCCATATAGCAAGGAGCGGAAGGCCGGGGCCTGTTGTCATAGACCTTCCTGTTGATGTTACTATGGTTGAGGCGGATTTCATTTATCCCAAAGAGCTTAACATGAGAAGCTATAAGCCCACATATATAGGCCATCCGGGCCAGATAAAGAAAGCAGCCAAGGCTATAAAGCAATCCAAGAGGCCTATTATATATTCAGGCGGAGGAGTAATAATATCAGAGGCTTCCAAAGAGTTGAGGGAATTCGCGAAAAAGACAAATATACCGGTTACAACCACCCTTCTTGGGTTAGGCGCTTTTCCAGAGACAGACCCGCTTTCTCTGGGAATGCTGGGAATGCATGGCACAGTCTATGCTAACCACGCTATCATGGAGAGCGATCTTATTATCGCGATAGGCTCACGCTTTGATGATAGGGTTACGGGTAAGCTCGATGCTTTTGCTCCGCACGCGAAGATAATACATATCGACATAGACCCTTCAAGCGTTAGCAAGAATGTCCATGTCGATATACCTATTGTAGGAGATGTAAAGAATGTGCTTTCTGAATTAAATAAGATAGTTGAGGTGCCTGATACAGATAAGTGGCATGAGCAGATAAATGATTGGAAAAAGAAATCCCCCCTTACATATAAAGACGGTGATAACATAAAGCCGCAGTATGTCGTAGAGCAGATCTATGAAGCGACCAAGGGTGAGGCTATAATCGTAACAGAGGTAGGGCAGAATCAGATGTGGGCAGCGCAATACTACAAATATTCTAAGCCGCGCACCTTTATCTCAAGCGGAGGCCTTGGAACTATGGGCTATGGATTCCCCGCTGCTATAGGAGCGCAGATGGGAATGCCCGGCAAGATAGTATTTGATATAGCGGGAGACGGAAGCATACAGATGAATATACAGGAACTTGCCACGTCTGTAGCCAATAAACTGCCTGTTAACATCGCTATATTGAATAATGGTTACCTCGGTATGGTAAGGCAGTGGCAGGAGCTTTTTTATAATAAGAGATACTCCCATACCTGCCTAAAATCAGGCTGTCCTGATTTTGTTAAAATAGCGCAAGCTTATGGGGCGGTAGGAATAAAAGTTACAAAGAAAGAGGAAGTAAGGCCGGCTATAGATAAGGCCATAGCTACTGATAATACAGTGGTATTGGATTTTATCGTGGAACAGGAAGAGAACGTATTTCCCATGGTTCCCGCCGGCGAGGCGATAAATAGGATGATAGGCGGAATGGCTTGATTTCGCATATCGCATTTCGCATATCGTATATTGCATATAGCATATCGCATGGGATTTTTAAAAGCGACATACTATATGCGACATACGACATACGAAATACAGACACAAAAACAAGGTGAAAAAAATGAGACATATTATATCAGTTCAAGTGGAGAATAAATTTGGAGTACTGGCAAGGGTGTCAGGCCTTTTCAGCGCAAGGGGATTTAATATAGATTCTTTGGCTGTTGGCGAGACAGAAGACCCCACTGTATCCAGGATGACTATATTAGTAAGAGGCGATGACAAGACGCTGGAGCAGGTTAAGAAACAGCTTAATAAATTAATAGATGTAATTTCTGTCAAAGATTTTATTAAAAAAGAACATATTGACAGGGAACTGCTTTTATTTAAGGTAAGCGTAAATAAAGAGACAAAGCCCAAGATAGATAAGATACTAGATAAATTTGGGGCCAAGGCAATAAAGTCATCAGATAATATATTAACTGTAGAAGCGGTTGGAGGCCCAGAAGAAGTCGCTGGATTGCTGACTGAGCTGAATGAGTTTGAGATAAAGGAGATGGTACGTACAGGGCGAATAGCAATGGCATTGTGAAGCGGAATATAAACGTTTAGCATATCGCATTTCGCATATAGCATATCGCATGGGATTTTTAAAAGCGACATACGACATGCGACATACGACATGCGAAAACACAAGAACAAGGGAGAACAGAATGGCAAAGATCTACTATGATAAGGACGCTGATTTAGGAATATTAAAGAATAAAAAAATCGCGATAATAGGATATGGCATACAGGGAAGAGGGCAAAGCCTTAATTTAAGAGATAGCGGCATAGATGTAATAGTATCTGAACTTGAGGCAACGCCTAACCATGAACAGGCGGTTCAGGATAAATTTAAGCCTGTATCCGCGAAGGATGCGTCTAAGAGAGCTGATATAATACAGATACTTACGCAGGATCATGCCCAGGCAAAGGTCTATAAGGATGCTATAGAGCCCAATCTGTCCGAAGGCAAGGCGCTTGTATTTTCTCATGGATTCAACATACATTTTAAACAGATAGTGCCTCCAAAGAATGTAGATGTATTCATGGTAGCTCCTAAAGGGCCTGGCGCTTTAGTAAGACAGATGTATATTGAAGGCAAAGGCGTTCCATGCCTTTTAGCGGTATTCCAGGATTATACTAAAGGAGCGCACGCGCTTGGGCTCGCGTATGCCAAGGCAATAGGAGGCTCAAGAGCGGGAGTAATAGAGACTACATTTAAAGAAGAGACTGAGACAGACCTTTTCGGTGAGCAGGCTGTTCTGTGCGGTGGAGCAACAGAGCTTGTCAAGGCAGGGTTTGATACGCTGGTTGCCGCGGGTTATCAGCCTGAGATAGCATATTTTGAATGCCTGCATGAGCTTAAGCTTATCACAGATCTCATATACGCGCACGGCATGCAGGGAATGCGCAGCCGGGTATCAGATACAGCGGAATATGGAGATTACACACGCGGAAAGAGGGTTATAAGCCAGAAGGTCCGTGAAGATATGAAGAAGATCTTAGAAGAGGTGCAGTCAGGAAAGTTCGCGAAAGAATGGATAGATGAGAACAAAGCCGGAAGGCCCAACTTCAATAAGATGAGAGAGACGGAAGCTGCGCATAAAATAGAGAAAGTAGGCAAAAGCTTAAGAGAGCTTATGCCTTGGATGAAGTCAGGAGAATAGAGGTTTCGCATATCGCATTTCGCATATAGTATATCGCATGTTGCATGTCGGATATCGCATATCACATGGGATTTTTAAAAGCGACATACTACATACGACATACGATATCCGACATACGATATCCGATATACGATATACGACATACGAAATAGGAATAAATGAGAAAGCACATAAAAATATTCGACACAACATTAAGAGACGGAGAGCAGTCTCCGGGCGCGAGTTTGCAGAAGAGTGAAAAACTGGAAATAGCGCAGCAGCTTGCCCGCTTAGGCGTTGATATCATAGAAGCTGGTTTTCCAATATCATCTCCCGATGACTTAGATGCTGTAAAGCTTATAAGCAAGAAGGTGAAAGGCCCGATAATATGCGGCCTGGCGCGTTCGTTAAAGGAAGATATAGACGCTGCTTATGAAGCTGTCAAGCAATCTGACGCGCCTCGTATACATGTATTTTTAGCGACATCTAAGATACATATGAAATATAAGCTTAAAAAGGCGGAAGAGGAGATATTAAAGCAGGCTGTAGAGGCTGTAAGCTATGCTAAAAGATACTTAAGCGATATAGAATTTTCTCCTGAAGACGCTTCAAGGACTCAAGTCGACTTTCTTTACAAGGTGCTTGAAAGCGTCATTGACGCCGGAGCTGTCACTGTAAACATACCTGATACAGTAGGATATGCCATACCTTATGAGTTTGGCAGGCTTGTATATAATATTACACGCCGCGTACCCAATATAAACAAGGCTGTGATAAGTGTGCATTGTCATAATGACCTTGGGCTTGGTGTCGCGAACTCACTTGCCGCGATAAGAAATGGAGCAGGGCAGATAGAATGTACTATAAACGGTATAGGTGAACGCGCTGGAAACGCTTCTCTTGAAGAGATCGTTATGGCTATAAAGACGCGGAGGGACCTGTTTAATAAAAAGACGGATATAAACAGTAAACTTTTATATGAGACATCCCGTATGGTGAGCAGGCTGACCGGAATAACTGTACAGCCGAACAAGGCTATAGTAGGCTCAAATGCTTTCGCGCATGAAGCGGGGATACACCAGGACGGCATTTTAAAGAGAAGGACAACTTATGAGATAATGAGGCCCCAGGATGTAGGTTTTGGCGAGACAAAACTTGTTTTAGGTAAGCACTCAGGAAAGCACGCTCTATCAGCGCGCCTTAAGAAATTAGGTTATGATCTAACCGAGATCGAGATAAAACGCGCGTTTAATAGATTTAAAAAACTGGCAGATAAGAAGAAGACTATCTATGACGAAGACCTAAAGGCTATTGTTGAAGATGAGATAATATATGTTCCTGAGGTCTATCAGCTTGAATATTTGCATATTCAAGGCGGAACGCAGGAAGTTCCTAAAGCTGCAGTCAGGCTTAGGGTAAATAATAAGCATGCCGAGGGCGCGGCTACAGGCGATGGCCCTGTTGACGCATGTTATAAAGCGATAGATAAGATCACGGGCCTTCGGGGAAAGCTTATAGATTATTCAATAAGAGCTATTACCAGCGGCAAGGACGCTCTTGGTGAGGCTTATATTAAAGTAAACGTAAAGGGAAACATTGTCTCAGGCAGGGGCACAAGCACCGACGTGATCGAGGCCAGTGTTAAAGCCTATCTTAATGCTATGAATAAGATATCCTGGCGCAGCCCGTCTAAGATCACCCAATGCACTTGATTTATTGTACCGAATTTCATCAATAAATTTGATTACAGAGATTAAAACGCAGATTACAGAGATTGATTATTTATAAAAAATCTCCGCGGTATTTGTAAAATCACTGCAATCACCGACCGAAGTGAGCTTTTTACATGGTTAAAAGAAGACATAATAAGCTCTTTGGCATTATAGGCTGTCCTGTAGAACACAGCCTTTCTCCGTACATGCATAACGCGGCATTCAAGAGCCTTAAGATAAATGCCGTATATCTGCCGTTTTCCGTAAAAAGGAATAAGCTAAAAGAGGCAATCTTATCTTTAAGAAAAAGCGGCATATCGGGTTTTAATGTTACTATACCTTTTAAGTCAGAATGTATAAAATATCTCGATAAGATAGAACCGACAGCCAGGATGATAGGAGCTGTCAACACCGTTTGCGTAAAGGGCAATAAATTTATAGGGTACAATACAGATTACCTTGGATTTATAAGAAGCTTGAAAGAGGACCTGAATTTTAAGCCAAAGGGGAGATCAGTTCTGGTCCTTGGTTCAGGCGGCGCGGCAAGGGCTGTATCTTTTGGGCTTGCGAGAGAAGGGGCTGGCCGTATTTATCTATATGACATTGTGGAGAAGAAGGCAAGATCATTATCTTTAAATATAAAAAGATTTTTCCCAAAATGCAGCGTGATGTTCTGCGCTAAGAAAGATCTAAATGCCAGCATGGGATCCTGCCAGCTTCTGGTAAATTGCACGCCTTTAGGCATGAGAAGAACAGACCCTATGCCTATAAACATAAGGCTCATGTATGATAGATTAAAAATATACGATATAATTTATACGCCTTTACGGACAAAGCTCCTAAAATCTGCCAAAGAAAAAGGAATAAAAGCGGTAGGAGGCGTAGGCATGCTTCTTTATCAGGGTGCTATAGCATTCAAGCTCTGGACTAAAAAAGAGCCTCCGATCGCTTTGATGAAGAAAACACTTTTGGACAACCTTAAATGCTGATATTTTTTTCTATAATCTTAGGATTGATAATAGGCAGTTTCCTTAACGTATGTATTTACAGGATGCCGAAATCTAAGTCTGTAGTGAGGCCGCGGTCACATTGCCCGAGCTGCGAGAAGATTATTTCCTGGTATGATAATATACCTGTCTTAAGTTTTATATTACTTGGCGGAAAATGCCGTTTTTGTAAAGCTAAGATATCCATAAGATATGCGGTTGTAGAGATTCTGACAGCTCTGGTCTTCGTCTTTCTGATAAAAACACTGGGATTTAATTTTACTACTATAATATATATAGCTGTCTCCTGCGGAATGATAGTAGCCACATTTATAGATTTTGACCACCAGATAATACCCGATGAGATAACTATAGGAGGCATGATAGCAGGGCTTATACTAAGTTTTATCTATCCTCAACTCCATTTTACAGCATCGAGATTCCATGGCCTGCTTTATTCTATGGCAGGCCTTTTAACCGGCGGGTCCATGATATATCTTATAGGTATATTAGGAAAGTTTCTTTTTAAGAAAGACGCTATGGGCGGCGGTGATGTAAAATATCTGGCTATGATGGGATCATTTATAGGGTTTAAGGGCGCTATACTTATATTTTTTGTTGCGCCTTTCTTCGGAGCTATAGTAGGTATATTTATGAAAATAAAATATAAGGCCGAAATAATCCCATATGGGCCTTATCTTTCTATAGCAGCCTTGCTGGTTATGGTGTGGGGGGATAGGATTTTACAGTTGTTGTTTCCATATTTAGCGTAGAGCTTATAGGTCCTAGGTCCTAGGGTCTAGGGTAATGTAGTATAAGATTCCTACACACCCTACACCCTACAGCCTACACCCTACAGCCCACAAGCTAGACATGAGAACAGGGAGGAATAAGATGTTACGTTATCTAACAGCAGGTGAATCGCATGGTGAAGTTTTAACAGCTATACTTGAAGGTATGCCTGCGGGCCTAAAGATAGACTATAAGGTAATAGATAGAGAGCTTAAGCGCCGCCAGATGGGTTATGGCCGCGGCGAACGCATGAAGATAGAGTCAGATAAAATCAGGCTGCTTTCAGGCATAAGGAAGAATACTACCATAGGAAGTCCGATAGCTTTTATGATAGATAATAAGGATTCAAGCATAGACAGGCTTCCCGCGGTAACATGTCCCCGCCCGGGCCACGCGGATTTACCAGGTGTTTTAAAATATGACAGGGAAGATATAAGGGATATACTGGAACGCGCAAGCGCGAGAGAGACGGCAATACGCGTTGCCGTCGGAGCCCTATGCAGGATCTTTCTGGCAGGGTTTGGCATAGATGTATTCAGCCACACAAAGTATCTGTGTAGTGTGGATGCGCAGACAAGCCACCTTTCTTATGCTGAAATAAAAAATAATGCTTCAAAGTCATCTGTTAATTGCGCTGATAAGAATGCGGAGCCGCTTATGATAAGAAGAATCGAGCAGGCCAAAGAGAAAGGCGATACGGCAGGCGGGGCATTTGAAATAGTTGTTTTAAACTTACCCCCGGGATTAGGCAGCTGTATGCATTATGACAGAAAGATAGATGCCCGCTTGGCCTTTGAACTTATGTCTATCCAGGCAATAAAAGGCGTGGAATTCGGGCATGGTTTTGAGGGCTGCAGGCTTACCGGCTCTCAATTTCATGATTCTATCTATATTGAAGGCAAGAAGATAAGGCGAAACAGAAATAATGCCGGAGGCATAGAGGGCGGCATGACAAACGGGCAGCCTTTAATTGCAAGCTGCGCTATGAAGCCTATATCCACACTTATGAAACCTCTTGATTCCATTGATATAAAAAAGAGGGTCGCCAGGAAGGCGGCGGTGGAGCGGTCTGATATATGCGCGCTTCCGGCAGCTTCCGTGATTGGGGAGAATGTAGCTGCCTTTGTTATTGCGCAGGCCATGTTGGAGAAGTTTGGTGGAGATTCCATTACTGAAACAATGAGGAACTATAAGGGGTATATTAAGAATCTGGAATTTAAGTAACATAGGGAAGGTTGTTTATAAAGTTACGAAAGTTACGGAGGTTACGGAGGTTACGAATGTTACGAATGTTACGAATGTTACGAATGTTACAGCAATTACATGGATTTAAAAGTAACCTCCGTAACTTCCGTAACCTCTGCAACTTCCGTAACCTCCGTAACCTAGGCACTACTTAGTTTTGCATTTCGTATTTCGCATTTCGTATATTGCATATCGTATATCGCAAAAAACATCTCAATTGCACGAAACGACATACGAAATACGAAATACGACATACGATATGCGCTATGCTACATACGACATACGAAAAACAGGGGGCGAGGCATGAAAAACATAGTTTTAGTAGGATTTATGGGAACCGGCAAAACTGTGGTGAGTAAAATATTGGCTTCGCGCCTAAAAATGCAGCGTTTATGCGTAGATGATATGATAGAATGGAAGGTGGGCAAACCGGTATCTCGAATATTTGCTGAAGATGGTGAACCATTTTTTAGGAAAATAGAATCTGATATGGTAGGAGCTGTTTCAAAAGATAGGGACTCTGTAATAGATGCCGGAGGCGGCATAGTCATCGATGAGCATAATGTTAAGCACCTGAAAGAGCACGGGATCTTATTTTGCCTTACCGCAAGAGAAGATGTTATTTTAAAGAGAACAAGCAAATATAATAATAGGCCTCTTCTTGATGCCCAAGACCCCCTTGCGCGTATAAAAAATTTACTTAGTGAACGTAAAGAGTATTACACAAGGGCAGATCATATTGTAGACACATCTGATATTACTCCTGATGAAGCAGCGGATAAGATAGTAGAGATTATGAAAGATGAGGAATCTGAGAAAAAAAGACACCTTATATTTACCCCCACACCAACTTTGGTTCTGACAACTGCTGCGAAGTTGGTGTGGGGGTAAAATGGATAAATTTAAAAGAGATCTTATCCTGCTCAATATGGTGCGGGATCTGGGCTGTATAAGAATAAAAGCGCTTCTCGATGCTTTTAAGACGCCTGAGGCAGTTTTTAATGTATCGGTAAGTGAGCTTACGCGGGTAAAAGGCATAGGAAGAATAACAGCGGAGTCTATAAAAAACGCGAAGTCAGTTTACGATATTGATAAAGAAGTACGTCTTATAGAAAAAGAAGGCGTGCAGGTCAAGGCCATTTATGAGGAAGACTATCCCTTAAATCTCAAGCAGATATATGCTCCTCCTGTTCTTTTATATGTAAAGGGTAAACTGGATAAAGCAGATACAGAAGCTGTTGCTATTGTCGGCTCAAGGCGATGCACACAATATGGCATAAGGACAGCGCAGAGACTGGCAAAGGAGCTATCCTCATATGGTATAACAGTTATATCAGGACTGGCAAGAGGCATTGATACAGCAGCCCATAAAGGATCTGTCTCTGTTAATGGTAAAACAATAGCTGTGTTAGGCAACGGGCTATCTTCAGTTTATCCGCGTGAAAACAAAGAGTTGGCAGATCAGATCGTTAAGAATGGAGCTCTGATTTCAGAATTTCCTATGGATATGCCGCCCTGTAAGGAAAATTTTCCACAACGAAACAGGATAATAAGCGGGCTTTCTAAGGGGGTTGTGGTTATAGAGGCAGCCGAGAAGAGCGGGGCATTGATAACAGCGGATTTCGCGCTTAATGAAGGTAGGGATGTTTTTGCGGTTCCCGGTCCTGCCGGCCAGGCTACATCTAAGGGAACAAACAGGCTTATAAAAGAAGGTGCCAAGCTCATTGAAGACGCAAAGGATATCCTTTCAGATATGGGAGTCTTTTTCGAAGAGAGTGGCAGGAGAAAAGAACTTATATTTAGCGATCCTTTTGAAAAGAGCATATATGGGGCGATTTCTGATGAGCCCGTTGATATCGATACTATTGTTGAAACACATTCTCTGAATACTAAGCAGGCAAAAACAGCGCTTCTGAGCCTAGAGGTCAGAGGAGTTATTAAGCAGTTGCCTGGGA
>JBDRAM010000123.1:0-3624 GCA_043823785.1 Candidatus Omnitrophota bacterium
CATTGTCCTCCACCCCAGATTTTCAACAATATGATAAATTAGAGTTGGCGAAAAATCAGGCGCCCCAGTAGTACGGCTGACACAGCGGATATACATACTTCAGACCCTAAAGTGTACCCCAATCGGTTCGGATTTTTGTCTGTCGGATTTTTGTCTGTTACCCCAAAGTGATAATGTCCTATTTAGCCAATTTAGAAATGTCCTAAAACGTGGCTATAATTTCTTCCTTTTGAAAGGGGGGTATTATGGCTGGAGAGGACATTATCGAGATGAGTCTGAAGGAGTTTAAGCGGTTAAAGGTCATACAGGAGGTCATAGACAGGCGGATAAAGCAGAAAGAAGCGGCGTTGATGATATCTCTTTCTGAACGACAGGTAAGAAGGCTGGTGAGGGCGGTAAGAGAGTATGGAGAAAGGGGTATCACCCACAAGTTGCGAGGTCAGTCGTCACACAGAAAGATACCTAATAGACTCAGGGAGGATGTTATCCGTCTCTATACACGCAAATACCATGACTTTGGGCCTACCCTTGCATCTGAGAAGTTGTTCGAGGTTGATAACATCAGGATTAGCGATGAGACTTTGAGGAAGTGGCTTATAGAAGCTGGTCTTTGGAAGAAGCGAAGAAAGAGGGTTCCTCACAGGCAATGGAGAGAGCGTAAGGAGTATCTGGGGGAGATGATACAGATAGACGGAAGCCATCATGACTGGTTAGAAGGTAGAGGCCCACAGCTTGTTCTTATGGCGTATATAGATGATGCAACCAACAGAGTCTTTGCACGGTTCTATGGATACGAAGGAACACTCCCTGCAATGGATAGTTTTAGGGGTTATGTGAATAAGTACGGCCTTCCTCAGAGCGTCTATCTGGATAGGCATAGCACATACAAGTCAACAAAGAAGCTCTCTGAGTGGGAAGAGTTAGAGGGTATAGAACCCTTAAGCCAGTTTGAGAGGGCGTTAGATGAACTTGGCGTGGAGGTAATCCATGCCTATTCCCCCCAGGCAAAGGGGAGGATTGAAAGGCTCTTCGGTATATTGCAGGACAGGCTTATAAAAGAGATGAGGCTTTCTGGGATAAAGACCAAGGAAGAGGCAAATGAGTTTCTTAACAGATATCTCATACAGCACAACAAAAGGTTCAGTAGACTTCCTGCCCATGAAACAGATCTGCATGTAAGACTTCCTGACGACATTAACCTTGACAAGTATCTCTGCATAAAGACAGGGCGCACGGTAAAAAAGGACCATACTATAGCCTACGATGGTAAACTCTACCAGATAGAAGATAGGGTCAATGGTAAGAGGGTATGTGTAGAAGAGAGACTGGATGGCTCACTCCATATCACAAGCAAAGATTTAAGCCTTACGTATAGAGAGATCACCGAGAGGCCAAAGAGGATAGAGATCAAAGGATATGGACTGAGGAGAAGGTATATACCGTCAAAAGACCATCCCTGGAGGAGATTCACCTTTGGTAAAGGAGTTCATCATAATAAACCGGAAAAACTAACGGAGGCTACTGTATAGAAAACAGGACATTTCTACTTTGGTAAGAATAGGACATTTCTACTTTGGCTTGACATTCGTGTCATTGCGCATTGATTTTCATGTCAAAATATGGTATATTTACATTGGAATTAAAAAGGATAAATAGTTTTTTTGTTCTTTAAATTATAGAAACATAATATAAAATCCCTACCTTGCTCGTGGGGGAAAATTATCTTGAGCCAACACTCATTAAGAGGGAGCTTAACTTCGGCGTACCTTCGGGTAAGTTGAGAGAGCGCCCCCCTGGACATAACGGGTTCAGGAGATATTTCTCGTACACGGCATGACTGTGGGGATTTTTTTTTGGTATTAATCTAACCCCATTTGTCCAGGGCATTAGGTTGCTACATTAACTTTTTCAGTAGGCTCTATGAATTTATAGCGTTTGTAGCTGCAGAGCGTAAGCTCTGCGAAATGTGTACAGAATGTGTGTAAAGCAAAGCTTCGTCTACTTTTGGCAGGCAGGCTTTGCGGCTACAGCTTTTGTTGTCCACTTGCGAAGTGGACATTAGATTGCTGCAAAGTACAGAAAATCGGAGGCTTTCTCTAAGCGGGATAAATTACAATGGATTTTTTTGATAAAGAAAATATAAAAGAGACACACATAGAACCGCTGGCTTATAGAATGAGGCCGGAGAATTTAAGCGAGTACGCGGGACAAAAACATATTTTGGGAGAAGGTAAACTGCTTTTACGAGCTATTCAAGCCGATAGAATTTCTTCTCTTGTTTTATATGGCCCTGCCGGAGTCGGGAAAACGGCTTTGGCTTTTGTAATCAGCCGCCGGACGAGTTCTCATTTCGAAAGCATAAACGCCGTTAATTGCGGAGTTGAAGATGTCAGAAAAATAATTAAAACCGCTGTTCAGAGAAAGAAGATAAACAATTCCAGAACAATTCTTTTTGTAGACGAGATTCATCGTTTTAATAAATCCCAGCAGGATGTTTTGATGCCTGCGATCGAAGAAGGCGGTATAATTTTAATCGGCGCAACAACGTTTAACCCCTTTCACGCCTTAATCCCCCCGTTAATTTCCCGTTCTCTAATTTTCGAACTTAAAAAATTATCCAAAGAAGAAATCACGGCTCTTTTAAAAAGGGCTTTAGCCGATAAAGAAAAGGGTTTGGGAAATTTGTTCATCAATATACAGGAAGAAGCTGTTGATGTTTTGGCTGTGCTTTGCGATGGAGACGCGAGAAAAGCGTTAACTGCTCTGGAGATTGCCGCCGCGACGACGCCTAAGAATTTGGATGGGATGATAATGATAGATAAAAAAACGGCATTGGAATCTATTCAAAAAAAGATGATTTTTTATGATAAAACAGGGGATGGACATTACGATACTATTTCGGCTTTTATAAAAAGTTTAAGAGGAAGCGACGCGGATGCCGCGGTTTACTGGCTGGCAAAAATGCTTTATGCCGAAGAAGACCCGCGGTTTATTGCCCGAAGAATGATTATTTTTGCTTCCGAAGATATAGGCAATGCCAATCCTGAGGCGTTATCAGTGGCGGTTGCTTGTTACAAAGCAGTGGAAGTCGTGGGCATGCCGGAAGCAAAAATTAATTTGTCGCAGGCGGTTTGTTATCTGGCGACATCTCTAAAAAATAATGCCTCCTACATAGCTATTAATGAAGCTTATGAAGATGTTCAAAATGAACGGACACAGGAAGTTCCCGATTATTTGAAAAGCGCCGGTTATTCGGGCGCGGAAAGATTGGGCAGGGGCAAAGGCTATATTTATCCTCACGATCACCCTCAAAAAGAGCAGGATTATCTGAAAGAGAAGAAAAAGTATTACCGTCCGTAAGCAGATGTCCAACGTGCTTACGTCCAACGCCCTGTGTTAGCGGGTTGGCAACTGTGGTCAGTTGCGTCATTAATTAATAAATATTACCGAATAAGGTTCTTTCTTAGTTAAGTTGATAATCTTAAGTTTAAAAGTCCGTAATGTTTATCGCAACCTATTGGCTTGCTTTTGATTGAGCTATGAGGGAAGGCTCATCTCAAGCAATCCAATTCTTGATAAATCAGTTAGAAATGTCATTTTGCCATTTCTTATTATGTATCAAAG
>JBDRAM010000124.1:0-5635 GCA_043823785.1 Candidatus Omnitrophota bacterium
CCTTCTTTTTCACCTAAGGCCTTTTTGAAAGCCTTACCCAGCTCAATACCAATGTCCTCGTTAGTATGATGAATTCCTACGTTTAGATCACCTTTTGCCGTAATATCTAAATCAAACAATCCCCAAAACGCAAACAGCTCCAACATATGATCTAAAAGGCCGATTCCTGTATTTATCTTTGCTTTACCTGTGCCGTCAATATTTAATTTACCGCTTATGGTAGTTTCTTTTGTCTTTCTTTCTATGGTAGCTGTTCTTTTCTTCTTAGTCATGTCGTTTCACCTCCGTCATTGTGCCTATTCTGCCTCGTAAGATGCAGCAGAATTCTCTTCGATAATTCTGCTGCACTCGGCAGAATAAATTCGCACTTATAACTTACGCTCCCTTTGGTCGCGTAAGTTATGTGCTCATTTAAACCTTGACTGAACAGATTCAATATGCTTCTTAAGTCCTTCCAGGCTTGCTATCTTTTCTATATCATCCTTTACTAATTCCAGAGCCCTCTTTGAGTAGGATATTATATGCGTACCTTTTAGAAAATCCCATACGCTCAATCCGGAGAAGAACCGCGCGCTTGAACCTGTAGGCAAAACATGGCTGGGCCCTGCGATGTAATCTCCCAATGCCGTAGGAGAATATTCACCAAGAAATACACACCCGGCGTTAGTCACATCCTTCAAAAGCTTCTTGGGGTCTTTCACCATAAGCTGGAGGTGTTCGGGAGCAAGCCTGTTTGAAATACCAACCGCTTCCTTAAGGCTCTTTACCAATACCACATAACCCCCTTTTATAGGCTGCTGCCTTATAAACTTCGCTAATTTTTTAGACTTGGTTATAAGCACGGAAAGTCCCATAAGATGTTCTGACTGAGCTGCCATATCAGCAGCCACAAAATTATAATTTGGGGTATCATCCGCGATTATGGCTACTTCGCTCGGGCCTGCCATCATATCAATATCAACATATCCAAAGACCTGCCGCTTAGCCTCTGAAACATAGAGGTTACCCGGGCCCACTATCTTATCTACCCTGGGTATGGTCCTGGTGCCAAACGCCATAGCTGCTATGGCCTGCGCGCCGCCTGCTTTATAAACCTCGTTTATTCCGAGCAGATTTGCCATGACAAGTATATAAGGATTAACACTGCCGTACTTATTAGGAGGAGTCGCGATAACTATCCTTTTTACTCCTGCTATCTTCGCGGGCAAAACAGTCATGTATACAGTCGAGGCCAGAGGCGCGGTTCCGGCTGGTATATATATTCCTACTGTATCAATAGGCGTTATCTTCTCGCCAAGAACGATGCCTTCCCTGTCTTTTATCTTCCATGACTTCCTAAGCTGTTTCTTGTAAAAATTTGTCACGTTCTCAATAGCGACCTTAAAACTGCTGACTAAGCCCGGATCCATATCCTGATACGCGCCGTTTATCTCACCCGTGCTTACTTTTATCTGCCGGGATTTAATACTGACGCCGTCAAAGCGCTTCGTATATTTCTCCAAAGCATCGTCTCCATGCAGTTTTATATCTTCGATTATAGCCGATACCCTCTCACGAGTCCTCTTTTTTATATCCGAGCCGCGATCATACAGCTTTGTGAGTTCTTTACTATTAGGCTTTATGAGCTTCACTTATTCAACTCCTTAATGAGCACATGGCTTACGGAGCACGAAGTGCGACGTAAGTCATATGTGCGAATTAACCCCGCCGAGTATACCAGAATTATCAAAGAGAATTCTGGTATATCTTACGAGGCGTGGGCTAAATTCGGCCATACTTATGGCTTCACTTGTTCAACTCCTTGATTAAAATCTTCCTTGCGTCGCTTAATAAATTATCGATATTTACCGTATACTTCGCGCCGCCCAATGCTATATTTGCCTTACCGCCCCCTGAGCCTCCCGCAAGCTTCGCGATAGAACTCATAAGCTCACCCGCGTGGATACCCTTTTTAGTAATTGACTCGCTTGCTGAGAGCAGAAAACTTATCTTGCCTTCCGACGAAGAGGCTAAAAATAATACAAAATCATCAAGCCTGCCGTTTATAATATCTGACGCTTTTCTAAGCATCTGGGGGTTTGCGTCTTCGAGGCCGGCAACTATCAAGCTTGAACCCGATACTTCCTCTTTTTTTGCAATAACACCATCTACATGCCCCGCTATGCTATCGAGTCTTTTTTTTGCTGACTTTTTTTCTTCTGACTTTTTTTGGGCAGCTTCTTCTTTCTCCCCTTCTCTCTTGCTAAACTCCTTTATCCATTCTTTGGCTGCTTCTGAAGTCCTGGCCTCGATCCTTCTTATGCCACTCGCTATAGAACTTTCACTTGTTATCTTAAATAGCTCTACATCTTTAGTATTCTTAAGATGCGTGCCGCCGCAAAGCTCCTTGCTGAAATCACCCGCGGAAACCATTCTTACGCTCTGGTCATACTTGTCTCCAAAAAAAGCAAGAGCGCCTTCTTTCTTCGCTTTCTCAAGATTCATCTCATCTACGCCCACAGCATGAGCTTCTCTTATATACATATTCACAAGTTCTTCGGTTCTTTCTATCTCTTCCTTGCTCAATGCCTTGAAATGGGTAAAATCAAATCTTAGATATTCATTCCCCACAAAAGAACCTTGCTGCTGGACATGCTCTCCGAGCACCTTTCTTAAGGCAGACTGTAGAAGATGTGTTGCTGTGTGGTTCTTTGCTATAGCCATGCGCCTTTCTTTGTCCACGCAAGCGTCGACTGTATCTCCTTTTTTGATCTCTCCATTTCTTATCTCCACTTCAAGTATTATAGCGTCCTGAAGCTTTTTGGCGCCGACTACTTTGGCCATGAGGCCTTCGTTTATTAATATGCCTATATCACCTGCCTGGCCTCCGGATTCACCATAAAATACAGACCTATCTAAAATAATATCTATCCTCTTTTTGGCCCCGGTTGCTTTATCTGATTCCCTGCCATCAGGCGTCAATATACGCAAAATCTTTGCCTGCGACTTATATATATCGTAACCTATAAACTCTGTCTTGTCCGTTATTTTGTTTTCCACAAACACAGCCGCGCTAATCTTGCTCGTCTTTCTAGAGCGCTCTCGTTGTTCCTTCATTAACACATTGTAACGCACTTCATTTATGCTACAACCTCGTTTTTCGGCAACATCCTTTATTATGACAAGAGGCAGCCCGTGCGTATCGGTTAAACTAAATGCTATATCACCGGAAATCTCTGCGTTGCCAGAGGCCTCTGCCTCGCATATAGCATCTTCCAAAAGAGGCATACTGTCTTTTAATGTAGAGGCGAAACGCTCCTCTTCAAACTTTATAACCTGAGCTATGTCCTGATGCCGCTTCATAAGCTCCGGATACGGCTCTTCCATGACCTTTGCTACGGTATATACCAGCTTGTATAAGAAGGGTTTTTCCACGCCCACGCTCTTTACGTGCAGGGCAGCCCTTCTTATGAGATTCCTTATAACATAACCGCGTTCCTCATTTGAGGGAGCAACACCATCGCAGATAGCAAAAGCCACTGCTCTTACATGATCCGCAACAGCTTTTATATTGCTGGCTTGCAGCCTTTCCGGCACCTCTTCTTTTATTGCGCGCATGATAGGTGCGAATAGATCAGTATCAAAATTGTTCAAAACGCCCTGCATAACCGCACAAAGCCTTTCAAGCCCCATGCCTGTATCTATATTCTTGTTCGGCAGAGGGCCTAAGACACCGCCATCTTTTCTTTCAAACTGCGTAAAGACAAGATTCCATACCTCGACAAATCTCCCGCAGTCGCAGGCGGGAGTGCAATCCATTTTGCCACAGCCGACTCCTTCACCATAATCGTAAAATATCTCAGAGCACGGCCCGCATGGCCCGTTTGGCCCTTTCTCTTTTGCTTCTGAAGGCCAAAAATTACTCTTTGGCCCAAGCTTTACTATTCTTTCCGATGGTATGCCGACTTTCTCTTTCCAAATGTTGTAGGCCTCATCATCCTCTTCATATACAGAGGCCCATAGTTTATCCTCTTTTATGTCAAGTTCCTTGGTCATAAACTCCCAACCCCACTTTATGGCATCTTCTTTGAAGTAATCGCCAAAGGAAAAATTTCCAAGCATCTCAAAAAATGTATGGTGGTATGCAGTCTTTCCGACATTTTCAAGATCCGGTGTGCGAAGACACTTCTGACAGCTGGCAGCACGCCTAAAACCCTTGATATTGCCCATAAACTGCTCTTTAAACTGATTCATGCCTGCGCTGGTAAAAAGAAGCGTATTATCACCTGCCGGCACAAGCAGGTCGCTTGGGCAGATGGTATGACTTTTCGACTTAAAGAAATCGAGAAATTTCTTTCTTAATTCAGTATGTCTCATATCCTATCCACTATGCTCTATGCTCTAATCGGCTGTTTTGATTACATTTAGTACTAGTTTTAATATAATAGCAATGGCAAAATGACCCTATTGCCTATCGCTTGCAGCGCTGTCCAGATTAACAGACAGCTTATCTTGCGGCAGGCTATTAGTTGGGTTTTATCAGATATCATAAAAGCTGTTTGCTTTTACTTGAAATGCCCGCCTTTATTCAAGATCCTATGTAATTGTCTTTCTAATATTAATTCAGAGCTGCGTGAGCCTTCGCCTTCTCTTCTATCTCTGACAAAAATTTTGGATTCTCTTTTAAATAGATGCGCGCGCTCTCGCGTCCCTGGCCTATCTTTGTCTCGCCATACGATATCCATGCGCCCTGTTTCTGCAATATACCGTATGAAAGCGCTACATCTATAACGCTTCCTTCGCGGGAGATACCTTCGCTGTATATTATATCGAACTCTGCTTTCCTGAAAGGCGGAGCAACCTTGTTCTTTACTACCTTTGCCAGAACGTGGTTACCTACAATCGTATCTCCTGATTTCAGATATTCTTTTCTGCGTATATCAAGGCGGACTGAAGAATAAAATTTAAGGGCCCTGCCTCCGGGTGTTGTCTCAGGGTTTCCAAACATTATGCCTATCTTCTCACGTAACTGGTTTATGAATATCACGCATGTTTTTGATTTATTTATGGCGCCCGAAAGCTTCCTCAGCGCCTGACTCATAAGCCTGGCCTGAAGCCCCATATGCGACTGGCCCATCTCGCCCTCTATCTCCGCGCGAGGCACCAGGGCTGCTACAGAATCCACTACAATTATGTCAACAGCGTTCGAGCGGACCAATGTCTCAACTATTTCCAGTGCTTGTTCACCGCTATCAGGCTGTGAGATAAGAAGATCATCCAGGTTAACTCCGATCTTGGCGGCATATGCTGGATCAAAAGCATTCTCAGCATCTATAAACGCCGCTACTCCGCCTTTCTTCTGGGTCTGACTAATAATACTTAAAGTAAGAGTAGTTTTGCCGCTTGATTCAGGGCCAAATATCTCAACTACCCTGCCGCGCGGCACTCCTCCTACCCCAAGAGCTAAATCCAGAGAAAGCGCGCCTGTGGGTATAGCGGGAACAGATTCCTGAAAATCCTTAGTCAATTTCATAATAGAGCCTTTACCAAACTGCTTCTCTATCTTAGAAACAGCCAGCTCAAGGGCCTTTTCACGCCCTGCGCCTTCTGTATTATCTTGTGCTGACTCGTCACCCTTTTTTTCCTTCTGCTTTTG
>JBDRAM010000125.1:0-7745 GCA_043823785.1 Candidatus Omnitrophota bacterium
TAGGCTGTCACGAAACTAATTTTAGCCTATGATTACAGTGATTTTCAAAAGATTACAGCGATTACCTAGTCGATAAACAATCTCCGTAATCTGTCATTTAGTAATCTTTGTAATCAAGGGCGGCACTTTTGTGACGCCCTATAACTTTATAAGGAAGGAGGAAGTAAGGTAATGGCAAGAGGGAAAGTAAAGTGGTTCAGCAACCAGAAGGGTTATGGATTTATTACTCCTGAGTCAGGCAGCGATGTATTTGTACATCATACCGCGATACAGGGCGAAGGCTTCAAGTCTTTAGAAGAAGGACAGGAAGTTGAATTCGAAATTGAAGATGGTCCAAAGGGTCAGCAAGCTAAGAATGTAGTAAAAGTATAACCTACTATGACAAGCAAGGCCCGGCATACTTAAGCAAGAGTAAGCCGGGCCTTTTTTTCAAGAAAGAATGCGGATGACAAGATATAGCTTTATTATAGCGGCTTTTATGATTCTTACTCAGAGCATAACCTCTGATGTATATGCCGCATATGTAGGCAATCCCTCAAGAGTTTTTGGCTCCGGCAGTGATAAGAAAGATTGCGCGGTATTTACAGAGGCAATAGCAGATATTATATATGACAGGGGCGCAAAGTTTCAGTCAGATGATATGAAGGTGGATTTTTATGGCGCTAAAGCAGGAATTATATTTAAGAATACCTGCTTTTTTTATGGGGGAGCAGGCAGCGCGAAGGTGGAAGAAGAATATATTATAAGAGACCTAAGAGTAAAATGGGAGAGCGACGACAGCTTTACATGGCTGGCAGGCGCGTCATTTAAGGTATATGAAAAAGAGCTAAAGTATTTTTACAACAGCACACTGCTTGTAGGTTTTGACGGCCAGTATAGAAACACAGGAATAGATCCTGATATTATAAGCATAGATTCCGCAGAATATAATATGCCCCATACAGATATAAGCTATTCTACTATGGAGTATAATGATTGGCACCTTTCTTTTACCTGCGCCTTGGGCATGGGCGCGTTTTCACCTTACATGGGTTTTAAGTATTCGGATTTTGAATCCTGCGTGCGTGTTAGAAGAGATAACATTGTATATCAGAAGGATAATGCTGAAGCTGATGATAACCTCGGGATATTTGCAGGCTTAAGCGTCAAGATCATAGATTCTTTAAGCGCAAACGCTGAAGCAGGATTTATTGATGAAGAATATTTAAGCGCTGGCCTTTCCTGGAAGTTCTGATACCCTTACAGAAGAAAATTGTACAAAAAAGCCTTTAATGCAATATTTTAATAAAATATACTTGAATCTATTTGGATATGTAGTATAATTTAAATACACAAAAGGTATTATTATATAGTGAGAAGGCCTAAAAGGTTAAGTATAGTATTGTTTCATATCGCAGTCTGCGTATTCTCAGCCTCCCTTATTTATGCTGCAAAGTTGCCGGAATGGTTTCCATTTAAGAAGAAAGATGACCTGCAAAAATGGGAAGAGAAGATATTCAAAGGCAGAGTGCTCTATTCTATAAAGGTAGGCAAGGCGGATGGTTATCTTAGCGCCTATAGCGAGGGGACAGCATCCGGTATTTTGTATAGGCTTACCTTTGATCCGATTGAAAAGCCGTTTGTAAGCTGGAAATGGAGGGTTATAAGATTTCCAGAAAAAGCAAGGATGTCTACTGATGAGACCAATGGCTGGGTTGAGCAGGATGACTATGCTGCCCGTTTTTACGTTATCTTTCCTAAGCTCGCGTTTTTACATACAAAGGTTCTTGAATATGTTTGGGATAAGGACATACCGGAAGGCACTATTATGAGCAGCCCGTATCTTGAAAATATAAAGATAATTGTTATTGAGTCAGGATGGGATAACGTGGGAAAATGGGTATCTGAAGAAAGGAACGTATACGAAGATTTTGAGAAAGCTTTTGGAAGGAAGCCTTCTAAAGTAGGCGCTATAGCGATAATGACTGATACGGATAATACATCAAGCACGGCAGAGGCAAATTACGATGATATAAGAGCGGGGTATGAATATGGAGAATAAAAATAAGAGAAGAAAGAAGTTTATAGGCACCTCTGTGCAAAACAAGACTTTGATGATGGTTTTTGCCGCTGCTGTTATACCCGCCGCTATAGTGGGCGTATGCCTGTATTATTTTATATTTAACCTGCTTGCGTGGCAGCTTGGGATCCCTGAAGCCATAGCATATAATCTGGTTCCTGTAGCGAAAAAGATAAACATGGTAATAATGGTAGTTTTGCCGATAGCATTGGTATCTATATGGTTTATGGCGCTTGAACTTTCACACAGGATAGCAGGCCCTATATACAGGCTAGAAAAAGAGTTAGATAAGTTGCTTGCGGGTGAAAAGGTGAGCCAGATAAGGCTGCGCAAGAACGATGAGCTTAAGCCTCTGGCGGACAAGATAAACAGGCTGGTGAACAAGCAATAAGCACAAGCTTTAATATTGCCGCTAAATACAGTATATTGAATCCACAGCTTCGGGGAGAATAAGGGGATATGGTGAAGAAGGCTTTAATAACCGGCATAACAGGCCAGGATGGCAGCTATCTGGCTGAGTTTTTATTATCCAAAGAGTATGAAGTCCATGGTATAATAAGAAGGGCCAGCACCTTTAACACTCAAAGGGTGGAACATATATATATTGATCCTCATGATCCTAAGGCAAGGCTTTTCTTACATTATGGCGACCTGTCTGATTCAGGCCAGATCTCACGCATTATATACAAGATAGAGCCTGATGAGGTATATCATCTGGGCGCGCAGAGCCATGTTCGTGTAAGCTTTGATATACCAGAATATACCGGTAACATAACCGCTCTTGGGGCTACAAGGATATTAGAGGCTATAAGAGGAAGCGGGAAGAATATAAAGTTTTACCAGGCATCTAGCAGTGAGATGTATGGCATGACCCCTCCTCCTCAAAAGGAAGATAGTTATTTCCGGCCGAGGAGCCCTTACGCGGTTGCCAAGGTGCACGCGTTCTGGATGACGTTAAACTGCAGGCAAGGGTATAATATGTTCGCGTCTAACGGCATATTATTTAATCACGAGTCTCCTCGCCGCGGTGAAACATTTGTAACAAGAAAGATAACAAGAGCAGTTGCCAGTATTGTCGCGGATAGGCAGAAGAAGACCTATCTTGGCAATCTTAAAGCAAAGAGAGACTGGGGCTATGCTCCTGAATATATAGAGCTTATGTGGAAGATCCTTCAGCAGGAGAGGGGAGATGACTACGTTATTGGAACAGGAGAGTCCTATTCTGTAGAGGATTTTGTGAAATTAGCTTTCGAATATGCGGGCCTTGACCATAAAAAATATATAGAGATAGATAAAAGATATTTTAGGCCTACAGAGACCGAAGACCTTTTGGCAGATAGCAGCAAGGCTAAAAAGATACTTAAATGGGAGCCTAAGATAAAGACACCCGATCTGGTAAAAATAATGGTGGATGCGGATATGCGCTCTTTAGGCCTTAAGCCTATAGGAGAGGGCGATAAGCTTTTGAAGGAGAAATTTCCCAATCGCTGGTGGAAAGCTGATTAATCAGTTGGCCAGGTTAATATTTTTATGTTAGTTTATTTTTGTTTGTCAACTGTCAACTGTCAACTGTGAACTAAATTGCGCCCGTAGCTCAACTGGATAGAGTGACAGACTTCGAATCTGGAGGTTGCAGGTTCGATTCCTGCCGGGCGCGCCATCGTTTAACTGTATGTGCGCTGTTGTCAGGAATCGAAGCGAGCGAACGCCGACCAACGGAAGGAACAGGCCGTAAGTCGAAGACCGGCCGTCAGCGACCGAGGACGAAATGTCCGAGGAAGTGTCGAGGCCACCGGACGAGACAGAGCGAGGTGGGCCGGAGTTTATCCTCCGAAGCTAAAGACAAAAATATTAGGCGAAGGGGGACAGCAAGGCTCCGTCCGAGCGAAGGAGGCGATTCCTGCCGGACGCGCCATTCTGCTACGCCCTGCGGTATGTATGCTATGGTAGGGCTTCGCAGGAATTGATAAAAGTTCGATTTAATAAAGAAAGGTATTATGTCAGATAAATTAAAGCCGCTTATAATAGGAGATCTAGAGATAAAGATACCCATTATCCAGGGCGGTATGGGAGTTAAGGTATCTACGGCACCATTAGCCAGCGCAGTAGCAAACTGTGGAGGAGCAGGTGTTATAGCAAGTGTGGGCCTTGGATATGGAGCTAAAGACCATGAAAAAGATTTTATTGGGACTTCCAGAGAAGGCCTGCAAAATGAGATACGGGAGGCTAAGCGTAATACTTCCGGAGCTGTGGGCGTCAATATAATGTTTGCTTTGAGTAATTATGAAGATTTGGTTAAGGCCGCAGCAAGGGAAGGGGCAGATTTTATTATTTCAGGAGCAGGCCTACCCTTAGGTTTACCAGGGCTTGTAGAGGGCAGCCCGATAAAATTAATACCAATAGTATCTTCAGCCAGGGCAGCAGAGATCGTGCTAAAGACATGGAAGAGGCGTTATAGTCGTTTACCGGATGCCGTTGTAGTAGAGGGACCATTAGCAGGAGGGCATTTAGCATTTAAGCCGGAGGATTTAAGGTCACAACAAGCTAGCAGTCTTGAAGATATAGTTGGGGATGTTTTAAAAGTAGTAAAAGAGTATAGCAGTGAATCAGGCGTTAATATACCTGTTATAGCGGCCGGGGGTATATTTTACGGAAAAGATATTGCTAAATTCATTAGATTGGGAGCTCAAGGAGTGCAGATGGCAACCCGTTTTGTAACTACTTTTGAGTGTTCCGTGGCCCAGGAATTTAAGGACTTATATATTCAGGCTAAAGATGAAGATACAGTCATTATAGACAGCCCCGTTGGTATGCCAGGCCGGGCCATAAAGAACTCATTTATTGAGAAAGTAATGCGCGGAGAAAAAGTACCTATTCGATGCCGCTACCAATGTCTTAAGACCTGTAACCCAAAGGAAGTCTCTTATTGCATAGCCGATGCTTTATGTAATGCTTCGATAGGCGACCTTGATAACGCCATAGTATTCGCGGGAAAAAATGTCTCAAAGATAAACAAGATAGTCTCTGTGAAAGAGCTGATGGATGAACTTGTTGATGAGGCAAATAAAGCATTAGCTAATAACAGCCATTCCGATTAACCCATCCTTAAAAAAATAAGATGCCAGTTATGTTTTTTAGGCCAAAGGACAGCCTAACGGATTCCGATGTGGATATAGGTAAAAGATCCATAATCCAGGACGGCATAGCCTCAACCGCGATGGGGACGCTGACAAGCGGCACGTTTCTTATCGCCTTCGTTGTCTTACTCGGAGGTTCTAATTTTATTATAGGCCTGCTTGCCGCTATCCCGCCGCTTCTTCAGCTTTTGCAGATACCCTCTATCCTACTTATAGAAAAGCTCAAAAATAGAAAAGCTATTTGCGTTATTACGGCAGGGGTCAGCAGATTATTCTGGCTGCCTATTATCGCGATTCCGTTTATCTTTTCTTCTCACGCGGCGGTAATGGTGCTGGTGGTATCTTTGATCTTACACTCAGCTTTTGGCGCTGTAGCGGGATGCTCATGGAACTCATGGATACGCGATGTTTTGCCTCAAGAGGGCCTGGGCAATTTTTTCTCAAGAAGAATGAGAATATCTACTGTAGTAGGTATTGCCTTAAGCTTTCTGGCAGCTGTTTTTATCGATAAGTGGAGAATATATTTCCCGTCAAATACGGCGTATGGATATTCTATACTTTTTTCACTGGGCCTTTTTGCGGGCATGGCAGGGCTCATTTTTATATCAAGAATTCCTGAACCCATGATGGCGGTGTCTGAAAAGAATAAGTCCTTCGCCAGGGTATTGATAGAGCCATTCAGGAATGAGAATTTTAAGAATCTTATGGTCTTTCTTTGCTCATGGAGTTTTGCTGTAAATTTGGCAGCTCCTTTTTTTACAGTCTATATGCTTAAGCGCCTTGAGCTCGATATGTCTTTTATAATATTTCTTTCCATTGTAAGCCAGCTTGTACACCTTTTATTTTTAAAGATATGGGGTAAGTTTTCAGATACATTCAGTAATAAATCCGTTCTTGCGGTAAGCGGGCCGATATTTATAGGAACCATATTGCTGTGGACTTTTACAACTATGCCTGAAAAACATATGCTGACCCTTCCTTTGCTAATTATAATATACATACTAATGGGTATATCGACAGCGGGGGTTAATCTCGCTGCAGGAAACATAAGTTTTAAATTAGCGCCAAGGGGCAGTGCCACGGCTTATTTGACGGCTAGTAACTTCGCGATCGCTATAGCCGCTAGCATAGCCCCCATACTCGGCGGTAAATTCGCGGATTTCTTTACAAGGTATCAGCTGTCATGGACTCTTAAGTGGACAGGCCCGACTAAAGAATTTGCCATTCAAACATTAAATTTTCAATCATGGGATTTTTTCTTTGCGCTTGCTTTTCTGATAGGCCTTTATTCTTTACATAGATTAGCCCTTGTTAAGGAAGAGGGGGAGGTTGATGAGCATGTGGTCTTAGAACAGCTTATGATAGAGGTAAAAGATGAGATAAAAAACTTTACAACCGTAGGCGGCGTAAAACAGGTTATAGATTTCCCCTTTGCCATATTCAGAGAGGTTAAAAGAGCGGGCAAAAGAGGAAAAGAGAAAATAGGCAGGATGCTTACCTAAGCGTTATATAAGTAGGAGGTAATAATTATGTCAAGGCTCATTAAGAAAGTTTCAAAGACAATAGGCCAGGCCCCGGGCAGCCTCGTATACGTAGGCGATAAGAGGGAAGAAAAGCCGCAGATATCTATTTTTGACTACAACCAGGAAAATTTCCAGGAGAAACATGCAAAAGACGTAGAAGAATGTTTTCCGTTTAAAGAATCCCCGACAGTTACGTGGATAAACATAGACGGTATCCACGATATGGATATTATCGAAAGGATAGGAAGCCACTTCGGGATCCACCATCTGATGTTAGAGGATATAGTAAACACGGCACAGAGGCCTAAATTTGAAGATGCGGAAAATTATATATTTATAGTATTAAAGATGCTCTATTTCAATGAAAGAGAAAACGAGATCCAATCCGAACAGGTAAGCCTTATCCTCGGGCATAACTCTGTTATATCTTTTCAGGAAAAAGAAGGGGATATATTCAACCCCATACGCGAGAGGATAAGAAACGCTAAAGGCCGCATAAGAAAATCAGGAGCCGATTATCTGGCGTATACTTTAATAGACTCGGTTGTGGATAATTACTTTCTGATACTTGAGAGAATAGGAGACCAGATTGAAGACATGGAGGATGAGCTGGTATCTAATCCGATCCCTGAAAAGCTCCAGGTCATACAAAGCCTAAAGAGAGATACTATATTCCTGCGCAAAGCGGTCTGGCCTTTAAGGGAGATAATAAGCGGTTTGCAGCGCTCTGAATCAAAATTAATAAAAAAACAGACAGCTGTATACCTGAGAGACCTTTATGACCATACAATTCAGGTTATAGATACCATAGAGTCTCTAAGGGATATAGTCGCGGGAATGATAGATATCTATATGTCAAGCCTAAGCAATAAGATGAATGATGTGATGAAGGTCCTTACTATAATCGCTACTATCTTTATACCTATTACATTTATAGCGGGCGTATACGGAATGAATTTTAATCCGGAAGTTTCCATATTTAATATGCCCGAGCTTAATTCCAAGTATGGGTATATCTCTGTATGG
>JBDRAM010000126.1:0-2457 GCA_043823785.1 Candidatus Omnitrophota bacterium
AGGATTCGCGTGCTGCAGCATTACAATATGCGAAAACTCTTCCTTAAAAGCTGTGTCGTGGCTTGAAAAGATCAAAGAACCGTTTTCGTATATATTAGTGCTTTCAGCTTGCCTGGTCACGGCAATATTTCCATATGGAGAATTTTTATATGCTAAGACCTTCTGCGGGTGCCATTGCAAACCTTGAGACTTTTTTTCAAGAAAGCGTGGAAGTCCAAGCGCTGATACTGCAATAGCTATTACTAATAGTAAGAAAAAGATAAGGCGATTCTTTTTTGTAATTAAGGAAGACCATAGTAGAAATGAAAAGTTTATGATTATAACCGCTGAAATCAGCTGAAATGGCCCTATGTATTTTACTAAAATAAAAGTAAAGGCTGCCCCTGCCAATGCTGCTCCTATAGATTCGAGAACGTAAGCAGTGGCTGCTGCACTCGCTTTGGAGATAGAGCTTTTTAGCATCTTACAGCAGAGCATGAACATCAAGCTTAATATGCATGATATAGGCAGAAGAAGAAGCATGCAGATGTTAAAGATTTGTAAGGGGCCTATAGCCTCATATATGTGAATCCCAAATAGCACTCTCGCGGCTCTTGATAGTGCTATTGTTGAAGGCATTATTACAGATATCGTGATCAACGCAATAGAATATATATGTTCAGGTTCTTTCACCCGGTCTATAAGCAGCCTTGCCAGGATAAGGCTGCCTATAGCACCTCCAATGAGCCATGCAGCCAGCATAATACCCATAGAGAGTTCATTGCCTGAGAAACTCACCAGAAGCTCCCTAATGAGTATTACCTGCGCGAGGATGGCATTTACGCCAAGTAGGATTGGGGCTAAGGCCGATATTTTTTTCATGGTATAGTGAAATATAAAAACCACTGAAAGGCGCATAATGTAATTGTATAGAGCGACTTTCTTGTTTTCTTTAAGCTAATTCTACTATCTTTTTGACAAATCGTCAATTGCATAGTAGTATATATAATATGTTTCGTATATGCAGCAGTTTATTTCTTACCGGAGTGGTCTTAGGCAGCGGGCCGTGCCTTGCGAGCTGCGGCCCGATACTTATAAGTTATATTGCCGGAACTAAAAACTCACCCCTTGGCGGGCTGCGAAGCTGGCTTATATTCTCATTGAGCAGGGTCTGCGTCTATCTTTTGCTAGGAGCCGCAGCCGGTTTTTTAGGGGCTGAGCTTTTCAATCGCTATTATTGGGAGCTGCCCGGTTACATCATATGGATTTTAGGGGGGTTTTTTATCTGTTTCTTGGGGGTATTGATGTTTCTTGGTAAACATATTGCTTTCAGGGCGTGCAGCTTTCTGAATAAGTCCTTTGTGCAGAGAGATACGAAGAGCCTTTTAGTGCTGGGTGTTATAGTCGGGATATTTCCTTGTGTGCCGCTTATGGGAGTATATTCTTATATAACCATGGTATCTCATAACCCCGGGCATGGTATCATAATGAGCGCTGCTTTTGGGCTCGGAACAGTCATTTCGCCAATGATATTTTTAGGTATGCTGGCAGGCACCATACCAAGGCTTAAGATGCTTAAAGATGAGAAGAACCTGATCTTATTTCGAAGGATATGCGGGGTAGTTTTATTTTCACTCGGTGTCCATATTTTGGTAAAAATAACCGCGGCATATATGAAAAGTTTATCATGAGAAGATTTTTTATAGACAAGCAGGCCATAAAAGATAAGAGCGTAATTATAACAGGCAAGGAAGTCCACCATATCGTAGATGTTATAAGGCTTAAGGTTGGCGATAGGTTTTTAGGTTTTGATGGTATGGGTAAGATATACACCCTTTGTATAAAAAGATTGTCGGATGAGGAAGTGGAGGCAGTGATAGAAAAGGCCTCATCAGCAAAACCAGATGCGTCCAAGATCATGCTGGCATGCGCTATTCCAAAAGCCCGCAAGATAGAATATATAATAGAAAAAGCCACTGAACTGGGTGTTTCAGATATAGTTCCGATGATAACTGAGCGCACCATAGTAAAGATAAGCGATGAAGACAGAAAGTTAAAAAGAAAGAGGTGGGAAAATATCGCGCTTGAGGCATCTAAGCAATGCGGTAGAAACAACCTGCCAAAGATACATGATGTTGTGGATCTTAAAAAAGCCATTGAGCTTACAGATAGATTGGGATATAAGAAGAAGATACTTCCCTGCCTTAGCGAGGGTACTAAAGAGTTGAAGGAAGTAAAATTTGCCGGCATAAAGGAGGCAGCGATATTCATAGGACCGGAAGGTGATTTTACAGATAAGGAGATAGATTTTGCCAGAAAAGCTGGCTTTGAGATGGTCTCATTGGGGCCTTTAGTATTAAAGGTTGATACGGCCTGCATATTTACTATATCTATAATACGCGAAAGTTGCGAAGGGTAACCGATGGAAATAAGGGATTTGGTGGTAGATGCTTATAAATAGACAGGAGGCAAAATATG
>JBDRAM010000127.1:0-5237 GCA_043823785.1 Candidatus Omnitrophota bacterium
ATATGGGACTTAAGGTTCAAGATACCAAAGAAGCACCTTACGGATCTGCTTCAGATAACATATACAAACGGCCCGATAGAATTGCTTGCTGAGCAGATATATTTTTACCATCCGCTATTTGAGATGAATATGTATGAGACACCGGCCTTAGGCACTGATTTTTATGAATTTTTAGAGGGCCGCATCACACATAAGAATCCGGCACTTTTGCCTTTGATATCACGCAATGAGCAGGAAGAGAAAAGGAAAGATATTACAACGCCATAATGCAGTATCCACATAATTATCCACAATAGTAGGGCACGTTTAAACGTGCCCTACTATTGCCGACGAAGCAATCTCTAAATATTTGAGATTGCTTCGTTTTCTTTTGCATTTATCCCAATTTATACTATAATATTACTATGCTAAAAAGGAGGCCGATATGTCTAATGACACTAAAAAAAGTTTATACTTAAAATATGTCTTATTTATCGCAGTTGCTGCCTTGACGTTTACCGGCTGCGGCGGAAGCCATATTCCGGAAAAGACAGCTGTAAAGATAAACAACTATACTATTACAGCCGCGGAATTTAATGAACTCTTTTCCGAACTTGAGGGCGTAGATGATACGCCGGCGGTGCGCGAAGCGTTTCTTGATAATCTTATAACCCGAAAGCTTATTCTGCACGAAGCGCATGGCGAAGGCTTAGATAAGGAGAAGGATTTTCTTAAGGCAATTGAGAATTTTTGGGAGCAGTCGCTGCTTACCATTGTAATAGATAAAAAAACCAAAGAGCTTTCCAATGTAATGGCTATAGATGAAGAGGAGATACAGGGCTATTATAACGCCATGCTTAGGATGGACCCTGAGATGCCCCAGGAGCTGGATTACAAACTGCGAAATAGCATAAGGATGCAGCTCTTAAAACAGAAGCAGACAGCGGCGATAGAACTCTGGTCGCAGTCTTTAAGAAAAAATGCGGACATGAAGATAGACAGAAGAGCTATCGGCATAGATTTAGATTAGCTTTTTAGGGCGTCACAAAAGTGCCGCCCTTGATTACAAAGATTACTAAATGACAGATTACAGAGATTGTTTATCGACTAGGTAATCGCTGTAATCTTTTTGAAAATCACTGTAATCATAGGCTAAAATTAGTTTCGTGGCAGCCTATTATCTTTTTCTAAGGAGGTAACAAAATGCAGAAGAAAATAAGTAACAGAAGAAAAAAGTATTATATTGATAAGAGTTTTCAGCTCAGCTTTATTATGAAGTTCTGCGCGCTTATCATAATAACAAGCCTGCTGGCAGGAGTTCTTATTTATTACTTTAACCGGCAGACTACCACAGTAGCGTTTGAAGATCTGAAGGTAGTGGTTAAGTCAACCTCTGATTTTATTCTTCCCATAATGGTGCAGATACTGGTTATTGTTACCCTGCTTGTCGGGGCAGGCACTATCATTGTGGCCTTGTTTACATCCCACCGTATAGCAGGCCCCCTCTACAGGCTAAGGACTGACCTTGAGAGAGTCAAGAAAGGTGACCTATCTTTTGATATGCGCGTAAGGTCTAAAGATCAGTTTAAGAGAATAGTGAGTGAGTTCAATGAGGTGCGGCTTGGCCTTAAGGATTCCATCGGCGATATTAAGAAGAACTGGTCATCAGCAAAATCCGGCCTTTCAAAGATCAATTCAGAGATAAAGGATGAAGAGGAGAAAAAGCGCTTAAAGGATAATATAGAAAAAATAGATTCGGTCCTCGCAAAGTTTAAAATAGAATAATTTTATGGCTAATTATACCGCATTTATAAAATATCCGCTTTTTATTATAATAATACTGTCTGCTTGCGCGCATGACGCTATCGGTGCTGAAGTCAACGATGGGTTTCACGCGGTGAAAAACATAAGCAGCCGCTATTTCGACATATCCGTAGAAAACGGCGTGGCCTTACAAACGCTTGCTATGGAGATCTCTGTCCCCCCGAGCATAAAAGCCATAATAAAACAACCCGCTCCGTTCTCAAGCTCATACACTCTGCAGGATCAGCTCGATACCCTTCTGCTCGCTGTCTTAGAGATAATGGATATAAGGCTTAAAAACTTTAGATGCAAGATAAAGATATGCAAAGACAGCATGAGCCTTTCAAATGTCGCGGAAACGCTCTTTGGCCGGCAGATAATGGCGGGCGGATTCTACGTGGTTTCACTTGAGACCCTTTATGTCGATGCGGAGAATGTTACTATAAATATATTGGGCCATGAGCTAAGCCATGCGGTACAGACACAGTATTTTGTAGTGCCTCCCCCTGAGAAGATACAGGAGGTACTTGCGGGATACGTGGAATTTCAGCTTAGAAAATATACAAATACTCTTGTAGAAGGAAGGTAAGCGTGCTGATTGTGATAAAATCAAGAATAACTTTACTATTACTCGTTTCCATATCAATATTTTTCATAGTTCCAGGCTCTTATGCACAGCCTAGGATATTGAAGAAAGATATCCCTGCCGATACGCCCCAAATGATAAGAGAAAAGATCGATGAGCTGTATTCCGAGGATTCAAATAAGCGCGCGATGGCTGCTTCAAGGCTGGGAGAGATAGGCTGGATCAATAAGAGCACCGCTGTTCCGGCAGTAAAGTTTCTGATAGAGCTTCTTGATGACAAGAGTATCAATGTCCAGAGAAAGACAGCCGATGCCCTGGGCAAGATAAGGGATGATTCATCTGTAGAGCCTCTTATCAAGGTTTTTCGCTTTAATGACCAGTATCTTCAGGAGGATGTATCATTAGCATTGCTTAGTATAGGTAAAGCCGCTGTGATACCCTTAACCGAGGCACTTAAAGACAAAGACCCTGATATTCGAAGCTGGTCAGCGTATACATTAGGCATGATAAAAGACCAAAGCGCTGCAGCGCCTATTATTGAGCTTTTGCGTGATGAGAAGAGCTCTGTGCGCGGGCGCGCTGCTTCTGCTTTAGGGCAATTGGGAGGCTTTGAGGCAACAGAGGCACTCACTTACGCGCTTAAAGATAAAGAATCTGATGTAAGAAGAAGGGCAGCATGGGCACTGGGCGCGATAGGAGATGTTTTTCCTGTGGATGCTCTTATCCTGGCTCTTAAGGATACTTCTGTTACAGTGCGCAATAATGCCGCGACAGCATTAGGTAAGATAAAAGATCTTAAAGCGTTAAAACCTTTAATAGAGGCGCTGAAGGATGAAGATGTAGGCGTGATAGGCAGAGCAGCATGGTCGCTGGGTGAGATAAAAGACCCAAGCGCGTTAGAGCCTATGATGAATGCTATTTATGATGAAAAAGGTGAGATACGGATGCCGGTGGTAAGGGCTATAGGAGGCATAAAAGACCGGCGCGCTGTAGACTATCTTATTAAGGTGCTTGAGAGCGATAATGTGGCTGTAAAGACTATAGCTATAGTATCATTGGGCGAAATAGGCGATAACCGAGTTATACCGCCACTTATAAATATGCTTAAGGACAAAGATTTTAGTGTCCGCTGGGCCGCGGTCGAAGCACTGGGCAAGACAAAAGACCTGCGGGCAATAGACCCCCTTGAAAAATCTTATGAAGAAGAAGAGAGTAAAAATCTGCGTGTCGCGATAGTAAGATCCCTGGGTAAGATAGGAACACCTATGGCTATAAAACCCCTTGCGAAAGCTCTTAATGATGCAGATGGAGATGTAGAGCTTGCCGCGGTAGTAGCCTTATCCAGCATAGACAGCCCGTTTATAGTCGAGCCTTTAGCTGAGACAGCCAAGTCAGGAGGCTACTATGCCCGCATGATGGCTGAGCAGACCCTCTTTGAAAAGCGAATCAGATATTCCAAAGAATAATAGTTTAGTGCATGTGCCTGGAAATATACACCGCATGTTGAGGTTTTGGACACAGCATCCTGCCTGATTTAGCTTATCTCGTTAACCTAGAGTTTTTTGCGAAGGTAGACAGGTAATATACGTAAAGAGCTTCTGTATTTCGCTACAGTGCGGCGGTTTATCGCTATATCTTTCTCTACAAGAGACTTTCTTATGGCCTCATCGCTTAAAGGTTTTTTCTTATCCTCATCATTAATAAGTTTCTTTACCTTTTCCTTTATAGCTGTCTGCGAGGTGATATCACCGCTTGTTGTCCTCATAGGCTTGCTTAAGAGGCTTTTTATTGAGACTACTTTATTATTTATCTGAATATACTTATTGGATATGGTCCTGCTTATGGTTGAGGCATGGAGGTTTAAGGCGCTGGCGATATCCTTTGCGGCGAGGCTTTTTATATCTTGAGCATCTTCTGTAAAAGAGTGTTTTTGTATCTGCAGTATGTAATCCGCTACCTTATATATAGTAGATTCACGCTTTTGCAGGCCGTCTATAAGCCTTTTCGCGGATTCCATGCTATCCTTTATGAACTCTTTGGCTTCTTCATCTTTTGCTATATCTTCTTCGCCCTCATAGGGGTTGTAAAACTCAAGATGGGGAAGCCACCCTTTATTAAGCTTTAATATTACCCTTTCTTTACTTACCTTTGCTATTAAGTCAGGTATTATGTTTTTTGTCTTCTCAGCCAGTATACTGCTTGCGGGCCTGGGATTCAGCTTTATTATGTTCTTTACAGCATCACGTATATCTTTTGATGTTTTTTTCATGGCCTTTGCTATCTTCACGATATTATTTTGCGCAAGCTCACTACTGAATTCACTCACAATATCATATTCAAGCGAGCCTTTTTTACCGGAGCGTTCAAGCTGAAGTTTTAGGCACTCCTTTATATCTCTTGCGCCTATTCCCGCGGGCTCAAGGCTCTGTATCACCTTGAGCACTTTTTCTATATTACCCATCTCCACAAGAAACTCAGCCGCGATCTCTTCTAAATTTACTGTTATATATCCATTATCATCTATCTCATATATCAGATACTCCGCTATTTCAAGATCCTTGCCTATAAGCCCCATCATTCTTATCTGGGCTATTATGGCTTCACGCGGGTTTGGCTCATGCTTCATATGCGCCATGTAGTCCTCAGGCAGGGTGTTGTCTCTACGGCTCGCGGCAGAGGACTTTTTGAATTTCTCTATCTCTTTTTTGTCGAATTCTTTTTTAAGGAAGGGGTTTGTCTCTAAAGCTGTATCTACGAAATCATGCAGATCCGTAGTGGACATGCCAAGTATCTTGATAGACTGCCTCATTTGAGGCGTTAGAGCCAGTTTTTGGAGAAATTTCTGATATTGAGAATATTGATATTTCAT
>JBDRAM010000128.1:0-18072 GCA_043823785.1 Candidatus Omnitrophota bacterium
TTGACCAATTTAAGCCCGGAGGTAAAGAATATCATCCTGGCGGCCAAAGCTATTTGCATTGTCCTAATTGCGGTGAGATGATTGAAATAAAATAATTATTCTTGTGAAGCTTCCGAACGAAGTGAGGATTTTCCTTGACAAGTTGTATTTTCGATAATACAATATCACTATAAGATTGTATTTTATGGAGGTTATTATGGAAACAAGAGAGAAGCTGAAAAAAGTATTGACGGAGTGGTCTGAGTATGAGATCCCAAGCCTTTACCAGCGGGATTTTGACTGGCAGCTCCTTAAATCTGGCGAGATACTCTCTATCATTGGCGCGCGCAGGGCTGGAAAAACATATCTCTGTTATCAGATTATGAAGGAACTGAAGAAGGCTCTCCCTTTGGGTAATATAGGCTATATAAACTTAGAGGATGAAAGGCTTTATCCATTAAAAGGAGAAGAGTTGACCCTGCTCTGGGAAGTTTATCTTGAGCTATTCACGGTAAATTTAAATAAGAGAGTCTATCTTTTTATAGACGAAATCCAAAACGCGAAAAACTGGTCGAAGTGGGCGCGGCGCGTTACCGCGCAGAATAAAAACCTAAAGCTTATCATAACTGGTTCGTCATCGAAACTCTTAAGTAAGGAGATAGCCACGGAACTGCGCGGTAGAACCTTAAGCTTCACCGTTTTTCCGTTAAGCTTTCCGGAATATTTGAGAGCAAAAAAGATTGATTTTGCTGAGAAGAATATTCTTTACAGCAGCAGACGTATAATCGTAAAGAAAGAATTTAACAACTATTTAAAATCAGGCGGCTTCCCGGCTATCCTGGAGCATCCTAGGCCCAAAGAGCTTCTGAAAGAGTGTTATAAGGCAATGTTCTATCAGGATCTCATAGAGCGCTATAAGGTAGAAAATATAAAGCTGTTTGAGGATTATCTGACGTTACTAATTGATCAGACCGCCTCTTTGTTTTCAATATCATCTACGGCAAAAAAACTGGCGGAGTTTGGATATTCATTCAGCAAAAACACATTGAGCAATTTCTCCCGTTATGCCCAGGATATATTTCTGATATTTGAAGCCAAAAAGTACAGTTTTAAGGTAAGGGAACAGATGCGCGCGCCTAAAAAGATTTACACAATCGACCATGGATTGGTTCAGGCCATCCGGTTCCCTTTTTCAGAAGATTATGGAAAGATGCTTGAGAATGTTGCCTACCTAGCTTTAAGACGAAAAGAAGAAGAAATTTATTACCATAAAGATGAAAAGGAGTGCGATTTTCTCATTGCGCAAAAAGGCAAAGTCACCCAAGCGTTTCAAGTTACAAAAAATATGTCGGCCCCAAAAACGAGAGCCAGGGAGATAGACGGCCTGTTAGAAGCCGCGGTGAAGTATAGATTGAAAGAGGCAACGATACTCGGCGAGGATGAACATGAGACCTTCAGAAGAAGCGGTGTTGTTATCAAGGTATTACCTATCTGGTATTGGTTAATCAAAGATGGAGCAGGGATATAAAGAGCCGGTATATATCAAGTACGGAAACGCCTGATATATTTTTTGCTTATAACCATAAACCCCGTTAATATATGATATAAAAATATAATTGACAAGTAAGGCTCTTTGTGATTATAATGAGCCTATATTTTAAATTTTATCTGTGTAATCTAAATAGGTTGTTAACGATAACATAATCTGTGTAATCTGTGGTTAAAAAAGGAGGAGTTAATATGTTTAAAGAAGTAAGTGAGGCGAAGATAACAAAGGCTATCCTAAGAGAGTTTGCCGGATGGTTTGAGGATTATATTATCTCTGATGTTATCATTATCGGAGGGGGCCCAAGCGGGCTTATGGCAGGCAGAGACCTCAGCAATGCCGGATATAAGACTTTAATAGTTGAAGCTAATAATTATCTTGGCGGTGGATTCTGGATAGGCGGTTACCTTATGAATACATTAACATTCAGGGCGCCTTCTCAGGAGATACTGGATGAGCTTAAGATCCCATATAAAGAAGTCGAGGACGGCCTTTTTACAGCTGACGGGCCCAATGCCTGTTCAAAGCTTATCTCAGCTGCCTGTGACGCGGGAGTAAAGATCTTAAATATGACAAAGTTTGATGACGTTGTTCTTAGAAACAAGAAAGTAGAAGGCGTAGTTATAAACTGGACGCCTGTATCCGCGATGCCCAGACAGATCACCTGCGTTGACCCGGTTTCGCTTGAGTCAAAGATAGTTATAGATGCTACCGGCCATGATGCCCATGTATGCAAAAGCCTGCAGAGAAGAAATATCATAAAATTACAGGATTTCGGGCCGATGGATGTTAAGAATTCAGAAGACATGGTAGTTGATAAGACCGGTGAGATATACCCCGGCCTATTGATAACCGGAATGTCAGTATCTACTGCTTATGGCTTACCGCGCATGGGACCTACATTCGGCGGAATGTTAGTCTCCGGAAGAAAGGTTGCCCGGATAGCGAAAGAAAAAATAGGCAAAACAGATACATCTTCTATTGAAAAAGAGTTTTGCAGCGTATAATAATTAAATTAAGATAAAGAATTAAAATATTGAGGGGTATTTGCGAGTGGGAGGATCCCTGCCCGCCCATGCAGGCCTAGTGGCAGGCGGGCACGCTGGGCGGAGGGGCCCACAAGCAGATACCCCTTGTGTTTTTTTAAAAATCACTTGTATATTTTATATAATATGTGTATATTATTCTTCATTGTTAAACTAAGTATTATATAGGAGGTAATAAAGATGTCTAATAGGCAGATCTACATGGATCATAATGCTACTACACCGCTTCATCCTGAGGTAAAAAAGGCTATTACGCATGCCATGGAGATATATGGTAATGCCTCAAGCCTGCATTCTTTTGGCCGTCTTGCAAGAAAAGCGATAGAAGAGGCAAGGGAGAAGGTCTCTTCTTTTATCAATGCAAGGCCAGATGACGTAATTTTTGTAGGAAGCGGCTCTGAGGCAAATAATACAGTATTAAATATCTCATCCTGCGCTGCCGGAGTATGTTCTGTGCATCAGGGAGAGAAGAAAGATATCATAACTACGCGCATAGAGCACCCGTGCATTATGGAGACCGCAAAGTGTCTTACTGATAGAGGAGCCAATATCCATTATATCGGGGTTGATAAAAGCGGCAAGGTAGATATAGATGAGTTAAAGAGTAAGCTATCGGAAAAGACAGGCATCGTCTCTGTCATGATGGCTAATAATGAGATAGGCACTATACAGGATATAAAAAAGATAACAGAAATGGCGCATGAGTATGGAGCGCTGGTTCATACAGATGCTGTTCAGGCAGTGGGAAAGATAGGAGTTGATGTCGATGATCTAGGGGTTGATTTCTTATCTCTTTCCGCGCATAAGATATATGGGCCAAAAGGCATTGGAGCCCTTTTCATAAAGCCGGGAGTGCCGTTTTGCCCTTTAATCAGAGGCGGACATCAGGAGAGAGGCAGGCGCGCGGGAACTGAAAATACTATAGGAATAATAGGCTTGAGCAAAGCGGTAGATATGCGCGCAGAAGAGATGGAAGAAGAAGGCAAGCGCTTGCTTGAGCTTAAGGCCGCGCTTAAGAAAAGCATAGAGGATAAAATTTGTGACGTACATTTTAACGGACATCCTACGGATTGCCTTGCCGGTACATTGAATGTTTCTTTTGACGGAGCGGAGGGTGAGTCTATTCTATTAGGACTTGACCTTGAGGGAATAGCGGTATCAACAGGTTCCGCGTGCGCGTCAGGCTCGCTTGACCCCTCACACGTATTATTGGCTACAGGTATTCCTGTTGAACGTGTACACAACTCCATACGCGTAAGCTTAGGCCGTGATAATACCATAAAAGATATAGAATATTTTATAGATAAACTTCCAAAGGTAATTGACAGGATAAGGAATATGTCAACAGCATATACAAAGATGCCCCAAAAACGAAAGCGAAAGAGCGCCTGATAGTAAAGATTAAAAATAAGATTACAGAGATTAAAGCATTAATCGTTATAATCTGAATTAATCACTGTAATCAGGTATAATTTTAATTATACCTGATAATTATACCAAAGGATAGAAAATGAGCTCACAAGGTAACTGGATATACAGCGATGAGGCAAAAAAGCATTTTACGCATCCTAAGAATGTATTAGGCGACGAAGAAGATTATGAGCAAGACGGTAAAGGCACTGTCGGCAATGTAAAATGCGGCGATGAGATGATGTTTGTAATAAAGGTCGATAAGAATAAGGGAATAATAACAGACTGCAGGTGGAAGACATATGGATGCGCGAGCGCTATAGCCAGCACCTCGATACTCTCTGAGATGGTAAAAGGCATGGGGCTTGATGAAGCATACAAGCTCACCCCCAAAGATATTGTCAAGAAACTCGGAGGCCTGCCTGAGCATAAGATACATTGCTCTGTCCTGGGCGATAAGGCATTGCGCGCGGCAATAGATGATTATTATAAAAGAAACGGGATGGCTAATAAGGTAGAGAAAGAAGAGGCTCGCCTTATATGCCAGTGCATGAATGTTACCGATAAAGAGATAGAGCATGCTGTCCTTGAGGGAGCCAAGACGTTCTATGAGCTTCAGGAGAGGACAAAGATAAGCACAGTGTGCGGCCAGTGCAGGGACGAGGCCGAACGCCTTCAGCAAGAGTATATCAAAAAACATTTCAGTAAGGGATAATAGTGGTCAAAAATGAGATCCTTCGTCGCCATAGACGTAAACAAAGGGCTCCTCAGGATCAAGAAAAATTCACCTTAAGAAAAATGAGAATATTGTGAATTTTTCTTGACATAGGGTAGGGGGGTATGGTATACTTACAGTGGCAAGGAGGTTAGGCAAGGATGAAGCAATTGACTAAGCACCGAGAACAACTGGTATCCCTAAGAAGGATTGAGGGCCAGATCCGCGGTGTAGGAAAGATGATAGAAGATGAGAGGTATTGTGTGGATATTATTACACAGCTTCACTCTATTGCGGGAGCGGTATCACGCGTTAAAGACGATATTCTTAAGAAACACCTTGAGGGTTGCGTCGCGCATGCGTTAAAGGGTAGTTCTGAGATAGAAAAACATAAGAAGATAGATGAGGTAATCACTTTATTGAAAAGATTCAGGAAGGGGGCGTGATTATGTCTTATAAGGTTATTAAATTATCGGTTACTGTTTTTGGCATTATCTGCCTGATAGCGGTTTCTACCTGCACTGCTTCAGATATCAGCCAAAGAAGAAGGCAGCTTAGGAGAATTGAGAGCAGAATAAGCACAGATAAAACTCTTCCTGATAATCCAACGCTGGATGATTATGTTAAAACCGGCCTTTTACGAAATCCCGGCTTAAAGGCCTCATTTTATAAATGGCAGGGGAGTTTTAAGAAGATAACTCAGGCATTCTCCCTGGCTGACCCGAAGTTTACCTATACAGAATACATAGATGAGGTAGAGACGCGTGTGGGGCCGCAGAGAAGAGCCTATTCAGTTATGCAAAGTATTCCTCTGCCGGATAAGCTTTGGATAAGAAAAGACAAGGCCTTTAAGGCCTCAGAAGCAGAATACTATGATTTTGAAAAAACGAGGTTAGAACTTATATATAAGATAAGCGATGCATATTACGAGTATGCCTACGCGGCAAAGGCTATTGCTTTAACAGAGGAGAATATGAAGCTTTTAAAGACCTTTGAGAACGTTGCGCAGACTAAATATGCCTCAGGTATTGCTAAAAATCAGGATTTACTTAAAGTTCAGGTTGAGCTTGGGAAGCTTGAGAACAATCTATTGAGCTTGAAGGATTTACGAAAGCCCCTTATGGCACAGTTGAATGCGCTTTTAAACCTTTCGGAGGGTCGTGAACTGCCATGGCCTGATGAGGCCCTTGAGCATGTTAATATAGATAATCCATATCAGCTAGAGACTTTTGAGCTTGCTGATGATCTTAGGAGGAGCAACCCTGAGCTCTTGGCGCTATCTAAAAATGTTGAGAAGAACGAAGAGGCCCTTAAGCTCTCAATGAGAGAATATTTTCCAGACCTTTCCGTAGAGGTAAAGACTATTGATACGGGTCAGGCCTTAATGCCTACCGCTGTTGACAGCGGGAAAGACCCGGTTATGCTTATGTTTTCAGTTAATGTGCCTATATGGTTCTGGCGTATAAACGCTGAGGTAGAAGAAGCAAAGGCGTCTCTTGAAGTTGCGGAGAATATGCGTAAAGGCAAGGAGCAGGAACTCCTGTCGCGATTGGCGCTTGTTCATTATAAATTACGCGATGCCATAAGACAGGCAGGACTTTATAAAGATGCCCTCATTCCAAAAGCTGTCCAGGCCCTCAACGCGACACAATCAGGGTATACTGCAGGAGATGTAGATTTCCTCTCTCTTATAGATGCGCAGAGAGTACTTTTAAATTTTGAGCTTTCCTATTATCGCTATACGGCTAATTTTAACCAGAGGTTAGCGGAAGTAAAGAATCTCCTTGGGGAGATAGAGGGATATAATGATTTAACGTAAAATAAGGAGATATCGCGATGAATAAGGAGACAGTAAATAAGTTGATTAAGGACAGCAAGGATAAGATAAAAAATAGCTTATTGCCTGGCCTGAAAAAAAACTGGCGATGGGTCGTCGGAGGGCTGATAATAGGTATTATCTTCGCAATGATGTTTTCTGCGGCAGGGCCTGGCGGAGCGGGAGGACATACAGGGCATGAAGGAGAAGAGGCGGCGGCTAATAAGATAAAATACTGGACATGTTCAATGCATCCCCAGATAAAGCTTCCCAAGCCAGGGAAGTGCCCGATATGCGCTATGGATTTAATCCCTGTATATGAGTCAGGTACCGGGGGCGGTAAGGGAGAAGAGGTCTCGCTTACATTAAATACAGTCGGCCGGCAGCTTGCGGAGATTGAGACAGCGCCTGTGGAGCATAGGGAGGTCTTTAATGAGATAAGGCTGGTAGGTAAGGTAGATTATGATGAGTCGCGCCTATCATATATTAGCGCGTGGGTAGCGGGAAGAATAGATAAGCTCTATGTAGACTTTACAGGTACAAGAGTGAGAAAAGGAGACCACCTTATCTATCTTTACAGCCCTGAACTTCTGGCAACTCAGGAAGAATATATTCAGGCCATAAAGAATCTGAAAGATACAGAAGGAAGCCAACTGAGCGTTATAAGGGATACAGCAGGCCCTACTCTAAAGAGCGCTAAAGAGAAACTGAGACTCTATGGCATTACACCCCAACAGATAGAGGATATAGCCGCGCGCGGAACAGCTGAAGACCATATGACAATATATTCTCCTGTTTCAGGTACGGTAATCCATAAAAACGGTTTTGAGGGTATGTATGTAAAGACCGGTGATAAAATATACGCGATAGCAGACTTAAGCAAGGTCTGGCTTTTTCTTGATGCATATGAGAGTGACATTCAGTGGATACACTATGGGCAGAATATTTCTATAGAGGCAGAAGGCTATCCCGGTGAGATCTTTTATGGAAAGATAGCGTTTATAGAGCCGTTTGTAAATAAGAAGACCCGTACGATCAAACTGCGCGTCAATGTTGATAATAAAGATGAAAAGCTAAAACCCGACATGTTTGTAAGGGCAACTATCAAGTCAGTGCTTGGTGAAGGCGGAAAGGTATATGAGGCTGATTTAGCGGGTAAATGGATATGCCCTATGCACCCTGATGTAGTAAAGGATGCGCAAGCTAAGTGCGACATATGCGGCATGGACCTTATACCGACAAGTGAATTCGGTTTTGCAAATGAGCCTATGCCTGATAAGAAGGTGCTTGTGATACCAAGGACCGCGCCGCTTATTACTGGAAAACGCGCAATCGTCTATGTCGAGAATGAGACAGAAAAGGGAGGAATCAATAGATATGAGGGGCGAGAGATAGTTCTCGGGCCCCGCGCAGGAGATAGTTACGCGGTCTTATCAGGACTCAAAGAGGGCGAGCGTGTTGTAACACAGGGAAACTTTAAGATAGACAGCGCTCTTCAGATCCTTGCAAAGCCGAGCATGATGAATCCGGCAGGATATTATCATGAAGGAGAGGGCGCATTGACTGCAGGCGCAACAGGCGTAACTGAGAACGTATCTGTACTTACACCAGCTATACCCTATTATTTAGCTGCCTGGCGCGCGCTTTCAAATGATAACGCTGAAGAAGCAGGAAGAAATTTAAATATTTTTAAAGAGAAGATAGAGTTACTTATTGAAGAAGGCGGGTTTAAGTCAAAGGATAAGGGCATTGCTGTGGATATAAAAGCGCTGCAGCAGAAAATATCTGTAATTAAAAATGATATAAGCTCTTTAAGAGAGCTCTTTTCAGAGATTTCTGTTTTACTGAAAAAAGTCTTTGAGAAATATAGCTACACGGAGAAAGAGAAACTTTACCTTATCTACTGCTCTATGAGTTTTGACGGAAAAGGCGGTTACTGGTTCCAGGATTCAAAGGAGATAAAGAATCCTTACCTGGGCTCAAAGATGCTGACTTGTGGTGAAGAGAAGGCGGAATATGGAAGAAAGATTATCGAGAGAAAACCAATGCCAGCAGGCCATAATCACTAGAGGTGTAAAATGCTTAATAATCTGATAAAATTTTTCCTTGAAAACAAATTAGTTACAGCCCTGCTTATAATACTTCTTTTGGCCTGGGGATTCGCGGTTATGCCCTTTGACGTGGGTGGAGGGGTTATGCCTCGCGATCCTGTTCCCGTAGATGCTATACCTGATATAGGTGAGAATCAGCAGATAGTATTTACAGAGTGGATGGGCCGATCTCCGCAAGATGTAGAGGATCAGATCAGCTATCCTATGGCAGTCTCACTTCAAGGTATCCCTGGAGTAAAGAGTATCCGCAGTTACTCCGCGTTCGGATTCTCTACTATATACGTAATATTTAATGATGGTATAGATTTTTACTGGTCACGCTCACGGGTGCTTGAGCGCTTAAGCGTTGCGCAGAAGGGTTTACCAGAGGGCGCTGTTCCTGCAATGGGCCCGGATGCCACAGCCCTTGGACAGATATTCTGGTATACCCTTGAAGGGGAAGGTTTTAGCCTTCAAGAGCTTCGCTCTGTACAAGACTGGTATGTGCGATATGCCCTTCAGTCGACAGAAGGAGTCAGTGAGGTCTCATCCGTAGGCGGTTATGTTAAAGAGTACCAGATAGATGTAGACCCCGATGCTATGCGCGCATACAACGTGGCCCTTAATGAGATAACCGCTGCTGTGAAAAATGCCAATATAGATGTAGGCGCAAAGACAATAGAGTTTAACAGGGTGGAATATATTATCAGAGGCATAGGGTTTATTAAGAGTGTAAAAGATATTGAGAATATAGTAGTAAAGGTAAATGATGATGTCCCTCTTTATGTCAAAAATATAGCGCATGTAGGCCTTGGCCCTCAACTTAGAAGAGGAGCATTGAATAAGGAAGGGGCAGAGGCAGCAGGCGGTATTGTAGTCGTGCGCTATGGTGAGAATCCAATGGCGGTTATAAAGAGGGTTAAAGAGAAGATAAAACAGATAGAACCAGGGCTTCCTTCAAAGACCCTTGCGGATGGCAGAGTATCAAAAGTAACAATAGTGCCCTTCTATGACCGTACAAAGCTGATAAATGAGACTCTCGGCACACTTCAGGAGGCGTTGAGCCAGGAGATATTGATAACGATTATAGTCATTATTTTGTTTCTCATGCATTTTAGAAGTTCCATGGTCGTATCCTTTACTCTGCCGTTGGCGGTTTTGATGACATTTATCATGATGAAGATATTCAAAGTTGATTCGAATATCATGTCTCTCGCGGGTATAGCCATTGCTATCGGTACCATTGTTGATATGGGTATTATCATGTGTGAGAATATCATAAAACATCTTAGTGAGAAAAAAGAAGGGGAAAACCCTCTCTCTGTTATATACAAGGGCGCGACAGAGGTTGGCTCAGCCATACTTACAGCCATCTCAACCACTATTGTTTCGTTTATAGCGGTCTTTACGATGACGGGACCTGAAGGTAAGCTCTTTAAGCCGCTCGCGTTTACAAAGACATTCGCGCTGTTATCATCCGTTATCATCGCCCTTATAATCGTACCGGCGCTTGCGCATGTATTCTTTACAAAAAGGCGAAAGCCGCTCCAGGGCCTAAAGACAAAGATAAAGATCATTATAGTAGCTTCTGCTGTTATATTTACATGGAGGCTTTCACATCTTCTGGCTTTTGGTATTCTTTTCTACGGTTCGTATCTTATTTTTGAGAACAGGATCCCGCAAAAGATAAAAGAGGCCTTCTTTAAATATTCCAACTGGATCGCGGTTGTGCTTGTGGTCCTTTTTCTTACACGGACATGGATGCCATTAGGGTATGGGAAGGGCTTTATACTTAATCTGCTCTTTGTGGGCTTTTCTATATATCTTATTATAGGTTTCTTTTTTCTATTCATGCGCCATTATGAAAGGCTCTTGAGATTCTTTCTTGAGCGCAAACTCTTATTTTCAGCTATCCCGGTCTCTATCTTTATTTTCGGTATTATAATCTGGCTTGGGTTTGGGAAGGTTATATCACCGGTGACAGCGCCTCTTGCTAAGATAGGAATAAGTGAGCCTGTTATCAGGAGCATATGGCCTATAAGTTCTTTTGACCGCGCGTTTCCAGGCCTGGGCAAAGAATTTATGCCTCCTTTGGATGAAGGCTCATATCTCTATATGCCTACAACCATGCCCCATGCGTCAATAGGGGAAGCGCTGGATATATTACAGAAACAGAATATACGCATAGGCCAGATCCCAGAGGTTGATTCTGTAGTGGGAAAGCTTGGAAGGGCAGAGTCGCCTTTGGATCCCGCTCCTATTTCTATGATAGAGACCATTATAAGTTACAAACCGGAGTTTGAAAAGGATCCGAAGACCAACAGGAGAATACGTCAATGGCGTGACCACATAAAGACCCCTGATGATATATGGAAAGAAATTGTTAAAGCAGGAGAGATCCCAGGGTCTACTTCAGCCCCTAAGCTACAACCGATTGCCGCGAGGATCGTTATGCTTCAATCAGGCATGCGCGCTCCCATGGGGGTCAAGGTGCTGGGCCAGACATTAGAAGAGATCGAGAAGGTAGGGTATGATATAGAAAAGTTTTTAAAGGAGGTTCCCGGGGTTGAGGCGAGCGCTGTTATCGCTGACCGTGTAGTTGGAAAGCCTTATATTGAGTTTAATATAGACAGGGAGAGGATAGCCCGCTATGGTGTTAATATTCGCGATGTGCAAAATGTCATTGAGATGGCCATAGGAGGGATGAGGCTTACCACAACAGTAGAAGGAAGAGAGCGATATCCTGTGCGGGTACGCTATAGTCGTGAGCTTAGAGATTCTATAGAGGAACTGCAGGAGGTCCTTGTCTCAACCAAGACAGGTGCGCAGATACCCCTGTCTCAGTTAGCTACCCTTGAATATATCCGCGGGCCGCAGGTAATAAAAAGTGAGGATACTTTTCTTATAAGCTATGTCTTATTTGATAAAAAACCAGATATAGCGGAAGTGGATGTGGTAAACAGATGCCAGAGATACCTTGAGAGCAAGATACAATCGGGTGAGCTCAAACTTCCACCTGGGACAAGCTATAAATTTGCAGGAAGTTATGAGAATCAGGTGAGGAGTGAGAAAAAACTCATGGTCGTATTACCGCTTAGTTTACTTATCATATTCCTTATACTCTATTTTCAGTTTAGAGCTGTGTCAACTACAATGTTTGTATTCAGTGGTATACTGGTCGCGTTTTCAGGAGGGTTTATACTTTTATGGCTTTATGCGCAGCCATGGTTTATGTGGATGCCCTTCTTTGGCGATTACTTCCGTAAGCTCTTTAATATGCAGACCTACAATCTGAGTGTTGCGGTATGGGTAGGTTTCCTGGCTCTTTTTGGTATTGCAAGTGATAACGGCGTTGTCATGGCTACGTATTTAGAGCAGAGTTTTAAGGAGATGAAGCCAAAGTCCATAGATGAGATAAGAAAAGCAACTATGATTGCGGGACAAAGGAGAGTGCGGCCATGTCTTATGACAACCGCCACAACTATACTGGCGCTTTTACCGATTTTGACATCAATCGGCAGAGGCTCAGATGTTATGATACCCATGGCCCTTCCTTCTGTAGGAGGCATGATGGTCGCTTTAATAACATTCTTTATTGTGCCGGTAAGTTACTGCTGGCTTAAGGAACGGAACTTTAAACGTATGTCAAAAGAGGAGGTGTGATTATGGGAAGGATAGTATTTGTATTAGTCGTTATATTAGCGGCTATGGGCATTACTGCTAATCTTTATGCAGAGGAGATGCATGAGCATAAGGGTAGTCATTCTTCTGAAGTCATTCAGGAAGAGGAAGCAGTTGTTCAAGAAGGAGGTGTTGTTAATACCGTATGTCCTGTAATGGGCCTGGAAGTAAAAAGCGATACGACATTTGTAGTAGAGCATGAAGGCAAAAAAATAGGTTTTTGCTGTCCAGCCTGCGTTAAGAAATTTAAGAGTGACCCGGAAAAGTACATGGCGAAATTAGATCAGAAAACGTGAAAGGAGAGCATAAAGGAAGCGACCATCCACATTAATTGTGTAGAGTTTCATTTCTAACAGACTGCTATGAAAAGACTAAAACAGCACATAGATAAAGCCGGAATAGTGGGTGTTATTTTTTCCCATTTGTGCTGCATAGGCCTCGGTGCGCGTATAGGTCTTATTGCTCCAGCTTTCTCAGGGTTCTTAATGAACCATAGAGTTTTAAAGCCTTTTATTGTGGTATCTCTTATCGCATCTGCGTTAGGTCTATTTTTTTCTTATTTAAAACATAGGAACATATTCCCCCTTTTAATTTCTATTACTAGCTCAGCAGTAATTCTTATATGTTCCTTTATTACACGTGCCGGAGCATTGATCTACATAGGCTTACTAGGATTAATAAGCGCCTCTATCTATAATTTATTGTGTATGAAGAAAATAAACAAACAAAAAGGAAAAGAATAAGAATGGCGAGAGATCCAATTTGCAGCATGGAAGTAGATAATGAAGAATTCATCTTCAAATTTAGGGGCAAGGAGTACTTTTTTTGTTCTGCCGGATGCATGGAAAAATTTAAAAACTCACCGGATGAATTTCTACAAAAGTATATTTACGATTTGGTTATCATTGGAGCCGGCCCTGCCGGCCTTACAGCAGCAGTGTATGCATCTGTATTAAATATAGATACCTTTTTAATAGCTAAGGATATAGGGGGCCAGGCTATTGATAGTTCAAAAATTAAAAACTATATGGGGTTTGATTTTATTACCGGTAAGGATCTTGTGAAAAAATTTAAAAGTCAATTTTTACAAGAGCACTATTTGTCACACAAGATAGGTGAGGTTGCTAAAATCAACAGAGATGATGATGCTTTTGAGATTTTAACCAAAGAGAATAGTAAGCTTTTGGCGCGTTCAATTATTATAGCTACCGGGATGAAAAGGCGAAAACTAGGCATTCCAGGAGAAGAGGCCCTGCAAAGGAAAGGAATATCTTACAGTTCAGTTCAGGATATCACGCTTTTTAAAGGTTTGGATGTTGTAGTCATAGGGGGTGGGAATTCTGGAGTTCAAACAGCCAATGATTTAAATAAATTAGGCGGTAAGGTAGTTCTTATCTCTCAAGGCAAGCTTACAGCTGACCAAAAAGACATAGACACACTTATAAAAACTAATAAAAATGATATCCTGGAAAACTACGATATCCTTGAAATTAAAGGAAAAGATAAGGTAGAAGGCGTTGTTGTGCAGTCTCGCGTCAGCTCTAAAACTAAACATATCTCATGTAAAGGCGTATTTATTCAGGTAGGCCTCCTGCCCAATATTGAATTCTGCCAAGGTTTACTTAAATTAAATGAAAAGGCAGAGATAATGATAAATCATGATTGTTCAACCAACGCTAAGGGCATATTTGCTTGTGGTGATGTAACAGATTGTTTTGGCAAGAGGATAGTGATAGCTTCAGGTGAAGGAGCTAAGGCAGCCTTGAGTGTGAGAAAATACCTTTTTAAGCAAAAGGAGGCAGAGAATGGAAAGTAAAGAAGAGAAAAAGGAAGAATGCGGCGTGTGCGGCAAAAAATTACCAGTGCAATATATGTTTAGGAAGGTGGAGAAAGAAGACGGAACATACTATCTTTGTTGCCAAATATGCTTTGAACAGTTCTCCGGAGAAATGCTAAGCGGAGACCCAGATATAGAATATAAATAAGTTAAGCGAGGAGTAAATAATGATCAAAGACCCTATCTGCGGAATGAGTGTAGATGAAAGTAATGCCTTAAGAATAGAAAAGGAAGGCAAGGCTTATTTTTTCTGTAGTAAAAAATGCCAGGATAAATTTATGGATAATGACAAAAATAAAGACAGGGCTGAAGATAAACCCAAAATATCTCTTGATAAAGCAATTATCAATATTATTGGCATGCATTGTTCAGCTTGTACTGGTACCATAGAGAACACTTTGAACAAGATTCCTGGGGTATTGAGCGCAAAAGTAAATTCTAGCAATGAAAAAGCTTATCTTGAGTACGATTCCACTAAAGTTACCCTTAACGCTTTGCATCAGGCAATAGCTAAAATAGGGTATAAAACAATTATGCCGAAAGAGGCCAAAGAGGTTAAAGGTAAAATAACTTTAAATCTTAAAATTATAGGCATGGATAATCCTCACTGCCTCAGCACCGTAGAAGGAGCCCTTAATAATCTTAGCGGCATATTAAAGAAAGAACTATTTGTTAATCAAAAAGCAATATTACAGTTTGATGGCTCAATTCTTACTGCCGAGAAGATTAAAGAGACAATTAAAGCTGCAGGGTATACACCTGTTGAGGAAAAAGAAGCGACAGCGGACATTGAAAAAGAAACACGAAGCAGGGAAATCAAGAGCCTCAAGATAAAATTCACCATATCTATTATTCTTGCTACTCCTCTTATGTATTTTGCCATGGCTATCGGCATGAAATTACCTTTAGCAATATGGATGAAAGAGCACATGGCATTGATTCAATTTCTTCTTGCTACCCCAATAATGTTTGCAGGATATCAGTTTTTTACTAAAGGCATTACAGTGGTAGTTAAGACCAAAATTGCAAACATGGATACCCTTGTAGCGTTAGGAGTAGGATCAGCATATATTTATAGTTTATATGCATCTGTAGCCATGTGGTTAGGCTCAAGAGTTTTCACCATGGAAAACCTTTATTATGAAATCGCGGGATTTCTTATAGCGTTTATATTGCTTGGCAAGCTGCTCGAATCTATTGCAAAAGGAAAAACGTCAGAAGCTATTAAAAAACTTATGGGCCTTCAACCAAAGACAGCCATTGTTATACGTGAAGGCCAAGAGGTAGAAATACCGGTTGATGATGTAGTAGTAGATGATGTTATTATTGTAAAACCAGGCCAGAAGATACCTGTTGATGGCGTAGTGATAGACGGCTACTCAAGCGTAGATGAATCTATGATTACAGGGGAAAGCATCCCTGTTGAAAAAACCAAAGGCGCGCAAATTATAGGCGCTACCATAAACAAAACAGGCACTTTTAAGTTTAAGGCCACCAAGGTTGGCAAAGACACAGCTTTAGCTCAAATAGTAAAACTAGTTGAAGAAGCGCAGGGCTCAAAAGCCCCTATCCAAGAGCTCGCTGATAAAATTTCAGCTTATTTTGTGCCAGCAGTTTTTGTTATAGGAATACTTGCATTTGGCATATGGCTACTTGCGGGTGAAGGTTTTCTTTTTGCCCTTACCACATTTATCGCCGTTCTTATTATTGCCTGCCCCTGCGCCTTAGGATTAGCTACGCCTACCGCTGTTATGGTTGGAACCGGTATTGGCGCAGAAAATGGCATATTAATAAAAAGTGCTCAGAGCTTACAAATTGCTCACCAAATCAATGCTATAGTTTTTGATAAAACAGGTACTTTAACGAAAGGTGAGCCTGAGCTGACAAATGTAATTGCCTATACTGAGCCTGAAGATAAGATATTATTTTTAGCTGCCTCTGTTGAAAAAAGTTCTGAACATCCATTGGGTGAAGCTATAGTCAAGGGAGCAAAAAAGAGAAACATCGATTTAAAAGAAGTAAAAGACTTTGGATCAATAACAGGAAAAGGTGTAAAAGCCCAAGTAGAAGATAGGATTGTTTTTTTAGGTAACAGACGCCTGATGCAAGATATGGGAATTAATATTTCAAAAGCCAAAGATGATTTAGAGAGACTAGAGAGTGAAGGCAAGACAGCAATGCTTGTAGTTGTGGATAATGATTTAGCAGGCTTAGTGGCTGTGGCTGATACTCTAAAAGAGTTTTCTAAGCAAGCTATTACAAAACTTAAAGCTATGGGCAAGCAGGTAATCATGATAACCGGAGACAATAAGAGAACTGCAGAGGCAATCGCAAAACAACTTGGTGTGGATCGAGTGCTGGCAGAAGTGCTCCCTAAAGACAAGGCGCAGGAGATTAAGAAGCTGCAAAACGAAGGGCTGAAGGTAGCTATGGTTGGTGATGGAATTAATGATGCACCCGCGTTAACCCAGGCAGATATTGGCTTAGCTATTGGCACAGGAACAGACGTGGCTATAGAATCAGGTGATATCGTACTTATTAAAGATGACTTAAGAGACGTTGTTATGGCTATGGAATTATCCAGCTATGCCATGAGAAAGATTAAGCAGAATCTATTTTGGGCATTTTTCTATAATATTGTGGGTATTCCCATTGCCGCTGGAATACTATACCCTTTTACAGGATTCCTTTTAAACCCCATGATTGCCGGGGCAGCCATGGCATTTAGTTCGGTTTCTGTCGTAAGTAATTCATTATTAATGAAAAGATATAAGAATACATTTAATTAAATTAAAATAATAGGCGCCACAGTAATAGTAAAAGGGCTATAAAATAAGCATTAAAAAAAGGAGCTGCCATGAAGCTCATTAAAAAACATATTCTGATTTTTAGCGCTGCCATTGGAGCTTTTCTTGGTTATACTGTTTTTCATCCTTTTGGAATGATAGTGCATAAGATATTTCATTCACATAAAGATGGGTATTTGCATATTCATTGGTATGAAATCCTGTCTATTTTTGGGCAAGCCTTTAGCTTGCATCATTGGCCGCAGGCGCTCTCTTATATTATTTTTACCGGTATAGTAGGATATCTTTTTTGTAAAATAATAATAGGGAATAGAAGAATTGATGAGCAGGTCAATACGTTTTCTGCAATTGGCATGAATGCGGCTGGCATCATTCATGATTTTAAAAACCCTCTTAACATATTGATTGGATGCGCGGATTACATAAATGGGAAAAATGCAGGCAATGAGTTAAGTGAAAGCTGCGAAATAATGAAAAAACAGATTAAACGCCTTTCGAACATGATCTCCAATATAAAAATAACTGCACAAAGCGCTGGAACGATCGGATTATCTAAGGAGCAAACAAACTTGCAGCAATTTTTACAAGGTATAATCTCTAATATGATGCTCAATCATGGAACAAGGCTTAATTTAAAGTGTGACGAAAAAGTTTCAATAGACAAAAAATATTCAGAAAGAGTTTTTTGGAATTTACTTAATAATGCGGATGAAGCCCTGCAAGATATCGAGAATGGCAAGATAAACATAACGGCAAGCGAAACAAAAGGTTTTATTACCATTGCCATAAATGATAATGGCCGCGGCATACCTAAAGAAACATTAAAGCATCTGTTTGAAATAGGTAAAACTTATGGTAAGGATAAAGGAACCGGGCTTGGATTATATAGTTGTAGAAAAATTATAGAGGCTCATAAAGGCAATATTTGGATCGATTCAGAAGTGAATAAAGGCACAACAGTTTTTGTTAATTTACCAAAATAACCTTAGATTATTTTTTTTAATAGTATAGGAAATTATATCTTTACCCCGACTCATATGATGTGGGTAAATTCTCTACGATAATTTACCCACATTCGTCGGGGTCTGCGGAAAATCTGCTAAAGCCTCTGCCCGAAGGGCAGATTTTCCTTGACATTACATGAT
>JBDRAM010000129.1:0-23704 GCA_043823785.1 Candidatus Omnitrophota bacterium
CAATTTTACAAATTTTGAGTGTGTCCATTTTCGACAAAACGCATATACTGCAAGCACTTATGGAAACTAATCTCAACGATGATAACACTAACGATGATAACCAGTTGAAACTATTTAAGTTATAATGGGACAGTAGTGATAATATATGTATAAGAAGGAGGCAATAGATGGCCACAGAGATCAATGAGAATGCTGTTTACACCAGGGAAGAGAGCCAGGAGCTTTTGAAGATAAGCCAGAGTACTATGGCAAGGCTTATAAAGAAGGGCATTATTCGTGCTGCAAAGGTTGGAAAGCAATATAGGATAATGGGCAAGGAGCTGCTTCGCCTTGTGTCGCCAGAACTGGAAAACAAGGTAGGCAAGGCATATAATAAGGGCAGGTACTGGCTTCATAAGGGCGTAGGCGAGTAATATAACGATGAGAGTCTTATATTGGTGAGATGGCTATGACTGTATACTATTTAATAAAGGATTATAATCCGGATGTCGACTATTCTGATGGAGTGATAATATCCCTTATGCCAAAGGCCTCTTTTTTGTTAGGTGAGGCAGGTATAAGGTATAAGACATTAGAAGATTACTATGACGAGAAACAGCTGAGGAGGGATGAGGATAAGTATTTTTTCAGCCAGCTCTCATGGTTTGAAGGATTCGACGATTTCCTAAAAAGCCAGATCCGATATTGTTCCGAACATAGTATACGCCCGGCGAAATCTTTCTACAGGAAGATGAAATATTTCATAGATACATTGATAATACAGTCTATGATCATGAGAGAGTTCATAGCAAAGATCGGGCAGGAGGCAGAACTTCGCTATGTACGTGATATCTCCGGGAACGTACAGACAAGAACATGCTCGATGCAGATTTTTAATGAGACAGAAGGGGCGACGTTCTTCCCGGAGATTTTAGGCATATTGACCAGAGAGCGAAAAGAGATAACTTTACGGTTTTTAGATTTTTACAGCAAAAGGAAACAATCTGCTGAAAAAAGAGATTTTCGGACGAGGCTTAAGAATGTCGCGCGTTCACTTTCTATAAAAAGGCAGATAAAGCTTTTATACCATTTTCTGAAATATAAAAAATACTTTTTGTTAAAGTCAAGCAAGAGGGGCAAGGATGGCGCCAAAAGATTAGCCTTTCTTCATTCCGGCAATGTATATATGGATTTTCTAATACAGGAGCTTATCAAGAAAGGAGATGATATATTTTATTTAAGTAACGATGTTATATATCGATGCAATGACGCCTTAGAAAGAGCCGAATGGAAGATCGGGAAGGATTACGATAAGGAAGCCCCCGCCGCTGTGATATATGAGGATTGCAGGAGGGCAGCAGATAGGTTGTCTGCTGAAACAGGCATATTTGGATGGCTTAATATAAACTCAGGATTAGATCTTTTTGAGTTAATATTTCCTTATTTTAAATATTTTGTATCAGAAACCTGCCCGGAGATATTATCCCGCTCAGTAAGTTTTCGGAAGTTTTTTGAGGACTTTAACATAGACTATGTAGTTGGACTGACGAGCACCGATATAAATTCTATGAGTGCCCTAATAGCTGCGAAGCAGCTTCCCCGCATGGGGAGCATAGGCATTCAGCACGGCATAGAGGCATACGATGAGAGGATATGGCATATGACCGATATCGACGCATTTGATTATTACCTTGCAGCAGATGAATTCTCTGAAAAGCGATATAAGGAATGTGTGAAACTCGACTATGTAAGCCCGTGTATTATTTATAGGTCTTCGCATTATCTATCATCCATTAAGAATGGCAATGGGAAGAAAAACGCCAAGCGGTCCACCAAGCGCGTTCTCTATATACCTACCAAGCGCAGTACTTATATAAAATTTTTTAATAATATAACCTATCCCGTGCTCTGGTATTTTGAATATCAAAAGCAGATCATAGACCTGTTTGCTAAATTCAGTAGACATGATTTTATTTTTAAACGCGCAGCTACTAAAAGAAAGTGGGCATACGAAGCGATAGTGCCTTACATATTAAATAAAAATTATAAGAATGTTTTTATCGAGACAAGGCCTGTAAGCTATTACCAAGGAAGGATAGATGCCATTATCCTGGATCGTCCCACAACGGCATTGTTTGAATCTGCCATGATGGGTATTCCTTTTTTATGTCTCTATCATGAAATAGCCGAACCGCAGATATGTGCTGAGACTGCTGCTTTTTTCGGAAAGAGACTTCGTAGTTTCGAAGATTTTAACAAGGCGAAGGATATCATAACGACTTTTTTAGATTCACTGGAAACTAAAGATGCAGATGAGTACGTTGTCGATTTTCCCCTGACAGGCAACAGTATTTGCGATATCGTACATAATCCTGCTTTGATAAAGAAAGGGTAATAGCCATGACCCAAGAAAGTTCATTTAACCAACTCAGGTCACACCTGAGGTATAATTGGATGAACCATTTAAGATATTTTTATTTTAAAGGATTGCTGAAATCATGCGGTAAGAGGGTGTATTTCGACCGGAATGTCCAGTTTTTTAGATTTTTAAAAAATATTTCTATTGGAAACAATGTTGTTATTAAAGAGGGTGCAAAGATCTGTACTGCAAACAAGGATGCCAAGATATGTATAGGGGCAAATACCACTATAGGCTACCATACCTTTATATTTGCATCCGAGTCTATCACTATAGGCGAGGATTGCCTTATCGCCCCCTTTGTATATATAGTTGATAGTGACCATGGGATTTCAAAGACAGGCAAGATCAATGAACAACCGAATACCACAGCCCCTGTAAGGATAGGTGATGATGTATGGGTAGCCTCAGGTGCAAAGATCCTCAAAGGGGTAACTATAGGCAAGGGGGCAGTAATTGCCGCAAACGCCGTTGTTACAGGAGACGTCCCTGAATATACTATTATTGGCGGGATCCCTGCCAAGGTTATAGGGGAAAGGAGATGAAGACCGGGATAATAATACCTGCAAGATATGATTCGAAGAGATTGCCTGGCAAGGTACTTGAAAAAATAAATGGTAAGGAGGTCCTGCTCTATATTTATGAGAGATTGAAAATGATTTCACGCATAAAGGATATTGTGGTAGCCACATCTTCCGAGGAGAGTGATAACAGGATTGCCGAGTTTTGTCTTAAGAACTATATTGAGTGTTTTCGGGGCCCTAAGGATGATGTAGCGGCAAGGATGCTTGATTGCGCAAACAGTTATGGGTTTGATTATTTTGTCAGAATAAACGGTGACAATATATTTGCTGATTTTTCGGTCATTGAACAGATGATAGAGATTGCCACAAAAGGCGGGTATGATTTTGTCAATAATGTCAATGGCAGGACTTTTCCTGCCGGCATGAGTGTTGAAATCCTAAACAGTCTCTTTTATGGTAATATAATCAAGCATTTTAAAGGCCACAAGTACAATGAGCATGTGACATCGTACTTATATGAACATGAGCCCGAGATGAACTCGTTTGTTTTCTTAAATACTATTTGTCCGGAGGCAAAGTACATAAAGCTTGCGCTCGATGACGATAATGATCTAAGGTTTATAGAGTGGATAGTGGGGAAGATGAAGCGCAGCCATACAAGCTATTCATTGAAGGAGATATATGAGTTATCAAAAGGATACAGGGCCTGAGAGTAGTCCGTGGCATGGAAAGACGGGCGTATTTTTAATTGCAGAGATAGGTGGCAATCACGAGGGTAACTTCGAATATGCCAAGCACCTTACTCAGCTTGCTATAGACTCCGGTGTGGATGCCGTGAAATTTCAGATTTATACTGCAGATAGTCTCGTAAACCCGATAGAGAATCCGCAGAGGTACGAACATTTTAAGAGGTTTGTGCTTAAAAGGACAGAGCATATCGCACTTGCCAAGATCTGCATTAAGAACAATGTAGATTACATTGCCTCTGTATGGGATATAAGGGCCATAGACTGGATCGATGATTATATCAGTATATACAAGATAGGTTCAGGAGACTTAACAGCCTACCCCATAATAAAGAGTATATTAAGAAAATCCAAGCCGATTATTCTCTCGACAGGCATGTCAACCTTGAAAGAGGTCAAAGATGCAATTGCCTATATAAAGTCAATCGACTCAAGTTATATCTCTGAGAAGAGACTAGCGCTTTTGCAGTGTACCTCTGCATATCCCCTGCCGCAAGCTGATGCGAATTTAAAGGTTATCGTAACTCTAAAGAGACAGACTAACCTTCCCGTAGGATATTCTGACCACACAACAGGCTCAAAGGCTTTGGAGATAGCTGTGGCATTAGGTGCTGAAATCTTGGAATTCCACTTTACAGATACGAGGGTTGGTAAAAAATTCCGCGACCACAAAGTCTCCTTAATAAAGGATGAGGTCTTAAGATTAAAGAGGTCTATGGCTGAGATAAAGAATCTATTGGGAGACGGTATAAAACGTGTAATGCCTGCTGAGCGGGACAACAGAAGGACCTTTCGCAGGGCGGTATACCCTGCAATATCTTTACCCAAAGGTTCGGTTTTGACAAAAGATAAGCTGTTCTGCTTGCGGCCTAACCACGGTGTTGATGCAAGGGATTACGATAAGATTGTTAAAAAGCGCACTACAAAGAGATTGGCAAGGCACGAGAAGATAAATAAAGATATTTTGAGTTGATAAATGTACGGAGATAGAAAAGATGGATAGATGGTATCGCGAACGCCCTTTTCATCATGAAGATGACAAGGGAAAAGAAAGATGGATTTATAAAGACGGCAAAGGCCGCGTACGCAAAGAGGTAGAGGTCTTTCTGACGCTGGGCAAGAAGACAGATCTTTTATTCCTAAAAAAGAAGGTCTTATCCAATATCAAGAAGCAGGTGGAACATTTTTCCAGCAGCCGCAGGAGGTTGTATGCCTCAAAGAATCAAGAAGCAGTATCCAGATGTCCTGTATGCGGAAAGGGTGTTTCTATCAGCAGGGAAAAGGTCAAGATATACGGGGCGAGGTATCATCAATGCCGGAATTGTTCACATGTATATGTTGTAAATAGGCCATCAAAAAAATCCATAGGTGAATTTTATCTTTCAGATATAAACTACGCCTCTCAGTATGCGGATAAATCTCTTATCGAATTCAGAATCGAGCAGATTGCTGTTCCGTGGATGAGATGGATGTGCGATACGTTTAAGAGAATTCACGGCAAGAGGCCTAAAAACATCCTGGATGTAGGCTCAGGTGCAGGCCACTTTGTATTTGCCTGCAAAAGGGCCGGAATCAAAGCCCGCGGCATTGAGCTTAGCGAGCATAGCAGGAGGTTTGCAAAGGACTCTCTTGGCATAGAGCTGGACGGGTGTGATTTTACAAAGGAGGCCATGAGATACAAAGGGGTGGATGTTGTTACCTTCTGGGGCCTTCTTGAGCATACCACAAATCCTAAAGAGATTATGCAGACTACCTCCCGATTATTAAGGGAGAATCCACAAGCCATGGTTATTGCAAAGGTACCGAGATGGTATAGCATAAGCAGCGCAATTCAGACTATATTGACAGGCAGCATCATAAGACATCTTGATCCCATGGGGCATATCATGTGTTTTACAGATGCCTCCTGCGCCACATTATTCACTAACAGCGGTTTTATGCCACGGGCCGCATGGTATTACGGGATGGATATTTATGAGTTGCTTATGCAGCTTGGTTTGAAGCTGGATAATATTGATATCTTGACTAAATCAGGCGATGTTGTAGGAAAGCTTCAGAATTTTATTGATCAGGCCTGTATTCCAGACGGCCTGACATTAGCAGGCGTTCCTTATAAGAAGGGAGAGCCGACGGCATGAAGAAAAGGCCCCTTGTTACAGTTTATATTACCAATCATAACTATGCAAGATACCTAAGAAAGGCGATCGATACTGTTTTAAGCCAGACTATGCAAGATTTTGAACTGATTATAATCGACGACGGTTCCAAAGATAACTCCCAGGAGATCATCAAGGAGTATGAAAACAAAAAAGGCGTAAGGGCCATTTATCAGAGGAACAAGGGCTTGAATGTCTCAAATAATATAGCCTTAAGGTCTGCACGGGGAAAATTTATCATAAGATTAGATGCAGATGATTACCTGGATAGAAATGCACTCCTATTGATGTCGAATGTTTTAAAGAATAATGACAAGATTGCCATAGTCTTTTCAGATTACTATTATTCGGATGCCAATGATAACATCATAGGCATGGAACGACGTTTCTCTTTTGATAAGGAAGTAAGCCTGTACGATAAGCCTGCGCACGGGGCATGTTCTATGATAAGGGTCAGGTGCCTCCAGAATCTCGGCGGCTATTCTGAAAATTATCAATGCCAGGACGGCTATGATCTATGGCTCAAGCTCATTGAGAGGTATAAGGTGGAGAATATCAACCTGCCGTTATTTTACTATCGGCAGCACGGTTGTAATCTCACAAGGGATGAGGCAAGGATATTGAAGACGCGGGCAAGGATAAAAGAGGATTTTGTATCAAAGAGGTTTAAGGATAAGCTACCCGTACTCGCGATTATACCCGTAAGAGGTCAGGAGATCGATCCGGATGATGTTGCCTTAAAGAGGATGAAGGAGAAAAGGGTCATTGATTGGACCATCGCCTCAGCACAGAACGTAAAAGATATTTTTAAGATAGTCATAACCTCGCCGGACAAGCAGGTCGAATCGTATATCAAGAAAAGGTATAAGAATGCAAGGAAGGTAGTATTTTTAAAAAGGGCAAAGGAGTATGCGCGATTAAATACCGGACTATCTGAGACAGTAAAGGAGATTATATCAAATCTTTCTATTAAAAATAGTAAAGATACAGTGATCCTGCAGTTATCGATAGAGTACCCTTTCTTAAGAGACATTTACATAAAAAAGATGATCAATACGATGCGCATCTTTAATGTTGATTCTGTAATATGCGTCCGGCCTGATACAGGGATTTATTACAAGCATAATGGAAGCGGTATGGTGCCTATATTAAAGCAGGATAACTTTACCAAGCTTGAGAGGGATTATATATATAAACATTCGGGCGGCTCATGCCTTGTCAAGTTGGACGCATTCAGAAAGTATAATGATTTTATAGTGGGCAAGACCGGCCACGTTGTAATTGATCAGATGGCATCGCAGCAGGTGAGATCTGATATGGATTTGAGATTGGCCGAATTCCTTGCTAATGAATATAAGGAGAGATCGTGAAAGAGGAGAGCATCAGACCGAAAGAACTAAAAAGAAAGGGCAGAAGGCTTCTTGAACATGATGCAAGACAACTATTAAGGTTTAAGAGCAGGTTTGTAGGGGTGAGTTGTCCGGCCTGTGGCAAGAGGAGGAACGGGATATTTTTTGTGAGGAAAGGATACGTGTTTAAAAAATGCAGCTTTTGCGAATCGCTTTATATATCACCACGGCCGACTCCTGATATCTTAGCATATTATTATACTAATTCTAAGGCATCAAAATTCTGGCAGACGCATATATTTCCTCAAGCAAGAACCGCACGTGTTGAGAAGATATATAAGCCGCGCGTTAATATGATATTAAACCAGGTTAAAAGATGCCGCATTAAGACAGACGTACTCTTGGATATAGGGGCAGGTTCAGGCTTCTTCGGTTTAGAGATCGCGCGAAGAAAGGTATTTAAGAAGATTATTTTAATCGAGCCCGGACCCATGGAGATTAAGAACCATGGCCTGGTGAGAGTTATAAAAGATTCCATAGAAAATGTTAGCCTGAATGAAAAACCCGATGTAGTTACAAGTTTTGAAGTTATCGAGCATATCTTTTCGCCGGTCACATTTTTAAGGAAGATCTATAATCTAATGGGCAAAAAATCATTTTTGCTCTTTACTGTTCCCAACTTCAAAGGGTTTGAGGTGATGACGGTATTCGATAAGACGACGAATATCGCAGGTCCTAACCATTTAAATTATTTTAATACATATTCTATCAAGGTACTGCTTGAGAGAATAAATTTTAAAGAGATAGAAGTTACTACTCCGGGAGAACTCGACGCCGACATAGTCAGGAACAACCATATTGAGGGCGTGATAGATCTTTCAGATCAGCCCTTTTTACACTATATACTGATTGAGAAACCCGCTACGTATTTGCGTAAATTTCAGGAGTTTCTTAAGGATAATAAGCTTTCTTCGCATATGCTGATTAAAGCAAAAAAATGAGTGGCTTAAAATGAATTCTAGCAAAGATTTAATAATAAAAGATTCTCTTATCTACTCTGCCTCAAGCTACATTTCGATTTTCATGGGATTCTTTATAAGTATCCTGGCTAAGCGGTTTCTCGGAGTTGTTGGCGCGGGGTATTGGGCGCTTTTTATGATTATCGAAACTTATGGATTGTATGCTAGCCTGGGAATAGGAAAGGCCTTTCTTCGTGAATTCCCGCAGGCCATAGGCGCCAAAAACCTTGATAGAGTAAAAAGATTGCAGGATGTTACGTTTACGTGCTTTTTTTGTATTTTTCCAATAATTATTATTGTAATTTGGATACTCTCATATTTTATTTTAGATGACCCTACTCTTAGGGTGGGGATGAGGATAACCGCTTTTCTTATTATAGCAACGCAGCTTTATAACCTTATGCTGACAGTATTAAGAGCCAAGAAGCAGATTACCGTTATAGGAAAACTCATTATATTAAACACCATTTTTATAGCAGTGTTTTCTTTAGCCGGTGCGTATTTTTTTAATGTCTTAGGTTATGTTGCAGGTATGGTTGTATCTACCTTACTTTCATTCTATTTTGCGAGAAGATACAGCAGCATAAGTTTCTCTTTTAACATAGACTGGAAAATGGCCGCAGGGTTGATAAGAATAGGCTCTGTTATGCTTGTTGCCAGCATTCTTTTTAAGACCTTCTTGAGTATAGATAAGATTATGATCGTAAAGATGCTAGGCGTAGAGCAGCTCGGACTTTATACTATAGGGCTTATGGTTATCAATCAGATAGCATTTATGCCTCGTTTTATAAACATTGTAATGTTTCCCCATATCCAGGAAAGATACGGGGCCGCTAAAAAAATATCTGAGATAAAAGAGATGATACTGCGCCCGACTTATCTGATAAGCCGTCTGGCGCCTATTATTATTATCGGACTTATTTTTGTTATAGAGCCGTTGGTTCACTATTTTATTTCGCAGTTTAAGGAGGGCTTAAGCGCTATGAAGATATTAGCTTTCGGATACTTTTTTATGATAACGAATGAGATGTCTTCTACTCTTTTATACACTATAAATAAACAGAATTTCTTGATACCGTTTTATATCTTACTAACTTTCTTAAATATCGGTTTCAACTATCTATTTATCCGATTGGGATGGGGCATAGAAGGTGTAGCCCTGGGTACCTCCATTGCGTACTTCTGTTTCTTTGCAATAGTATTTAGTTTTGCTATCCGTCACTTTATGCCATGGCCCAAACTATTAAGACTGCATATGGAAATAGCAGCATATTATTTATATTTTTTACTTAACTTTTTGTGGATTGATAGGTTTGTGTTTATCTACCAGCCTTTGTATACAGCACTGTTAAGAATTTTTTGCCTAGGCTTAATAAGCCTGCCCGTACTTATTGAGACAGAAAGGCGGGAGGCGGTATTTTCAACAGCTTTTCGTATTTTAAAGAACAAACTCATGGTAAGGTTGGCTTGATTAGGAGGTTTAAGGAATAATGGACATAGAAGAACTGAAAGAGCTGGCATATAAAAAGAAGAAGGATTTACCAGTCTATGCAACGCGCATAACACATAAGATATCGATACGCATTGTCGATCTTTTAAGGCATAGAAAGATTGAACCGGATAAGATAACTGTTCTTTCTATTTTTTTAGGCATGTTTTCCGCCCTTTTATTCTGCTGCATGAATAAGTATTGTATCGTTAGCGCCGCTCTCATTTTGGAGCTCTATTATATTTTTGATGCGGTCGATGGTCAATTGGCCAGGGCTGTAAAAAAAACATCTTTAACAGGGGCCTATTTTGATTATATAAGCAGCCATATAGTACATAGCCTTGTCTTTTTGGGTATAGGATTCGGGCTTTATCTTTATGCTGATAACATTATTTATCTTATTGCCGGTGTATTCGCATGCTGGGGTATGCTTTTTATGTATATAATACAAGATGCCAGAAACAGCGTTATCCTTGTTCATGGAGGCGGCGCTGCAAGAGAAACGGTCTTACCTGAGCCTAAGTCCGATGCCAAAGGACGCGCTAATCTAAAAAGAGCGTTTGTTTTACTGCACGAATTTTGCAGGTATCCGACAATAATGAATGTTATAACCATTTTTGCAATACTCAATCTATTGACAGGTCCGGGCTTATTTAGAATCTTGATTCTATTTTACGCCATTGCGCTTAATATAGTCTGGTGTTTTAAATTATCCAAGGTGATACTTAAAAAGGAGTTAGGCTAGTGATTTCGCCCTTCAAGAGAGAGGAAGTCTTAAAAAGCAATCTAAGGTTATATGATTCTACGGCCAGGCGCTATGACGCGGAACATAAGGATAATATCTGGTGCGAGAAAAATAGGGAAAGAATAAAAAATATCTTAGGATTAATCACAGAGGATGCCCGAAGAGATAGAAGGGTTATCAGGCTGTTGGATGTGGGATGCGGGACAGGAAATATATTGAGGGCTTCGGAGAATATGGCGGATTCACGTATAGGGTGTGATCTTTCTATAGAGTGCCTTAAGGCAGCTTCTCGTTATACAAAAGAGCTTATATGTACCGATGGTTCCGCGCTGCCCTTTAAGGGTGAATCTGTCGATATATTGACAGATTATTCGGTATTGCATCACCTTTTTGATTATACGGAATTTCTGAAAGAGGCCTATAGAGTAATTGCTAAGGGGGGTTGGCTTTACACAGATTTCGACCATAATAATCTGATGTTTTCAAAGATGCGTGCACGGGCCAAAAAAAAGATATCTTCTGCTTTCCACTTTTTAAAATCGGTAAAGAGATTAATCAAAAAGGGAGATGATCATCGCGAGGTGACAGACTACATGATCGCAAATTTTCATAACGAGTTTGGAGGGGGTATTAACCCTATGCATTTAAAGAATATATTAAGAGAGACAGGTTTTAGGAGGATTTCCATATATGCATATGACAGCAATACCTACATACCACATGCAGGCGCCATAGGTATATTAAGATATCCTTATTTTTATTGTATAGCTAAAAAGTAAAAAGGAAAAAGGAGTCTTGAATATGAAATTTAGCAGTGTTGAGCAGGCGGTTGAGGATGTCAAGAAAGGAAGATTGATAATAATCGTCGATGATGCCAAGCGGGAAAATGAAGGAGATTTTGTCGGCGCAGGCGCAAAGGTAACACCGCAGGCAATAAATTTTATGGTGACAGAAGCAAGGGGTGCCTTTATAGCTGTATTTTGCGAAGCAGGCAGATGTGAGGCGCTCTCGGTACTTCCTCAGCGGACGAGTATAGAGAACACAGAGGCAAACCATACGCAGATGATGGTTTCTGTTGATGCTGCAAAGTCAAGTTCAGGAAGCTCTGCCTTTGACAGGGCATTGACTGTTAATATACTTGCAGATTCCCATGCCGAGCCTGGAGATTTAAGAAAACCTGGGCATGTTATACCAATAGAAGCTGTACCGGGAGGCGTTCTTGAGCGGCCCGGACATACCGAGTCAGGTGTTGAGATAGTAAGGCTGGCCGGCTTTAAGCCTGCTGTAGCGGTTGACCTTGAGATAATGAGAGAAGATGGCCATATGGCCAGGCCAAAAGACCTTTTTAAGATAGCCAAGAGGTTTGATATGTCAATAATAACCATAAAGCAGATAAGATATTACTTAAGGAGGAAAAAATAATGAAAGCCTTGATAACCGCAGCAGGCATGGGAACCAGATTAGGAGGGTTAACCAAAAATACCAACAAGTGTCTTTTGAAGGTTGGCGGGCGCAGCCTGCTTAAGAAGTCTTTGGATAATCTCAACAAAAATGGCATAAATGAGATAGTTGTAATAACAGGCCATGCGTTTGATAAGGTGGGGAAGGAGTTTAAAGGTAAAGCTCTATTTGTATATAACCCTTTCTATCGCATATCTGGAATTTTGCCTTCCATATGGCTGGCAAGAGATTATATAGGTCATGAAGAGTTTATATTTGTTACAGCAGATTCTATTTACCATACTTCTGTATTAAAAAAATGCATAGAGGCTAAAGGTGATATTGTAATCTGCGTTAAAAAGAAAAGGTGCGATGCGGAGGACTCCAAGGTAATTATAGAAAAGAAAAGAATAATTAATGTTGGAAAAGATATAAAGGAGAAGGCAGCAACCGGAGAATTTATGGGTATGGTAAAGATAAGCAAGAGAGCATGCAAGATATTTTTCACAGAAGTAGATAAATTGCTTAAAGAAGGCAGGCTGAATACCTATGTGGCCGATGTACTAGTAAGGCTTATGAAAAAGGGCGTTGATTTAAATGTGGTTTACACAGGAAACAAGCCTTACATCGAGATAGATACCCCGGGAGACCTTAAACGTGCAAGAAAGATTTTCAAATAGGATATTTTAAAGATGAAGGCAGATATAGTCGTTCTGAATTATAATGGCAAAGAACTCTTAAAAGAGTGTCTGCCTAGTATGGTAGAGGCGTCTAAAAGAAGCAGCCAGGACTGTGGTGTTACTGTTTTGGATAACAATAGCACAGATGGCAGCATAGGTCTTTTAAGAGAGGAGTTTCCGGATATCAGGATATATTCTGCGAAAGAGAATAAGGTTCTATGCTCATATAACGAGATTGCAGAGGTTTCGGATGCAGAGATACTGATCTTTATGAATAACGATATAAAGGTAGATGCGGATTTTGTTAAGCCCCTCTTGAAGCATTTTGATGATAAAGATGTCTTTTATGTTGCGCCAAAGGTTCTCAACTTTGACGATACATTCAACGGAGGTAAATCATATCTCAGGATGAGATACGGTATTATCAAGGTTGAGATAGACAAGAATACTTATGATGAAGAAGGCACTACTCATACTATCGCATGCGGGGCCTTTCGCAGGAAGATGTTTCTTGATTTGGGCGGTTATGATTCTATATACTTGCCGGGCTATTGGGAAGATACGGATCTCTGCTACAGGGGACTAATGTCGGGCTTAAAGGGAGTATATGAACCAAGAGCAAGGATATACCACAAAGAGCACGCTAGTTTCTCAAAGAAATTTTCCTGGTATCAGAAGATGTCTATAGTTGATAGAAATTCATTTATATTTACCTGGAAGAATATAACAGACCCTATATTATGGTGCGAACATATTCTTTTCCTCATCCCGCGCCTGTTTTTTTCTCTTATAAGCGGGAGGTCTCACTTCGCGCTTGGTTTTCTTAAAGCTATGGGAAAGATCCCTGAGATTTACAGAAGAAGGCTTAACGACGAAGATTCATATACAGTGAAGGATAACGAACTTATTAGTCATAACGGGGCAGGTTAGAGATAAGCATGAAGATATTTTTAGTAAATCCATACCCTGATTATGCCCAGGGCGTAGAAGGGACAAAATATCCGCCGCTCGGGCTATTATATATAGCTTCGTTTCTAAAGGAGAATGGCTATAAAGACGTCAAAGTCTTTGATGCCAATATCTCAAATACAGTTAATAGCATCGTGGCTGATAAGATAAGAGATTATGGCCCTGGGCTTGTAGGCATATCTTCTAATGTTGTTACCCACAGGGCTGCCCTTGAGCTGGCAGGTCTTTTAAGAGATACCGTTCCGGGTGTAAAGATTATGGCTGGCGGTGTATTTCCCTCTATATTCCCTGAGAAATACCTAGATGTCGTGGATTACGTAGTAGAAGGGGAAGGCGAGAAGGTCTCCTTAGAGATAGTAACAAAGTTAAATGCCGGCGAACCCATAGGGAATACAGAAGGCGTTATATATAAAAAAGATAATAAGATAGTACGCAACCCAAGACCGCGTCTTGAGGAGAATATAGATAGTTTTCCGTTTCCTGATTACAGCCTGTTAGAGCCTTCATTGTCCGTATACAGTAAAAAGGGGAGGGTTGTAAAAAAACTGATGGCACCTATCCTTACTTCGAGAGGATGTCCCTACCAGTGCATATATTGCAACAAGAGCGTATTTGGCTCTATGTTCAGGGCGCGCTCACCTGAGAATATTCTGGATGAGATAGACTCGCTTTATAAGAATTTTTCCGTAAGGCAGATTGATATACTGGATGATAATTTCAATCTTATACCTCAGAGGTCTATCGATGTTATGGATAAGATAATTGAGAAAAGATATGGTCTGGCTATAAGCTGTCATAATGGATTAAGGGCGGACAAGATAAACAGTCTTTTGATAGACAGGCTAAAAAGAGCCGGGGTCTTTAAAGTAGGATTAGGTATAGAGTCGGGGGATGAACAGATAATAAAGAGCATTAAGAAGAGCCTTGATCTAGAAAACGTAGTAAAGGCAACTAAGGATTTAAGAGATGCAGGCATTGTGGTCCACGGTTATCTTATATTAGGCCTTCCCGGAGATAATCCTGCTAGCATGCGAAAGACTATAGATTTTGCCAAGAGGCTGAACCCCCATTTTATAAACCCTGCTACCTGTATACCTTTTCCAGGTACAGAGGTCTATGAGATGGTCAAGAAAGACGGGAGATTCTTGGTCGATGTCGATAACGGCGCAGATGCAGGTTTCTTTGAAGGAAGGGTATTCTTTGAAATAGGGCCAACGCGTAAAGAAGATGTCTCAAGCTATTTTAAGAAGTGTTTCAGAGAATTCTATGCAAGGCCTTATAAGATATATGATATATTAACAGCACTTCGTTCACCCAGTGATTTTAAATGGGTAGCATCTATGGGCTTAGGAGTAATAGGTAATATGCTAAGGAATGGAAAAGATGGAAGATAGAAGAACTATGAAGAGGGCATTTCTGATATATCCGCCCACGGGTTATTATATGCGGGATGACCGCTGTCAGGCGCCAGTTGAAGGTGTTACAGCACAGCCTCCACGTGCACCCATGGATCTTGCATATATGGCAGCTGCATTGGAGGCAGCCAGCGTAATATGTAAGATTAAAGATTATCCTGCTGAAAAACTAAGCTGGGAAGATTTCACCAAAGATATACAGATATTCAAGCCTGACATGCTGGTATTTAGCATAACCACACCCACAATTAAAGATGATCTTAAGGCATGCAGTATAGCAAAGTCCATAAATTCTGAAATCTTAACAGTATCAAAGGGCGCCCACTATAGCGAAGAACACAATAATATAATGTCAGAATGGCCTCAGCTGGATATAATTATACGCGGCGAATCAGAGTTTGTTATAGCTGAGATTGCAAGAGCAGAGAGGCTTTCGGATATTTTGGGCATAACCTATCGAAGTAACGGCAATATTATAAAGGCCCCTGACAGGGCATTTTTAGAAGACTTAGATAGCCTCCCTTTTCCCGCAAGACATCTTCTGAATAATAATCTCTACCTTACCCCTGATACAAGGAGGCCTATAGCATATATTTATACAGGAAGAGGCTGTCCCCATAGATGCATCTATTGCGCAGTTAGTGTGGTATCCGGCTATAAGCTAAAATCCCGCTCGCCGCAGAGTATTGTCAATGAGATAGAAGAATGCGTAAATAAGTTTAATATAAGAGATTTTTTCTTCAGGGCAGATACATTTACAATGAATAAGGATTGGACGATTCATATTTGCAGGTTGATCATAGAGAGAGGCCTTAAGATAAGGTGGGGTACGAACAGCCGTGTAGATACAATATGCAGGGAACGCCTGGAGTGGATGAAAAAAGCAGGCTGCTGGATTATAGGGTTTGGGGTTGAAAGCGGTAACCAGATGATGCTTGATAAGATGAAGAAAAAGGCAAAGATAGAGGATGCTCTATCTGCTGTCAGGCTGTGCAGGAAATTCGGCATAAAGACATACCTTCTTTTTATGATAGGCCTTCCATGGGATACTAAGGAGACAGTAGATGAGACAATAACTTTTGCAAAAAGATTAGGCGGTGATTTTGTAGATTTCAATATAGCATATCCTCTGCCGGGGACAGAATTTCACAGGATTGCCAGGGAGAATAATCTATTTGATGAAGAATCTCTGGGCAGGCATGATTACTCAAAACCCATAGTAAAGACTTTATATCTTTCCACAGATGAGCTTATTGAATTAAGAAAGAAGGCCATCAGAAGTTTTTACTTAAGGCCCAGCTATATAATCAGGGCCTTGTCAGGTGTCCGCTCATTTACAGAACTGGTAAGTTATTTCAAAGCAGGCAAGAGCTTATTAACAGCGGTTCCTGTAACATCGTTTCCCGAAGAGGATATTTAATGGCTCAGGATAAAGTCGCAGAGATAAGACAGGGAGAAAAGATAGCAGACTATGCTGCGTTTGCATGGAATTGGGGTACCCCTGCCGGAAGAAGCCGTGTTGACAGGAGGGCAGAGTATCTTATAAATCTGGGAAAAAAGGAAGGTGGTATCATTTTTTTTTCAGAACCGAATATTATGAATCCTCTGATAATGATGCAGCGTTTTATACCTTTTATGCGCCTTATCTTTCAGGAGACGCAGAACGAGAGAGCTTTTAACAGATGGGGCCTGAAAAGATTTTTGGAGAAAGAGGAACTTTTTGATATAGATATAAAACCATATGATTTTTTATACCCATTAACTCCTTCTTATCTGATAGAAAAGGTTGACTATCTAAGCAGAAGACTTGAGAAGATATTATTTATCAGGGAAATAGCAGGCTCACTTCTTATATACGCAAGGAAAGCCCACGCTTTAGAAAAGGGGGATATATGAAACTTATAATACAGATACCCTGTTTTAATGAAGAGAAGACGCTGCCTTTGACCCTTGAGGGTCTACCGAAGAAGATAAAGGGCATAGATGAGATATGGATCCTTATTATAGATGACGGTAGTACAGACAGGACTGCTGAAGTTGCGGAGGAAAACGGAGCGAACTATATTTTTCAGCTGCCCAGAAGGGCAGGACTTGCTGAGGCGTTCAGGAGAGGTATAGAGAGATCCTTGGAACTTGGGGCAGACATTATAGTTAACACTGACGGTGATAATCAATATTGCGGTGAAGATATAGAAAGACTTATAAAGCCGGTACTGGAACGCAAGGCAGAGATAGTTGTAGGATGCCGGGATATCAAGTCAATCAAACATTTCTCCTTAGCGAAAAAAATGCTGCAGAGATTCGGCAGCTATATAGTCCGCAAGTTTTCGCACACAGATATACCTGATACAACGAGCGGCTTTAGGGCATATTCACGTAATGCCGCCTTGAGAATAAATATATTCTCATCTTATACCTATACCATAGAAACTATAATACAGGCAGGCAGACAAGATATCCCTATAGCCCATATTAGTATAAAAACGAATGAGAAGCTTAGGGAATCAAGGCTTATAGCAAGCATACCCTCTTATATATTTAAGTCAACGGTCACCATTTTGCGTATATATCTTATGTATGAACCCCTGAAGACATTTTCAAGAATAGGAATCATCCCTGTTCTCTTAGGTCTTATGCTCGTGGTTCGTTTTTTGATAGCGCACTTTACATTACCTTATGGAGGGCGTATACAGTCACTTATCATAGCTACAATCGGCATAATTATGGGCTTAGGCATTATAATGATAGGCCTGCTGGGAGATGTGATATCAGCAAATAGAAGACTTAACGAAGAGATATTATACAGGATTAAGAAGGATAAGCTAGGAAAAGGATGAGAGTATTTCTAATAATGCCAAGAGTAACAGGCAGGTACGGAAGGCCCTCGGCTCCGCCGGTCGGCATGGCCTATCTCATGTCATATTTAAGGAGCAAAGGACATAACGTCAAAGTTCTGGATCTGCGTGTAGAATCTGCTAGTTTTGATTATGTAGCCGCTATAAAGAAGTTTAAGCCGGATCTAGTCGGCGTAAGCCTTACAAGTTGTAATTACAAAAAGACATATTCATTGATAGATGCGATCAAGAGAAAGACTAACGCAGATTTGGTTATTGGAGGCCCCCATGTTTCCGTAATGGGCGAACGCGCGCTAAAGGAGTGCAAGGCGGACTACGCTGTATACGGAGAAGGGGAGAATGCCCTTCTTAATCTTGCCGGGGGCATGAAGCCCAAAGACATAAAAAGCCTTATATGGAGAGACGGTATCAATATTCACATTAATCCACAGGAGCCGTTTATTAAGGATTTAGATAGCCTTTCGTTTCCCGAATACGAGTTTTTTGATATAGAAAAATATGCGGACAGAAGAATTCCGATTACGACCGCAAGGGGTTGCCCGCATATGTGCGTATACTGTGCAGTCGACTTGGTTATAGGAAGAAGATTCAGGCCAAGGAGCCCCGGGAACGTTGTAGATGAGATAGAGTATTGGTATAAGAAGGGCTACAGGAATTTTGGTTTTAATGATAGTACATTTACTGAAAACGTAAGAAGGGCTGAAGAGATCTGTGATGAATTGGTTGCCCGCGATATTAAGATTAAGTGGGACCTTAGGACAGGCATAAGGGTTGACCGTATAAGCAAAAACCTTTTTGGGAAGCTTAAAAAGGCTGGCTGTGATTTTGTAGCCTTTGGCATAGAGTCTGTTGATCCTCATGTTTTAAAGCTTACGAGAAAGGGAACGACTCCTGAACAGGCGCAAGAGGCGGTAGATATGGCAAAGCAGGCAGGTTTAGGCGTAGGCGGGTTTTTTATGATAGGAAATCCCGGCGACTCATATAAGGCCTTTAGGAGATCGTATGAGTTTGCCAAGCAGCCTGTTTTTGATGAGGTAAGATTCTACAGTGTTGAGCCGTATCCCGGCACAGATCTATATGAATGGATACAGAAGAATGCGCGCTTCATAGTTCCAATAGATAAAGCGCTTAATTCTTACTCTCGTTGGAGCGAAAGGCCCATCTTCGAGTCTGACGATTTCCCGGAAAAAGACAGAATAAAGGCCTTCAACGAAGGTGAGCAACTTGTTGCAGGCAAGCTCTTTAAGAAGGTGCTGGGGCCAAGGCTTGGCAGCATCTTTACAAGTTTGAGTAGGGTGCGCTTCATTCGGAAGTTTTTGCTAACCGCCGGATTTAAGTTCTCGTCAATTATATTTAATATACTCAAGATAAAAAATAAAAGTTTGATATTAAAAGAGATGATAACTAAGAAAAAGATATTGATAGTAACAAGCACATTTCCGAGCAGCCCTGGTGATGCGGTTTCAGCAAGATTTGTATTAGATCTGGCAAGGGCATTAACTACCTATTACAGTGTACATGTGTTAACACCTCAATCGCCTGATTCAAGAGGATTCGAGGAGATGGAAGGCGTAAAGATCCATAGGTTTACTTATTTTTTTCCCAGGAGCCTGCAGCTCCTTACTACAGGAGACGGTATACTGGCGAACATAAAGAAGAAGAAGCTTCTTGTGCTTGAACTCCCCTTTTTGTTTTTCTGCGAACTTTTGAATCTAATAAGAATTATAAAGAGAGAAAAAATAGATGTTGTTAATACCCACTGGATTATTCCCCAGGGCTTTGCGGTAGCGCTCCTTAAAAGATTCTTAAATATTCGCCATATACTTACGGTACATTCAGCAGGGATATTCACACTTAGGAGGTGGGGGAGAGTAGGCAGGCATATCGGGAGATTTATTATGTTGCGCACGGATATAGTTATGCCTGTGGCAGGCTATATAAAAGAGACACTTGATGAACTCATAGGCAGGGATTATAACTTCAAAATATCTCCTATGGGAGTTGATATGAAGCTTTTCAGCAGGGGTTCTGCGGCAGATGAAGCTTCTAGTCAAGGCAAGATTAGGAATGGGATGAATCTTCTCTTTGTCGGAAAGATGGTTGAGAAGAAAGGACTAAAGTATCTTTTAAAAGCAATAAGTCTTTTAAAAGAAAAAGACAGAGCAGTTAAATTGAAGGTAGTTGGGGGCGGGCCGCTAGAGGAAGAATTAAAGAGATATAGCGCAGAGCTGAACCTGAATAAAAATGTCTCTTTTTTAGGGTGGCTTGCGAATGAGAAGCTTCCTGAGATTTATAATTTAAGTGATATTGTTGTGGTCCCTTCGGTTTTTGATGGAAAAGGTGAGACAGAAGGGATGCCCGTTGTTGTATTGGAGGCCATGGCTATGTCGCGGCCGGTACTTGCAAGCCGTATCAGCGGAATACCGGATATTGTAAAAGATGACTATAATGGATGGCTTGTGGACCCTGGTGATGCAGTTCAGCTTAAGGATAAGATAGCTAAAGTTTTAAATACCGATTTACGCGAATACAGAGAGAGCGCTTATAAGACAGCTGCAAGGTATGATCTGAGCAAGATAGCTTCTGCCTACAAGGATTCCATAGAATCATTAGGGTTTTGATATGATAAGAGAAAAGATTATTATGGAGTATGTAAAGGATAAAGATGTCCTGGATATAGGCAGCATAGGCCAGAACAAGGAGTATAGTTTATGGTCTGACATAAAGCAGCATGCTAAGAGCCTGACGGGCATAGATATCATATCATCAGAAGAAGAGGCTGTTGTTAAAGGCAACATTGAGGATTACAACTTTAATAGAAAATTTGATGTAGTAATTGCAGGTGATGTAATAGAACATGTTGATAATCAGGGATTACTATTAGATAACATAAAAAAGCACCTCAAAGAAGACGGGGTTGTTATTATTACAACGCCTAATGCCCGGTGGCTTAGCGTTCTTAAAAGATCCAACCCGACACACATGCTCTGGCATGACCGCTTTACGCTCAAGGCGATTGTAGAAAAGCATAGTTTTAAGATTGTCAGATTTTTCTATTATTACGGAAATAAATTGCACTACCCGCTTTTGACCAGGCCTTTAATCGCAAGGCAGTCTATGGCGGCTGTATGTAAACACAGTGATTTGTAAGTTTTTAAAAGACTAAAACAGGAGAGAAGTTTGAAGAGGACGCCTAAGATAGATGACAAAACAAGATTAGATAATAAGGTTTGTTTGTTTTTATTTCTTATAATTGCCTCAGTTCTTATCCTTTTCTCTAACGGCCATTATGGAGGAGACGGGCTTGAGACCTATCTGACTGCGGAAAGTATCGTTCTTGACGGAGACCTCTTTATACACGACAGGCCTTTTGAGGTAGAACAGATGCGCTATCGCAAGAGAGGGTTTGTATTGGATGAAGGTAAGTTTTATACAAGGCAAGGGTTGGGGGTGGTTTTATTACTCGTACCTTTTTATTTGCTGGGTCATACTATCTCAGGATTTTTCAGCAGTATACCGCGTGGCTATATAACTCAGTTTTTTGTTTCGCTATCTAACCCGTTCATATTGGCGCTTTTGGGTGTATTTCTATTTAAACTTTTGAGAGCCTTTGGGTTTAAACCGAAAACGTCTTTATATGCCGTTATTATTTATTCATTTTGCACTATGAACATAATATATGCCCGTTCGGGATTTGCCGAACCAGCGGTTGCGTTGTGTTTGACTCTTGCTGTATTATACCTCTTGCGTTATAAAGATTCAGGGAGCATAGCTTACCTTTTTATATCAGCGCTTTTTTTGGGCTACACTATTTTTATAAAAAAGAACTCACTCCTATATCTGCCGTCATTTACACTATATCTGGTATATCTTATAAAGACCCATGGAGCCCGTGAGAAAAAGGCTTTATATATTATCAAGTCAGGGTTTGCGTTTCTTATTCCGTTTGCCTTTTACGCGCTTATTATCCTACTTCAAAATTACATTCTTTATGGGTCTATGGCTAGTACAGAATTCGGCTCAGTGTCGGATATGCTTTCTAAGACCGAATCCGGGGGCCAAGCCATGAAAGGCGTCTATTATTACCTGATAAGTAGCGGTAAGGGGTATTTTATTTTCAACCTTGTTTTTATACCGGCATTATTTGGAATAGCGGGGGTTTTCAGAAAGAGAAAGGACACCGCTATTTTTATCATCTCTCTTTTGCTATTTAATTTTATATTTTACGTACGTATATTTGTAAGAGGAACACTGTTTTCATGGGGTCCGAGATATCTTTTTCCTACGCTGCCTCTGATGGCTATTTTTCTTGCGATGTTTATAGCGGGAAGCAATACTCTCAAGAGAAAAATAACAATAGCTTTTTTTGCAGCGGCAGGGTTTCTAATACAGCTTCCGGCGCTTTTTGTAAGCTTTTCCAAATTCATATTTTTTGTTAAGGAGAAACTCCATCTTGATGAGTACATGATAAATTTTATGCCTGAGCTCAGTCCTATAAGAGGGAGTTGGTTTCTTCTGGTATCCTCTATGCATAATAAGTTAACAGGCAAGGCTTTGGAGTTTGTCTTTAATCCGGACACGAAGTTTGTTCAACCAATAAAGGAATCTTTGGCAGGATTTGATACACTTGATACATGGTGGGCAAATATGCTAAAGGTTGCCCCGGATATGCTATGCCCTGTTCTACTTTTTGTAGTCTTACTTCTGTTTATTATTATTATAAGTTCATTTAAGATCAGATCTATTCTTACTAGAGCCGAAGGAACAGAGTAGGGGAGGATCGATTATAATGAGATTATTTTTTATAGAATGGTTTAAGCAGCATAGGCGCCTGATATCTTTTTCATTTCTTTTTGTTTTTATAACTGGATACGCTTATTATATTTTTAAAAACAGAGAAGAGATCAGACACTATCTTTCCTTGTCGCCGCTTAACCTGATTTTTTTAATCATCTCTATGTTGCTGCTTTGGGCAACGGTTTCTGTAAATATTAAGATCTTGTTGAATATATTCAATATTCGCCTGCGTTTCAAAGAATACTTTGGCCTGTATGTTATAACAATGATGGCAAATTACATACTTCCAGCTAAAGGCGGTTTTATACCTATGGCAGTTTATTTAAAAACAAGACATAGTTTTGAATATTCAAAATTTTTGATTTTTTTGTTAAGTTTTTATATATTCACCTTTTTTATTAACTGCATGGTGGGCATCGGCCTAGTTTTTATGAATTATTTTATAAAAAATGAGTTAAATCTTGATATCCTTTTAATTTTTGTATTAGTTTTGGTTTTTATCATTTTGTTGTTATCTATTGTGTTTGGCTTAAATAAGAAAAATCTTGGATCCGGATTTCTTGGCAAGGCGGTTGCGGGTTTTAAGGTTTTTGTTAAGAAAAAGAAGCTGCTTTACAGTGTAGCAGGTATTCAGGCAGCCTCTATATTTTTCATGTCATTAAAACTACTATATGCCTATCGGGCTTTAGGCATAGATATCGATATCATCTCTGCGGCACTTATAGGGTTGATAGGCGCCTTTTCTGTAATAATAAGCATAACTCCTGCAAATCTGGGAGTAAGGGAATTTTTTGTGACTATCTCTTCAAAGATGGTAGGATACACTGCAACCGAAGGGGTCATGGCTGCCATGCTTGATAGATGCATAGGGTTGATACTAACCTTTATTCTGGGGGCTATCTTCAGCTATATCTTATTTGGCGGATTTATCTGGAAGAAAAAAGCGAGCGTAGAGGTGTCTTAGTAGCTACACCCGGAAAGAATAAGGAGATGATACGATAACAGTCAAATGAGTTTGGTGAATTCTCTGGGTTATTGGTATAATAAATAAAACCATAGTCTGGAGAGTAGATAGGTCATAGGTTGTATTATTTGCTTGGGGCTTAATTGACCCCGTTAAGG
>JBDRAM010000130.1:0-2491 GCA_043823785.1 Candidatus Omnitrophota bacterium
TATGAAAGCAATAGTCTTATTTTCAGGAGGCCTTGACAGCACCCTGGCTATAAAAGTTATACTTGATGAAGGTATTGAGGTGGAAGCTCTTAATTTCTTTACACCTTTTTGCCTATGTGACCGCAATAGCGGATGCGGAGCAAAAGCCAAGTCAATAAAAGATGAGTGGGGCGTTAAACTTAAAGTTTTTCCTCTGTCTGATGAATATTTAAACATGATAAAAAATCCCAAGCATGGATATGGAAGCAGCATGAATCCTTGTATAGACTGTAGGATATTAATGTATAAGAAAGCCAAGGAGTACATGAATGAGATAGGCGCGTCTTTTATAGTCAGCGGAGAAGTGTTAGGGCAGAGACCTATGTCCCAGCATAAGAGAGCTCTTATGATAACTGAAAAAGAGAGCGGGCTTGAAGGGCTTATATTGCGTCCCCTGTCTGCCAAATTGCTGCCTATAACAATTCCGGAAAAGGAAGGATGGGTAAAGCGCGAGAAGATGCTTGAGATAAGCGGCCGTTCGAGGAAACCCCAGATAGAATTGGCTTCAGATTATAATATTAAAGATTTTCCATGTTCCGCTGGGGGATGCCTTCTTACAGACGCGGGATTTAGCAGGAGAATAAGAGACCTGATAAAGCATTCAGAGTTTAATATGGCCAATATAGAACTGCTTAAGGTAGGCAGGCATTTCAGGCTTACGGAGAAGGCAAAGGTTGCTGTCGGAAGAAACGAGAAAGAGAACAAAAGACTTGAGAATTTGAGAAGGCCTGGTGATATGTATTTTCATCCCATAGAGAATAACGGCCCTATGGCTGTTGGACGAGGTAAGATTGGAAAAGAAGAGATAGATATTATCACAAGGGTTGTAGCGAGATATTGCGACAGAAATGGAAGCAAGAAGGTCAAGATAGCTGTTAATGCGTGGCCCGGTGAAGTGAAAAGCATTGTTGCCGCCGCACCGATCAATGACGCGGAGCTTGATAGGTTAAGGATCTAAACCCCACATAGTTCTGCATAGACACAAACACTAATGCTATAAAGTTTATCGTATCTAAATTAGTAACAGTTCAGCGTTTAGCAGGATTCCCGTATTGGAATAGAAGGCCTTCACAAAGGGAAAACTCTCTTATCACCCCATGCGTTTGATAAAAAAATATAAAGTAAGATTAAAAGGCCAATATATAATATGAATATTCGCGCAATATTGAAAGATGAAAAGATAAGGTTGCTTTTGTCAGAAGGCTGGTCTATAAGCTGGCCCATGGTGCTTATAATGTTTTTTGTATTTATGATAGGCATTACAGATGTCTATATCGCGGGTGTATTTGGCAAGGAGGTAAAGAGCGCCTATGGCTTGGCATTCCAGCTCTATTTCGTCTTTCTGGTGGTCGCTATGGCGCTTTCCGTTGGTTCGGTCTCTGTTATTTCAAAGTTGTTTGCTTCAGGCGAAAGGGACGACTTTATTAAGGCGGTAAATTCTTCTCTCCTTATTACCATAAGCGCGGGATTAGTGTTTGGCGCAATAGGTTTTTTATCTGCCAGGCAGATAATGCTTATGCTTACGCTTCCCCTTGAGATTAAGCAATATGCCATATCTTTAACAATGATATATTTTTCAGGCATTCTTTTTCATTATATAATTATGAATACAAATGGTATCTTGCGGGCGTGCAAAAGAATAAAAAAATCGCTATGGACAATGGCGGTAGTATGCCTTATAAACATTATATTGAATATTATTCTTTCGTTTCATACAAGATTAGCTTTTAAGGGGATTGCCGTATCTACTGTAATTAGTCTGCTTATAGGCAGTATATTAAACGGTTTGCACTTAAGGCGTATAATATCTGATGGCTTAAGGTTTTCTCTCCCACTTATAAAAAAGATAGTCAATATAAGCTGGCCTGCTGGGCTTCTCCAGGTACTTTGGCAGCTTGGGGCAATGGCGCTCTTTTTAATATTGAGCCGTTTACCCGAGAAGAATATTGAGATCATGGCCGCATTTACCACGGGCCTTAAGATAGAATCAGCAATATTTCTTCCGGCGTTTGCTTTTAATATGGCAAGTGCCGTGCTAGTAGGTAATCTGCTGGGTAAAAATGAGAAGCAGGACGCGTTTAAGGCTGGCGTCATAAATGCTTTTACAGGTGTTCTCATAGTCACTGTTTTAACAATAATTGTAATAGCCAATGCCAGGCCCATAGCCTCTCTACTTTCTAAGAATAGCATAGTCGTTGATGAGAGTGTAAAATACATATTCATAGCGTTACTTTTTGAACCTATCATGGCTTGGGGTGTTATCCTGGCAGGAGGCTTAAATGGGGCCGGTGATACTAAAACAGTTATGATGATAGCAGGCTCATGCGTGTGGTTATTACGTGTTCCGTTAAGTTATATCTTTGGCATCCATTTTGGGTTTGGCGCGATAGCGGTATGGTGGTCTATGAATATATCTATTTTGGTGCAGAGTATTTTTATATCTAGGCGCTAC
>JBDRAM010000131.1:0-5367 GCA_043823785.1 Candidatus Omnitrophota bacterium
AAACGCTTGAAGATAGACGCTCAACTTTACATAATTCTACAGATTTTAAGCGTTTCGTCCTTTGAGAAAATCAGTCTTTCTCGTCTATTGAATGACGAAATTTACAAAGAACCAAGTAGCGATAACAGTAAGCAGTTGCTGTTATTCGACTTATAACCGGACAGTAGTGGGTTTAAACCTGCCCTACTTAAACGAACAACGCCCTTGTCTCAACTGCTATGTGTCGCTAAAATTTACTAGCGGTTATACCAAACCCTGAGCTATCATAGCCCTTGCAACTTTTATAAAACCGGCTATGTTAGCGCCGTTGACCAGATTGCCCGGTGTGCCATGTTCATCAGCCGCCTTCTTAGCTGAGCTATAGATGTCGGCCATTATCTTATGCAGCTTCTCATCGACCTCTTCAAAGCTCCAGACAAGACGCTGGGAGTCCTGTGCCATCTCTAAGCCAGATGTCGCTACGCCGCCGGCATTAGCAGCCTTGCCCGGACCAAAAGCTATCTTATTCTCAAGAAATATCTTTACCGCCTCGGGCGTACAGGGCATATTGGCCCCCTCTGCTACCGCTATGCAGCCATTTTTAACCAATATCTCTGCCGCTTTCTTATCGAGCTCGTTTTGCGTAGCGCAGGGTAGAGCTACGTCACACTCTACATTCCAAATGCCGGAAGAGCTTTCGGTATATTCGGCTGCCTTGCGCTCCTTAACGTATTCTTTAATGCGCTTACGCTCTATATCCTTAATCTGTTTCACAATATCCAAATCTACACCATGCTTGTCATAAATAAAACCGCTGGAGTCAGACATAGCCACTACCTTCGCACCTAACTGGGTAGCCTTTTCGTGGGCGTAGATGGCAACGTTGCCGGAACCTGATATAACTACGGTCTTCCCGGCAAAAGAATTATTTTGCTCCTTCAGCATCTCTTCGCAAAAATATACACATCCGTATCCGGTAGCTTCGGTGCGTACTAAAGAACCGCCGAAGTCGATTCCTTTGCCTGTCAATACACCATTAAATAGTCTTGTAAGTTTTTTCCATTGCCCAAACATATAACCTACTTCACGTCCGCCTACGCCTATGTCTCCGGCCGGAACATCGGTATCTGCCCCGATATGGCGGAAAAGTTCACTCATAAAACTCTGGCAAAATCTCATTATTTCGGAATCAGATTTACCCTTAGGGTCGAAGTCCGAACCGCCCTTGGCGCCTCCCATCATAAGGCCCGTTAGCGAGTTTTTAAATATCTGCTCAAAACCTAAGAATTTAATGATACCGATATAGACCGAAGGATGAAAACGTATTCCGCCTTTATAGGGGCCGAGCGCTGAGTTAAACTGAACCCTAAAGCCACGGTTTACATGTACCTTGCCTTTATCGTCCTGCCAGGGAACCCTAAAGATTATCTGTCTTTCAGGCTCAACGATCCTTTCCAATATAGCGGCTTTTTCAATTTCAGGATGCTTCTGTATAACAGGCTTAAGAGATTCTAAGACCTCTGTAACCGCTTGATGAAATTCAGCCTCTCCGGGATTGCGTTTCTTCACCATTTCAAGTACATTATCTACATAACCTGCATGGGTTGGCATCGCCATACCTCCTTGTAAACAAAAGGCGCCTTTCCTTTATCTATTCTATAAAAACAGATCAACAAGGAAAGACGCCATTGTCATATAATAGAAATATAACAGAATAAGCAAAATTGTCAAGCAAAATTTGCGTAAGCTTTTACCTTCAGCCTTCTGTAATATCCCCCAAGTCCGGTAATAGATAAGGCAGCTGTCTCCTCATGAAATATGGAGTTGTCACGCGGCCTTTTTCTTTCTATTATGTCTTTTATAGCTTACGCTCTTAGCTTTCTTAGGTTCTCCAGCCAAAAATTCTTCACATTGTAAAATGGGGAATGCTCTGGAAAACGTGCAATCAACATCATGTATACAACTAACGCATAATCCTTTTTCTGACATAGCTATAACCTCCTTCCGGCCATAATACCGCTTAATCCTACTCTCCAACAGCCAGTCTTCTATACGTAGCCTTTCCGTTAAGAATCTTCTCGGCTTCCTCGCGATAAGCATCCATAACATACGGTATGCCTGAGATCCTGACAGCTTCTTCTGTCAAAGACATAAGGTCTTCCCTTGAAATAGTATTCAATCTGAAGTTTCTGCTTCCTGCCATAAGCTGCTGAAGGCCGACTTTGATCTTTTGAGTAAAGGAGTATATCCCTATCGCTCCAAGAGGTATATCTTTTATCTGCTTACCATATTTATCGAATAATTCTTCATAGCAGACAAAGATTTCTTTTTCGCTAGCCCCGTACTCTTTTATTCCCGGCGGCAGCTGATTATCTTTAAGCCAGGTGCCGATGTTTTTGCCTACAAAACCGGGTATCATAAGAGCCCTGCCCATGCATACAGCTTTTACATAAGGCGCTCCCATAGCGATAACTTTAAATACATGGTCTTCGTTTGAGAAACCGCCTGCTATAGCAATGTCGGGTACATGCATCCCTTTCTGCGCGAGTTTTTCACAGAACTCATATGTCAAGGACTGCAGATAGAATGTAGGTATGCCCCATTCCTGCATCATTCTCCAAGGACTCATGCCTGTACCGCCTCCGGAGCCGTCTATTGTTAAAAGATCCAATTTCGCTAACGAGGCGTACTTTATAGCCATAGCAAGCTCTCTCATAGAATATGAGCCTGTCTTTAAGGTAATGCGCTGGAAACCAAGGGCTCTTAGACGTTTGACTTCCGCCAAAAATGACTCTTCAGAGACAAAGCCCAAACGTGAATGTCTTTCGAACTCCTTGATGGCCCCGTCTTTAAAAGCCATCTGATTGGCATGCACTAAAGGATCGGGAGTCACTATATAGCCTCGTTTTTTAAGCTCCAGGGCTCCTTCCAGGCTGCTTACCTTTATCTCTCCGCCAATACACTTCGCGCCCTGACCCCATTTTAATTCTATAGCCCTGATGTTGTGTTTTGTTATTATATATTCAGCTACTCCCAGCTTTGTATCCTCGACATTCATCTGGATGAGAATCTCACCATAGCCTTCATGAAATCTCTTATAGATTCCAATGCGGCGGTCCATCTCGGGAGAACTTTTAATCTTTCCGCTCGAATCCAGTTTCAGCTCAGGGTCTATGCCGCAGACATTCTCGCCGCAGACAAGGGTAATGCCGGATATAGCAGCCCCGATAGCAAAATGCTCCCAATTCTTTCTGGCAATATCTGTCGAACCGAGTGCGCCTGTAAAAATAGGCAGGCGCATCCTTACTTTTTCATTCCAGCCATACCCTGTCTCCGTATCAACATCGGGAAACTTCGCTGTATCCGGGCTTGCCTCTACGCCATCGGGCAGCCCCTTTGCGCCTAACGCATAACCCTGGATATTTAGATGAGAATAATCCACAGGATATTCCTTATCTCCTCCTGCTGTCACCTCACCGTAAGGTCCCGGATATATAACCTCACGGCCCCTGAAAGATGCCTTCCATACCTCGCACCCGCCTCTGCATCCGTCTATGCAGCGCGAACAAAGTCCTGAATTCGGCGCAACATTTTTAGAGCGGTTAAATGTCTTTGTAGCATCTGTTGCGTTTGGTCTTTGCAAATTCATAACAATCTACCTCCTTTTTCTAATATTTTTTACATTTAGTGCTTATAAGTGAAATATTCACTTATCGGACTGCTCGCTATAGAACTACTTTATAAAATCACCTCCTTTGCTGACGTATTTAAAGGGCGGTCCAGCCGCCTTATAACTCTAAATAAAAAAAGGCGTTCTATCGCCACGTCACTGGCAATTGAACGCCATCGTCCAAAAATAAAAAGTCCTTTACTGAAGCAATCACTGCTTCAAAAAAGGACTTCGTTATCCTATATATTCGCCATTAAAAAAGAAGAGGCGTTCAACCCTCAAACGCCTCATTGCTTTCTTTTGCACAAACGCTGTGCTTACTTTCATTATAAATATACCATACAATCCCCAGGATGTCAAGGGTACTTTTTCCTCTTTGACAATTTGCATATTTGTTACACATGTAACAGATATGCTACATAGTCAGGTAAACGTAAGGACATTTCTTGAGGTTGACATTACACCGATAGGTGTAAAAAATTACACTTTGATTGAGATTGCTTCGTCGACAGAAATCCTAGCGAGGGTCTCCTCGCAATGACGATATTATAGTTTTTGCGGCTTTTTTGGCCATGCCCATGGCCTCGATAACAGTGCCTTCACCACCTACTATGTCACCACCTGCATAGACATTTTTTATCGAGGTCTCCATTGTTTCTTGATTGACTACTATGTCGCCCCATTTATCTGTCTTTATAGCAGGTGTTGCGCTTATTAATACCTGATTTGCCTTAAGGCCTATGGCGATTACTGCCTCATCGCAATCTATCTCAAACTCGCTTCCTTCAATAGGCACGGGCCTTCTTCTACCGCTCTTATCAGGCTCGCCTAATTCGCACTTAAGGGACCTTATCTTACTTATATAACCTTTATCATCACCTATAAACTCTGTGGGCTGAATCAGGAAGTTAAACTTGATACCTTCTTCTTTAGCATGCTCTATCTCAAGCCTTCTAGCAGGCATCTCATTTTCAGTGCGCCTGTAAAGGACGGTAACATCGGGTTTGATCTTATTAAGGTTTTGCAGTCTTAAGGCTACCCTTGCTGAATCCATAGCAGTGTTGCCGCCTCCGATAACTGTAATATGCTCTCCTATGTTTATAGGGGTATGATATTTGGGAAACTTATAGGCCCCCATCAGATTCACCCTGCTTAAAAACTCATTTGCGGAATATACATTACAGAGGTTATCGCCGGGTATACCCATAAAAGAAGGTGTGCCCGCGCCTAACCCTAGAAATATCGCGGAAAACCCCTCTTTAAATAACTCATCTAATGACTTTGTCCTCCCTATGATGAAATTCGGTATAATCTCGACACCTAATTTTTTCAAATAATCTATTTCAAAGTCCAGAATATCCTGCGGTAATCGAAAAGGCGGTATGCCGTAGCGCAAAACGCCGCCTGGCTTATGCAGAGCTTCATATATTACTACCTTTATGCCATATCTTGCCAATTCTCCCGCACAGCATAAACCTGCGGGGCCTGAACCTACTATCGCTACTTTGAATTTAGAAAACTTATCGTCCTTTTTTGTTGGTACTGCTATTTTTTTCTCAATACCAAAGTCGCCTACGAATCTCTCAAGAAAATGTATATTAATGGCCTGCTCTGAAGCAAATGGCTCATTCTTTTTAGTTAATACGCATGCCTTTCTGCATTGATACTCCGCAGGACATATCCTTCCGCACATAGACGCGAAATTATTCTTCTCTCTT
>JBDRAM010000132.1:0-55558 GCA_043823785.1 Candidatus Omnitrophota bacterium
TATGAAAAAAAAGATAGTTATATGGGGTGCTTCAGGGCATGCCCTGGTAGTGTCCGATATAATCCGCCTGCGGGGCGAATACGAGATAGCGGGGTTTCTGGATAATTTAAATCCAGGGCGCCATAAGAGCGAATTCTGCGGCTCAACCATTTTAGGAGGGCCTGAAGAGCTGGATGATTTCAAAAAGAAGGGTATCAGCTATATTATATTCGGTTTTGGCGATAATAATGCGAGGATTAGGCTGTCCAGGGTTGCTAAAGAAAAAGGGATGAAACTTGCTGCCGCCATACACCCCAAAGCGGTAATTGCCGGAGATGTTTTAATAGGATGCGGGTCTGTTGTGTGCGCCGGGACGGTTGTTAACCCGGGGTCTAGTATCGGTGAGAACACTATTATTAATACATCTGCCAGTATTGACCACGAGTGCTCTATAGGCGAAGGTGCGCACATAGGCCCTGGGGTCTGCCTTGGAGGAAAGGTAAAGATAGGAAAGGCCGCATGGATCTGCATCGGGTCAACTGTAAAAGATGGCATAAGCGTCGGAGCGGGTTCTATGATCGGCGCAGGCTCTCTGGTGCTCGATGATATTCCTTCAGGAGTGATCGCGTATGGAGCTCCTGCAAAGGTAGTAAAGGAGGTAGAAGCAGATGCCGATTAAAAATAGCTTGGGCGAGCTGGCTGTTTTCGGTGGAAACCCTATTTTTGAGAAAAAACTCTATGTCGGCTGCCCCAACATTGGTGACCGGAAACGTTTTTTAGAAAGGGTAGAAGATATCTTAGAGAAAAGGTTATTAACAAACAACGGCCCCTATGTTCAGGAACTCGAGCAACGGTTGGCAGGGTTGGCTGGGGTTAAGCATTGCATAGCAACATGCAATGGTACCATAGCTCTTGAGATAGCTATAAGGGCGCTTGATCTTTCCGGAGAGGTGATAGTTCCTTCCATGACATTTATTGCCACTGCTCATGCCCTGGAGTGGCAGGGGATCACGCCTGTCTTTTGCGATATTGACAGAAATACCTATAACCTTGATCCGGAAAAAATAGGGGAGCTGATTAGCCCAAGTACCACAGGTATCCTGGGGGTTCATCTTTGGGGCCGGCCATGCAACATCGACGGCCTTTTAGAAATTGCAGAAGAGCGCGGCCTCAAGCTTCTGTTTGATGCGTCGCACGCGTTTGGCTGCACATATAAAGGCAGCGCGATCGGGATGTTTGGAGACGCGGAAGTCTTTAGTTTTCACGCTACCAAATTTGTTAATACGCTTGAAGGCGGCGCGATCGCAACTAACAGCGATGAACTTGCTAAAAAAATCCGGTTGATGAAAAACTTTGGTTTTTCCGGTTATGATAACGTTATCTATATAGGAACAAACGGGAAAATGAATGAGATATCAGCGGCCATGGGGCTAACTTCCCTTGAGAAGTTAGAAGAGTTTGTCGCGGTAAATCGCCGGAATTATCAACTATATGAGAATGGCCTGAGAGATATTCCGGGGGTGAGGCTTATGAAGTACGATGAGAACGAGAGATCCAATTACCAGTATATAGTAACAAGTATAGATAAAAAAATAACTAATATCGGCAGAGATGAGATTGTCAAAGTCTTGTGGGGTGAGAACGTATTGGCGCGGCGCTATTTCTACCCCGGCTGCCATCGTATGGAACCCTATCGTTCGCAGAATAGAAACTCCGGATTAATACTGGCTGCGACAGATGAGGCCGCGGCGAGCACGATGCAGCTGCCCACAGGCACCTCGGTTGTAGAGGGAGATATCTCAAAAATATGCCAGATAATAAGATTTACAATTGCTAACGGCCCGGACGTAAGCAGGATGCTAGCGAAGGCGCGGGAATGATTTTTTTAATTGCCTCCGCCAGCGCTTAGGACAAATATATGGAAAAAACTCATGAGCCTTTAGTCAGCTTTGTAGTTCTATGCTATAACCATGCCCTTTATATAAGGGACTGCATAGGCAGTATTCTAGATCAGGAAGGTAGTTATGATTTCGAGATCGTTATAGTCGACGACGCTTCTACGGATGAGAGCGCTGAAATCATACGTTCGTATTCAGACCCCCGTATTCGTTTTATCCTGCATGAGAAAAATCTTGGCCATGCCGCTACAGTCAATGACGCGATGGCCAATACCCGCGGAGCTTATATCGCTCGTATAGACGCGGATGACCGCTACCGCCCATATTTTCTAAAAGAGACTATGAAAATTTTCAACATGTTTCCCGAAGTCGGGGTTGCCTACGGGGATGCCTCATTAATTAATAAAGAGGGAGAGTTTACATGCCAGCGCTGCGACAAAGTCCACGGCGGGAAGGATTTTAAGGGGAATGAATTTGTAAAATTACTCGAATACAATTTTATATGCTCGCCCGCGGTTATTGCCCGCCGCCAGGCCTGGCGGAGAGCGCTCCCTGCTCCCGGGCACCTGGTATTCCATGACTGGTATTTTACCGTTATGATGGCTCGCAGGCATGAATTTTATTATATCAATTCTGTTATAGCAGATTACCGTGTGCACCCTGCTAATCTCCACAGCAAGATAGAAAAAGATAAAAGCTGGGAAGCATCGGTCTTCTCGTTACTCAATCTTATTTACAGCCAGGTAGAGGAAGAGGCCGAACTCGAAGAAGAAAAAAATAGGCAGAGGCGGCGTATATACAGCGCGCAGTATTTATCTTTAGCTGATAAATATTTTGGGGCAGGAATGGGCCCTGACGCGCGGCGCTGTTACCTGAGAGCTATATTGTACAGGCCAAGCTATATATTAAGAATGAGCGTGATTTGGAGGTTATTAGGCACTCTGATGGGACGAAAAAATTATGAGTCGGTCAAGGCGATGGCCAAAGGCCTGATAGGTGCCTTACGCACGAAAAGCAGGGCTGGGTAATGAAGCAGTTGAAGATATATGTTTGCCTTATAAGCGAGGACCAAAATAACCTTTGGCACCAGCATCTTACCAAGACGCTGCTGAAGATGGGCCATAAGGTTTTTACTCCTGGGGATGTAGGCCTTCTTGACGCGTGGCGGTTTATCGCCCAAGGCTTTAGCAACCGCCGCCACATGGAACGGACAACAGAAAATATTTTAGCGGAGGCGAAGAAGATACACGCGAAAGAAGGGATAGACCTCTTCTTTGCCTATCTATACCCTTTTCAGTTCAGGCCGAGGTTATTTAAGGAGCTGACTAAATTGGGTATTCCCAGTGTTTACTTTTTCTGCGACAACTTTACCCATAAGGATGTGGCCAGAGAATACGCACCCTACGCGACATTGAACTGGGTGCCGGAGAGCGAGGCTATTCCACAGTTTAAATCTTCTGGAAGTAAGTACATCTACCTGCCGATGGCGGCAAACCCTGATATTTTTTACCCCGTCGATACGGAAGAGACAGTGGATATATCTTTTTTAGGCTCTAAGAATCCTTATAGGCGCTACATTTTAGGACGGGCATTGCATGCAGGCCTAAACCTTAGGGTTTATGGCGGCTTTTGGTGCCCCGATAGCTGCTGCCAGAGCTCTGAGGCGGAGCATAAGGCAAATATCATAGAGCGATGTTTTACGCATGTGAGATTTAAGAAAAATTCCATATCCCGTTTTTTGCGTTATGGATTAGGCCCAGTACGGCGCAGCAGGTGGTATAATAGGCTTGGAGAGGAATATGATAAGGTGCTTCAGGGTGTATCCAACAGAGAGCCTCTTGATATTGTACAAGCCAACAGCGTTTATAGCTTTAGCGCCGTCAGTATAGGCACTAATGACCTGTTCGATTCGCTGTTAGAAAGAAAGTTTATTTTTTACACAAAAATGCGTAACTTTGAGGCTGCAATGGCAGGAGCCTGTTTTTTGATGCAGGCTACGCCGGACGGACACGAACTTTTTCAGGACGGAGAAGAGGTTATGTTCTATTCAACGCCTGAAGAGCTTATCGATAAGGCTAACTTTTTGCTAAGAAACGAGTCAGTTAGAAAAACGCTTAGGCTGGCAGCGCGAAAGCGAGCTCTTTTGGAGCATACCTGGTCGTGCAGGTTCAAAAAAGTTTTTTCCGCGCTGGAGATTGGCTGATGAATATTAATCATGATAAGGGACAGAAGATTTTAGAAAACAGCTATATTAAACCTGACGAGATAATTAACTGCCCTGTCTGTTTTTGCGAGAGCTCTGTTTTGGTTGTTGTCCGCTTTGATACCGGGCACATAGTCCGCTGTTTAGAGTGCGGACATATCTACCTTAATCCTACATTAAGCGACAAAGCATTGAAGTGTTATTACGATCAGTATTATCAGATAGGTGACGTAGGTTCCTTGATGGAGAGGGTAGATAGATGGGTGATGGACCAGGATGGTATTTATCAGTATGTTATTAGTATGATAAAGCGGGATAGCGGCTTCACCGGCATGAGGATTCTTGATGTAGGCTGTGGTTGCGGCCGCTTCCTGCATGAATGCCGCAAACTTGGCGCGTCTGTAGCCGGGATAGACAAAAGTCCCCAGGCAGGCTATCTGGCAAAAAAATATTTCGGGTTGGATATAATTACAAAAACTCTTGAAGAATCGGCTCCGGAATTAATCCTGTCGAAAATTCAGTTTGACGTAATTTCCGCTTTTGAGATTTTGGAACATGTAAAAGAACCTGGAAAATTTTTGGAAAATCTCTATAAACTGCTTAAGCCGGGCGGTTTACTCTTTTTGACAACCCCTAATTTCTATCTATTTTATCTTATGGGTATATCCGCGCCCGCGGTAAGAGAGTTCCCTGTGCACATAAGCTTTTTTGAACCGGCGACGTTAGAAAGACTCCTTACGCGGAAAGGATTTGAAGTAATGAATGTGGTTACTTTAAAACCGATGGGACCAGGGGATAGAGTCAGGCAAAAATTTGCTAAATATTTTGTTAATAAGAAGATCTGGCGAAATCGTTTTTTTCGTAGAATATATCTAATAAAGAATAATGTTTTTAATATTTTAAACATGTATAAAGACAATGCTGATATTAAGAATTGGAGCGGAGAAGCGCTGATCGGGGTTGCCCGTAAGATAGAACGCTAACCGTAACGTATTATTATGAAGATCATTCAAATACCTTTCTGCTTCTATCCCGACCCCCCGGGCGGCACAGAAGTTTATGTAGAGGCGTTGTCGCGCGCCCTGCGGGATCAGGGCCTGGACATAGTGATCGCAGCTCCTGCCAAAGAAGAGAGAGTGTATACGTATAATAGATTAAAGGTTATAAGGTTTGCCGTATCAGATGAATTAAGATTAGACCAGCTATACGGTAAAGCAGATCCAATGGCCCTGGAGGGGCTTAATAGAATCTTAGATAATGAGAATCCGGACATTCTCCACCTGCATGCGTTTACTCCTTCGACTTCTTCACAGCTCTTTTCATTAGCTAAGAAAAAAGGAATCAAGGCTTTTTTTACATACCACACGCCGACAGCCAGCTGCCAGCGCGGCACCCTGATGTATCTGGGTAAGGAGGTTTGCGACGGAAGGCTAAAGGCACGCAGATGCTCAAAATGTAAGCTTCAAGGTTTGGGGCTCAATCTTTTAACAGCTGCTATGATGGGAAGCATCCCGCATTTTGCGGCAAAGGCTTTAGCGGGTGCCGGTTTAACCGGAGGGGCCTGGACAGCCTTACGAATGAGTGAGCTTGTAAGTTATAACCATGACGCATTTTATAGATTATTATCCGAAGCGGACCAGATAGTTGCTGTCTGCGATTGGGCCAAAGCGCTTTTGATCCGTAACGGTGTCTCAAGGGACAAGGTTACGGTTATCAGGCAGGGGTTGTGCCACGATATACCGGAGAGGGTTAACCTGCCTGAACAAAAGAATTCTGTGCTGAACTTAGCATATTTTGGAAGAATACATCCTACCAAAGGAATAGATATTATTATTACTGCGCTAAAGAGGATACCGAAACTTCCGGTAAGATTAGACCTGTATGGCATATTGCAAGGCGATGACGAATATTATAAAGGATTATTAACGATGTCTGCGGATGAGCCCCGGATAACTTTTAAAGAGCCGGTTCCCGCAGAGAAGACTATAGAGATATTACAGAATTACGATTTTCTCATAGTTCCGTCCCAATGGATGGAAACAGGCCCAATGGTTATCTTAGAGGCCTTTGCCGCGGGAGTTCCTGTGATAGCTTCAAGGCTTGGAGGCATAGCTGAGATAGTATCTGATGAAATTAATGGTATTCTCATTGAGCCCCGCGATTTAAACGCCTGGGCCGGCGCGATAGAACGATGTTTTAATGACAGAACATTACGCAAAAAGCTGCAGAGAGGTATAGAGAAACCGAAGCCCATGGATTATGTCGCGTCAGAGATGAAGAAGTTATACCTACCCGCTGCCTAACGGAGTATATATTATTATGAAGCTTAGAAAAACCGCTCTGATTGTAAATTTTTTTAGGCCTGCGTACACTGTTTTTTTAAATCTGGCCTTCCCGCGCGGCGTAAAAAGAGTTATAAACGGTACTGACGAGGTAATAGTTTCTCCGGAATACAGAAACATGTCGGAGGTATTTGAGGCGGCGGTATGGAGCAGAATAATGGATAAGGCGCGCGAGGGAGATGTGGTCATTGATGTAGGCGCTTTTATAGGCCTGTATACAGTCTCATTAGCAAAAAAAGTTGGAAATGCCGGCAGGGTTTATGCCTTTGAAATGGACAAAACAAACCTTGCGGCACTGCAGAAGCATATCAGGCTAAATGGCCTTGGCAATGCGGTGACAATATATGCTGCTGCCGGAGATACGAATAGTTTGTCAGTATCTTATGAACCGCATGGCGAAGAATCATATATTGTTTCTTCTGAAATGGCCTGTGAAACAAAGTATAAAAAAATTCAAACCAAAAGTTTGGATAAGACTTTTTCCGATATTAAAATAGATATCATAAAAATAGATGTCGAGGGATACGAAGAAAAGGTCCTTTTAGGCGCAAGGAGCCTGCTGAGCAGAAAAGATGGCTATCCCCGCGCGATCTTTATCGAGACTCATCCTTACATGTGGCATTTTCACAATACCTCCGCCGATAAGATACTGCGCTTACTGGGTGAAGCTGGTTATAGAGTTGAAGATATAAGAGGGGAACCTGTTGACGATATAAAAAATTATAGTGAAATTATCGCATTGAAGGATTGAAGTAATCGTGAGAAAAGATACGAAAAAAAGAATAGTCTATATCCAATATACCAACCCTACATGTTACCCTCCGCTGGAGCGCAGTTCCAGGATACTAGCAAGTGACGGGTGGGAGGTAGTTTTTCTCGCGACCAAGGCCTTTGCCGCGAATAACATTAGTTTTTCTTATCACCCGGGGATAAGAATAGAGTATATGAGTTTTTGTAAACCCGGGCCCTGGCAAAAATTCCATTATATGAAGTATTGGCTCTGGGTGCTTACAAAGGCTTTGTTGTTAAGGCCCGAATATATATACGCATCTGATATCTGGTCGTGTCCTATCGCGGTGTCTCTTAGTTTTATGTTCAAAACGAAAATTATTTACCACGAACACGATTCTCCAGCCGATAGCAGAGAAAATATATTTCAGAGATTCTTCTTATTTATGAGAAAAATCACGGGAAAACGTGCCATCTTTTGTATTTTTCCTAATGCTGGACGGATGGTGAATTTCATGAAGATAGCGAATAGGCACAGCGGCTGCTATTGTGTATGGAATTGCCCTGGCAGAAAAGAGGTGATGCCCCCAAAGGCAGCAGGAACTACAGGTAAGATAACGTTGCATTATCACGGTAACCTTAGCAGCAGCAGGTTCCCCTTAGCCGCCATAGAGGCCTTGGCAAGTTTACCGGAATCTGTTTATCTTACGGTTGCAGGTTATGAGACAATAGGCAGCACAGGCTATATAAACTACATAAAGCAGGTAGCAGAGAGGCTGGATGTGGCTAAGAGGGTCAAATTTTTCGATGCTATGAGCAGAAGCCCGCTTTATGAGTTATGCCATGCCGCGGATATTGGGTTGTTGGCTGTGCCGGCAGACAGCTCATGCATTAATGAACAGATGCTTATAGGCGCTTCAAATAAAGTTTTTGATTATCTCGCGTGCGGGCTGGCATTGCTGGTTCCTGATGACCCGGACTGGCGCAAGATGTATATAGAGCCCGGTTATGGCTTAGCTTGCGACACAGAGAATGCGTTGAGCATAGCCTCTGCCTTACGCTGGTTTTCGGAGCATCCCGAAGAAACGCGGAATATGGGCGAAAAAGGCAGGCAGAAGATTTTAAAAGAGTGGAATTATGAGGAGCAGTTTGAGCCAGCCAGGAGAATAATAGAAAGAGGCGGAGATGATACCTGTTCAGCTTAAACTAAGGCTTTGGACGCAAATTTTTAGAAAACTTCCCAACTTTAAAGGCAAGACAAGGTTAGCGAATATAATGCTGGGCGGTGAAAGAGATATAAGCGATGTACAGGTAAAAGCATTCGATGGTTCATATTATTTAATACCTTCATTGGGAGAATTTCTCGGGCTTAGCCTTTTTGCAACAGGCTGTTATGAAAAAGAGGAAGTAACTTTTATTTTAGATAGGCTGAGGAGCAAGGACGGTTTTTTTCTTGATATCGGGGCGAACATAGGGCTTTATTCCATTACGGCAGCAAAGGCACTGGCAGAAAACTCCAAGATAGTTGCTGTTGAGGCTTCACCGCGCATATTTACTTATCTGGCGCACAATGCTGAGCTGAACAGGTCAAAGGGTGTAAGATTATTGCAGTGCGCTGTTACAGATGAGGACAACTCATGTATCTGTTTTACAGAACCTCCCGCAACCAGTTTCGCTATGGGTTCTATAACAGATCGTTTTGGCAAAGGTGATAAGGTTTCCGTAGGCACAAAGACCATAGATACGATTATAGAGGAAGAGCGCGTGGGCGAGGTCAGCGCTGTCAAAATCGATATCGAAGGATATGAGGCAGCGGCGTTTAAGGGTGCAAAGAAACTCTTGTCCGGAAAAAACGCGCCTTTGATCTTATTTGAATTTCTTGATTGGGCAGAAAATAACGCGAAAGACACGACTGCGGGAGACGCGCAGAGAATACTAAGAGACGCGGGCTACGATATATGGAAGTTTAAAGATTATATAGATGGTAAAAAACCTTTAAGCGCAATAGTTAAAGAGGGGAGTTTAAACCTGGTGGCTGTTAAGAATGGAAACTAAAAGAACAAAAATAGATTCTCCGTTTTTCTCAGTATGTATACCCCAATACAACAGGACTCACTTTTTAATTGAGGCCTGCAAAGTTTTGTCACAGCAGACCTTTAAGGATTTTGAGGTCTGCATAGCAGACGATAGATCTACAGATAAAAGGGAGCGGGAGCTGATCGATTATCTTGAGGGATCCGGCCTCTCTTTCTGGTATAAGAAGAACAGGGAAAATCTTAGATATGACGGTAACCTTCGCGCGAGCATATCTATGGCAAGCGGGAAATTCTGTTTTTTGCACGGAAACGATGATTGCCTGGCATCGTCCAGTATGCTTGAGGAGCTATCCGAGGCTCTTAAAGGATATGAGGCGGCAGGGGTTGTGATAACAAACTACGAAGACTACAGGAGCGGTGCTAAGGCCCGCCGCGTGCAGAAAACGCGCCTTGTTGGATCCGGGCCGGAAGTTGCAGCCTCCCATTTTAGAAATCTGTCTTTTGTCAGCGGGGTTTTGATCGATAGGCCAAAAGCGCAGGCGTATTCTACGGATAGATGGGACGGTTCAGAGATGTACCAGATGTACATGGCCAGCAGGATAGTGGCAGGTGGCAGCAATCTATTAGAACTTGATATATATACGATCCTAAAAGATATACAGATCCCGAACGAGGCCGTCGATAGCTATGCTACCAAACCAAAGATCAAGGGATTTAGTATCGCTGAGAGAAAGATCCCCCTTTCTATGATATGCAGGCTCGTTGCAGACGCCATTAACCCTTATCTTAGAAAAAGAACCGGGCGCAGAATATTAGAGTGGGTGGTTTTACAGATCTATCTTTTTACATATCCTTTTTGGATAATAGAATACCGGCGGGTCCAGTCGTGGCCCTATGCCTTAGGCATCTGCATAGGAATGAGGCCGGAAAATGTATTTTTGGGCCTGAATATAGGATTATTAAGCACTATAAGGCTTTATTGCCTGTATCTATCTGTTACAATAACAGGGCTTGTCATGCCTATATCTTTTTTTAAGGCTTTACAATCCAGGCTACATTATATAGCAAAGTCTATGGGCTCAAGGGGTGATAAATAATATGCAGTTGCTTATTGTGGGCGGACGCGGCGGTACAAATATAGGCGATTCTTTTTTCAGGGCTGCTGAAAAGATAGGGCTGAATCCGTTTTTGATAAATATCCAAGACGCCTTTAAGTCCACGAGATTGGTAAGATATATAAACTGGTATCTGATGGGAAAAAGGCCTCCGAAGATAGGTTGTTTCAGCTCTCGGGTTGTTGAAAAGTGCGCGGGCAACAGGCCAAAATGGCTGCTTGTGACGGGTATGGCACCTGTTGATAAAGATGCGTTGCGCGAGGCAGGCAAACTTAATATATTAAGGATTAATTACCTTACTGATGACCCGTGGAATAGGGCGCACTTCTCCAGCTGGTTTTTAAAGGCCTTGCCCTATTATGACATAGTATATTCTACAAGAAAGGCTAATCTCCCCGATCTGTCTGACGCGGGCTGCAAAAGGGCCGAATATCTGCCTTTTGGCTATGACCACGAGTTATTCTATCCTGAAACATTGACTGAAGAGGAAAACGAAAAATATTCTTCAGATATTATTTTTGTCGGAGGCGCGGACAGGGACAGGATAAAATATATCGATGCCATAATTAAAACAGGCCTCAGGCTTGCTCTCTACGGCAGTTACTGGGAGCGGTATGCGCAGGCAAGAGATCATACTTTGGGCCAGGCCGGCTTTCAAGAAGTACGAAAAGCTACGCGCGCAGCTAAAGTAGCACTGTGCCTTGTAAGAAAGGCGAACCGTGACGGCCATTCTATGCGTTCTTTTGAGATACCTGCTACAGGAACATGCATGCTAACGGAGGATACACAGGAACATAGGCTTTTTTTTGGCGAAGAAGGTAAATCAGTTATTTATTTTAGCGATCCCGCAGAGATGGCTGAAAAGCTCAGATGGCTCACCCGGCATGAATCTGAAAGAAGGCGGCTTGCGGAGGCAAGCCGCCGGCTGATAGTAAACGGCTCCAATACCTACGCGGATCGCCTTAATCTTATTTTAGGGGTATAGAGATGTGCGGCATTTTAGGGATAGTTACGAGAGATAGCAGAGATAATTTAGGCGAGATTAATATCAGCGCCTTAAAGAATAGAGGGCCGGATGGCAGCGGCAGCTACGTCGATGGCGGTGTCGGGCTTTATCATGCCAGGCTTGCGGTAGTTGACAAGAATATTATGGCTAAGCAGCCGATAATAAGCCCTTCCGGCAGCCTCGTCTTAATATGCAACGGGGAGGTCTATAACTACCGTGAGATAAAAAAGGTATACAATTATGATTACCAGACCACCTCAGATTGCGAAGTTATTTTAGCCTGCTATAAGGCTGACGGCTTGCGCGGATTTAGTAAACTCAAAGGCATGTTCTCCTTTGCCATTTACGATAAAGGTGAGAAAAAGGTCATTATATACCGTGATGCCGTCGGTAAGAAACCGCTGTTCTATTATGAGCAGAAGGAGAGATTTATCTTTTCTTCATCAGTCTCCGCCATAAAAGATAATATATCGGCTGCCTTAAGGATAGACAAAGATGCCCTCTTGTATTATTTGAAAGAAGGGTATGTAAGGCCGGACATAAGTTTTTATGAAGGAATAATACCTGTCTTACCGGGAGAGTTAATAGAAATCAATATCTCTAGTATTACAAAAACGGTCCAGCGCGTCGTTCCTGAGTCAACTGCTTACGATTCCTTTAATTATACGCATGAAGATATTATGGATGAGTCAAGGCGGCTTTTGACAAAGAGCTTAGAAGCGCGCCTTTATAATGTTAGTATGCCCGTTCTTCTGTTTTCAGGAGGTATAGACTCCACGCTTTTAGCAAAAAAGATCTCAGCTATAACGAAAAAAAAGATAGCTTGCGTATCCTTAAGGCCTTTTCTACCTTATACATATGATGAGCCCTACGGCAGATTTGCGGTGAAAAAGCTGGGTTTAAATTTTATTCCAGTGAAGCTTGAAAAAAGAGGCCTTATTGAAAATATAGAACAGGCTATTTATTTGCTAGACCAACCCCTCTCTCTTTATGCCTACTACCTGCTTACCTACCTTACCCGCAAGGCAAGAGAGTTTGGGAATATTCTTTTTCTCGGCGATGGTGGTGACGAGGTATTTTATGGATATTCCAATATACGCGATTGGTTTGCTGATAATGAGCAAGATATCCCAGCAAGCCCTTACGAGGTTGGCCCTTCTCCGAAACCTAAGCTTAGCGCCTGGGGCCAGAGGCAGATGACCGTAGATATGCTGGGCCATTCGTTTGTGAAGGTCGATAAGGCGGCATCAGAACAGCAGATGGAGGCACGGTGCCCGTATCTCGACTGGGATCTTATGCATTTCATCCGCAGCATACCCTCGGACTATTTTATTAAGTCAAACACGACAAAAATAATATTAAAAGAGATGCTGGAAGAATTCCCCGGCTGGTTTATTAACAGAAAAAAGATAGGCTTTGAGTTCAATTTTCGCTATCTTATGTTCCCGTCTTACAGGTATATATTTAATGAGATCGATTTTAACATGACAGGCTCTCTTGAGGCAGAGACAAGAAAACGCAGGTTCTCATACAAGATGATGTTTGATAATTTCGATTATTTTTGGAAAAGGTATATCTTGACAAAGTTTCTTAAGCATTAATTAACGAAAGATCAGCGATGAAGATAGCTATTGTTGTACATGGAAGATTCCATGCCTTTGACCTGGCGCGCGAATTGATTAATCTCGGGCATGATGTTACCTTATTTACAAATTATCCAAAATATATTGTAAAGAAATGGGGCATACCGGCAAAGAATGTGGAATCTTTTTTAATCCATGGTATAGTAAGCAAGGCCGCGTCCTGGTTGAATGAAAAATTAAAATTTCCTTACCCGGAACCGTTCTTGCATAAATGGTTTTCAACCTGGGCGCGCAAAGGAATTTTAAAAAAAGATTATGATGTGGTAAGGGTGTTCAGCGGCGTCGCGGAGGAAATTTTTAAAGCGCTTGTTAATAAAAAAGCCCTGAAGATATTGACGAGAGGTTCCGCGCACATACTATTTCAGCATAAGCTGCTGCTGGAGGAAGAGGAGAGGGCAGGGGTATTTATAGACAAGCCCAAAAGATGGGGGATCAATAGAGAGTTGAGAGAGTATGAATTGGCGGATTCTATCCAGGTGCTGTCCACTTTTGCACAAAAATCTTTTTTGATGCATGGCATTGCGAAAGACAGGCTAAGCCTGCTTCTTTCAAGCACGCAGGTTGAAAGATTCCGCCCCGATAAAAAGGTTATTGATGAAAGATGCGGAAGAATCCTTTCGGGAAAACCTTTGCGCATTCTGATGGTAGGCACATTTTCTTTCAGGAAGGGGATCCTGGATTTTTGTAAAATAGTCTCTTTGACTGGCGAAGCTTTTAGGTTTAGATTTGTAGGCCGCATAAGCAAGGAGGCCTATGGAGCAGCCCGCGGATATAAAGATAAGATTGAATTTATTCCGCGTAAGTTCGAATTTGAACTGCCCAAATTTTATAATTGGGCAGATATATTTATATTTCCTACTATTGAAGACAGCTTCCCGGTTGTCTTAGCCCAGGCGCAGGCAGCCGGGCTCCCGATAGCCAGCTCTGCCAATTGTTGCGCGCCTGATATAATAGAAGAGGGAAGATCCGGCTGGGTGCTGCCTATACGCTCTCCCGGCGCTTTTGCCGAGCGGCTTGCATGGTGCGATGCGCACAGGAGCGCTTTATCTAAAATGGCGCTTAGTATTTATGAGAATTTTAAACCAAGGGGCTGGCCTGAAGTTGCCAAGGATTTTATAGATATGACTAATGAGATTTTGAATAAACACACAAGGGCCAACGGCTCCCAGGGAAGGGGCTTGTGATGAGATATTCTACCAGGTTAAATTTTAACAGCGCTAGCGCCACATTTGTCGCCTTGCTGCACTTGGCAGTAGCCAATTTCTTTTATTTCAGGGGCGTGCTCAACGAGGTTTATTATTGGGCCGCACTATTTATATTTATCGCGCTTCCTGTATATCTAATAGCTGCTTTAAGAAACAGGTTTATAATCTATGAGGCGGTCTTTCTAATCTTATTCGGGTTTACGGTTAATTATACCGCAGTCCTTTTCTGGAACCCCGATACTATCAACAGCTATGATCACGAAGGAGTAGTCTCTGTTATGAAGTTATTGATAGGCGGAACGCTATTTTTTCTTGTAGGGTATTACATTAAGGCCGGCAAGATCTTAGCGGCGAAATTACCCATAAGGAATCTTCTGATTTCGAGAGAGCAAATTCTGAGGTTTTCATTAAAATTTTATTTTGTGGGGTGGTTTTTACGTATCGTGTTTCAGATCCTCGGTGTTCCTCTCTTTGAAGGATGGAGGATACTGAGTACGGTTATGGGCGGTTCTGTGCATACGGCGCTAATGATAGATGCATTTGTTTATTTTTCTTCCGCGGAATTCAGCATGCCGGCTTCACAAAAGAAAAGAATTCTTGCCAGGCTCATGTTCTTTCTTGTGCTGGAGGTGGTATATGCTATTATATATACCGGCATGAGAGAGCTGGTCATTCTGCCTTTTATCCTGATCTTCGTTGTTTACATAAAAGCGAAAAAGAAAATTCCCTATATACTTATTATTACCTTTATAATTTTTGCGGTAACATTCGTGATGCCTTTTATAGCAGCCTTCCGTTCTAAGCACTGGTTTGGCGGAACCGCTACGGAATCTTTCAAGCATGCCTTTGCTACGATATCGGATAAGGAAGAAAGCATTAAAGGAAACGAGGCAGCCCTTAAAAGGCTGTCTAGTTCGCTCTACCTCGCTGTGGTTTGCATAGAAAAGAAAAAGGAGGGGTTGAGCGTACAAACGTATGAAAATCCCATGGATTATGTTTCGCGTTTTATACCGAGGTTTTTATGGCCAACCAAGCCATATGTAGATTATAACCTTATAGGTAAAAAGCTTGGGATTATTGGTGAAGGAGATGTTTCGACCTCGGTCGGCTTGCCCCTCATGGCCTCGATGATCCTCAATAATGGACCCGTGGGCGCTATTCTTACATTCTTTATAATAGGAATAATCGGGAGGATATTATGGGAATGGCTCATTGTCCGGACCGGAGCAAACCTGCTGGCCTTCATTGTCTATTTTAATACCATATATTTATGGATGAGAGATGAGGAATTTTATGTTTCATTACACAGCACGCTCTCATTTATAATTTATATTTATATCTTTTTTGGATTTGTTTCGCGAAGCAAACTTTTTAACAGGTAGGATATCGCAAAGATGATATATTGCGCCGCAGAACTAGTAAAGCATGCCGGATTAGGAGTACGCCTTCTACCTTGGGCAAGGTGCCGCATTTTTTCGCACATAAATAAAATACCTATGCTTTCTTCTTGTTGGGCGCAGCTCAGAATAGGCCCCATATTGAGGAGGGAGCCTGATTTGCAGATTTATCATAATCTGTTTAAAAAAAGAGCAGGGGATATCGGCGGCATACCGAAAATATGGGCTAAATGCAGAGCGGTTAAAATCCCGGAGCCCAGCCATTTTACATTCGATGCCAAAAAAGCCCTCCATAGAGATGGAATTGTGATATTTAAAGGCGTGGGTGATAAATTTCGCCCGCTAAACGGCTGGAATGAGTTTTTGTATAATGAGATCCTTAGCATAACTAAAGAATGCTGGCAGGAGGAAGCGGAGAGGGCAGAGGGTATCCCAATAGGTATAAATATACGCAAGACAGGCTTTAGGCAGGCGGAAAGATATGAAGATTTTTTTACAACAGGAGGGCTTATAACGCCCTTGAGCTGGTTTGTAGAAAGTTTAAAGATTATCCGAAAGGCTGTTGGTTTTTCTGTTAAGGCCTTTGTCTGCTCTGATGCAAAGAAGGAGGAGTTGGATGATGTTCTAAGCATGGAGAATATCGTATTTATTAAAGGGAGCACGGCTATCAGCGACCTGCTGGCTTTGTCAAAGGCAAAGGTATTGATAGGGTCGGGAGGCAGCAATTTCAGCGCATGGGCGTCTTTCTTGGGCCAGATGCCCACAATCTCGCATCCGGGCCAGTCCCTTAAGTGGTTTAATGTAGAAAATAAAAGAGGGTTTTATATTGGTGAATTTGATACAGAGCACCCGGAAGAGGAGTTCATAAAGCAAGTCAGGTCTATTATAAGCCCTGATTAGGCATATTATACATGGAATGAGGCTTATTAAAAATGTGCGGGATCTGCGGAACAGTAGGTTTTGAGAAAGACGATTTTGTTAAAAAAATGACTCGCGAAATGGTTCATCGCGGGCCGGATGATTCAGGCATATGGCACCATAACCATGTAGGCCTAGGCCATACCAGGCTTTCGATAATAGATACATCGGATGCCGGGCATCAGCCAATGTCCAACGAAGATGATACAGTATGGATTACCTTTAACGGTGAAATATATAATTTTATGGAATTAAGAGACAGCCTTCAAAAAAAAGGCCATCTTTTTAGGTCTAGGACTGATACGGAAATTATACTGCACCTTTATGAGGAATGCGGAGAAAGCTGCCTCGATCAATTAAGAGGTATGTTTGCCTTTGCTATTTGGGATAAAAAGAAAGAGAGGCTTTTTGCCGCGAGAGACCGCTTCGGGATCAAGCCCTTTTTCTATCACTCCATTGGAAATAAGTTTGTATTCTCCTCAGAGTTGAGGGCGATAATCAAATCCGGCCTGGTAGGTAAGGATATCGATGAGGAGGCGATAAGAGATTATTTTATGTATGGTTCAGTTGGGGCTCCCCGCACAATTATAAAGGGCGTATCCCAGCTTCTTCCCGCGCACTATCTTGTTTTTGAGGGTTCGCGTTTAAGTATAAAAAAATACTGGGATCTTGATTTCAGGCCGAAGGTATCGGGAGCAGTGTTGGGGGAAAGAGAGTATGCCTGTGAAATAAGAACCATTTTGGAAGAGGCGGTAAGGATCAGAATGGTAAGCGATGTGCCGCTCGGCGCTTTTTTAAGCGGGGGCGTGGATTCAAGCACAATAGTGGCGCTGATGCAAAAGCACTCTCCCCTTCCTGTAAGCACATTCTCGATTGTTTTCGAGGAAACGGCATATAGCGAGAGAAGACATTCTGAAAAAGTAGCAAGCAGATTCGGCACGAACCACAGAGAGATCCTGCTTAGGGGAGAGGATATACTAAGAGATATGCCGTCTATATTAGATTCTATGGATCAGCCCAGCATAGATGGTTTTAATACGTTTGTTATCTCCAGGGCTGTCAGGGATGCGGGGCTTACCGTAGCCCTATCAGGGCTGGGAGGAGATGAGCTTTTTGGAGGATATTCTTTATTTGAGACTTTGCCGCGGCTTTTTAAAGCGGCCAGGGCCATGAAGTTTTTTCCGGGGTTTATTAAGAGGGGTACAGCCGGATTTCTAAAAAATTTTATTAGGACCAGGCAGGGCCAAAAACTGCTCTTTTCTTTCTTAGATTGCGGCAGTCTTGATGAATTATATTTCTTAAAGCGGTCCGTCTTCCATAAAACGGATATTAATAGTATTTTAACAATTGCAGGCACGGAAACAAGCCCTTTTGTTCGGGATACGCAAGGCATCGGACAGACAGATTTGATCAACAGGCTTTCTTTTTTAGAAATAACCAATTATCTGCAAAATACGCTGCTTCAGGATACCGACCGCATGAGCATGGCTAACTCCCTTGAGGTCCGTGTCCCTTTTCTGGACCATATTCTTGTGGAGAAAATATTTGAAATACCAGGATACTTGAAGGTTGGCAAAGATTACCCAAAGAGATTGCTTGTAATGTCGGTAAAGGACCTGTTGCCCGAGTCTATTTATACCCGCCCAAAAAAAGGATTTGTTTTTCCATTTGAGCAGTGGTTTAAGGGAAGGCTAAAAGACTACTGCGCTGAAAAATTTTCAACAAGCAGCTTAAAGAAGATCCCATTTTTAGATTATACCAAGACGCAAAGCATATGGCGAGATTTTCAGAATGGTTCGGGATTATACAACTATTCATCTATATTATCGGTTATATCTTTTGTAAATTGGTATGAACAAAACATATTGAAATGAAAAAATACACGGAAGGAATAGCCTTAGGAGTAGTAAAGTCGTTTTACGCAATCTCAAATGGGCTAATAGGCCTATTCCGAAATATGCTTTTTGCACGGGGGGCAATGCCCGGGGACGCGAAAAATATCCTTATCTACAGGGTAGGAAACATCGGAGACATAATTTGTGCCGTAGCTTCAATGCGTGCCGTGCGAAAAAAATTTAACAAGGCAAAGATATCTTTACTCTCTTCTCCAGGCACGCCCGGGGCAGTAGGAGCAAGCGAACTTCTCACGGGAGCGGAATTCCTGGATGATATAATAATTTATCATAGAAAAGATATCAAGGGCTTAAAGGGAAAGCTTAGGTTTATTAATAGTCTTAGGATGAAAAAGTTCGACATTTTTATAGAATTACCCATGGATCTTACTAATATATTTGTCGAGCTAAGAAACTTATTTTTCGCAAAGATCATAGGCGCGCGAAAAGCTTTTGGTTTTCATATAAGCACTATTAGGGTTTTTACAAGGGTGCAGTCAAAATATTTGAAATTCTGTAATGAGACTGAAAGGCTGCTTGAGATACTAAAAAAAGAAGGCCTTGATGTAAAAGATATAGAATCTGAGCTGACAAGGAGCCCTGAGGATAAGAAAGTAATAGATAATTTTTTAAGTAGTTTAAAGGGTAAGAGGCTGGTTGTATTTAATCCAAACGCGAAGAGAAAAGCAAACTTATGGCCCATGGACAGGTTTGCTGAGGTAGGCAGGTGGTTGATTAAAAGTTGTGATGCTCAGATATTGATTATCGGCGGAACGCATGACTATGATAGGGCAGAGGGCCTGAAGGAGTCTATAGGTGAAGGAGCGACTAATGCGGCTGGCGGATTTACTATTTTACAGACGCTTGAGATAATAAAGCGGTCACAGCTCTTAATCAGTAACGACACGGGTGCGGTGCATATGGCCGCATCAGTCGGTACGCCCGTTATCGGCATATACGCGGCTTGGCAGATCAGGGGCAAGTGGTTTCCGGAAGGCTCCGATAATATTATTTTAAGAGAAGAGCCGAGGTGCCACGCCTGCTATTGCGTAGAATGCAGCCATCGCATTTGTTTAGAAGCCATTGGCGCGGAAAAAGTATGCGCGGCCGCAGAGGAGATCTTTCGCAGGATATGAAAGTTTTGCATGTAATACCAAGCTATATACCCGCATATCGTTACGGCGGCCCGGTAAAAGGTGTACATGAGCTCTGTAAGGCGCTCGTGAGGCGCGGAATAGATTTACGTGTTTTCACCACAGATGCCGATATTGAGAAAAGATTAAACGTGCCGCTTAATACAGAGCAGGAAGTAGACGGAGTAAGAGTTATTTATCATCCTGTTGAATTCTTTAAATCTTATTATTATTCCAGCGGCCTTGCCGCGAGAATAAAATCCGAGGTTTCAAAATTTGATATTGTCCATATTCATTCAGTCTTTCTTTACCCCACATATATAACAGCTTACTGGTGCCGCGTGAAGGGCATACCTTATATTATAAATCCCTTTGGCGCGCTCGACCCGGAGATGATAAAGCTAAAGAGCGCGATCATTAAAACCCTGTATATAAGAATTATAGAGAAAAAAAATATCGAGAAAGCAGCCACCCTCCACGTCGCTTCGGAGTATGAGAAAGGACAGTTTCTCTCTCTGGGGCTTGAGTCATCTGTAACGGTTATCCCGCGCGGGATCGATCTTGATGATTATAAACCCCCTCATCCAGCAAAAGATTTCAGGCAGCGCCATCCGCAGCTCAAGGGTAAGGAGATAATACTTTCTCTGGGCCGGATACATTTTAAGAAAGGTTTTGATATGCTCGCGGCGGCATTTAAGGAGATTGTCGCAAAGAGAGAAAAGACACAGCTGGTCATAGCAGGGCCCGATGAAAGAGGTTATGCTGAAAAGGTGAAAGCGCTCTTTGGTAAGCTAAAGCTTCAGGATAACGTTCTTTTTACCGGCATGCTGCTGGGAGAAGACAAATTAGCGGCATTTTACGCAAGCGATCTCTTTGTACTGCCTTCTTATGGTGAGAACTTCGGCATAACGGTATTAGAGGCCATGGCATGCGGAATACCGGTTGTTATAACTAAGAAGGTAGGACTTTCTCCGGATATAGAAAGATATAAGGCAGGTATGGTTGTGGATTGCGTAAAAGGTCAGATATCCGATGCTATATTGACGCTGCTTGAGAAAAAAGATCTGAGAAGGTCTATGGGAGACAACGGCAGAAGGCTGGTTGAAGAGAAGTTTACCCGGGATAAGATAGCCGATGAGACAATAAAACTTTACGACTCTATTTTAAAGAAGCGCGTAGTTTAACAATTTTAGTAAATAAGGAAGAAGATGCGGGACAATATACCTATATCTGTAATAATTATAACCAAAGATGAAGAGCAGAACATAAAAGAATGCCTTGAGAGTGTTAAGTGGGCTGATGAGATATTTATCGTAGATTCAGGCAGTATTGATAAGACCTTAGAGATCGCAAAAAGTTATACAGAAAAAATATCTTATCACAGGTTTGAGAATTTTGCGCAACAGAGAAACTGGGCGCAGGATAAGCTCCCTATAAAAAATGAGTGGGTCTTTCACCTTGACGCGGATGAAAGGGCAAGCGATGAACTGAAAGATGAATTGAAGAAGGCCTTTTCTCATTCTCCCGACGCGGATGGCTTTATGATGTCAAGAAGGACTATGTTCCGAGGCAGATGGATAAGGCACGGAGGCCATTACCCCGTATATCATCTGAGAATATTTAAAAAGGATAAGGGAAGGTCTGAGCAGAGGCTGTATGATCAAAACTATATAGTAAGCGGCAGAGTCTCTATAATTAGCGCGGATATAATAAATATAATCAACCCTGACCTTGAATCCTGGAAGCAGCGGCACAAGAGGTGGTCGGTACTTGAGGCGGAGGAGGTCCTGCTTAATAAGGAGAGGGTTATGAATATCGGGCTTGAAGGCAGCCCCATAGAAAAAAGGAACTGGTTCAGATACAGGATCTATTATAAGATGCCGCTTTTTATACGGAGTTTTGTCTATTTCTTTTATCGCTATATACTTAAGATGGGTTTTCTCGACGGCAGGGAAGGGCTCACCTTCCATTTTTGGCAGGGGTTATGGTATCGATTGTTAGTGGACATAAAGATATATGAATTTATGAGGCGTTCCGATGAGAATACGAAATAACCTAAAGCGGGCATTTAATTTTCTGGGCAAGCGCCACAGGGAGATCCTTACAAGAGAATTTTGGATGACTATAGCAAGGGTTTATAGCCGGCGCCTTAGGTATCACGATAGGGTATCAACCCCTGAATTCCTGTGGAATCTCAAGCAGATTGAGATAAGGCCCTGGAATCTGCACATAGAGGCCACTAATATATGTAATGCAAACTGCATCTTCTGCGCCTATCAGTTCCAGGCTCGCGAGAGGAAGGTTATGGATGATGCTCTATACTCCAAAGCGCTTATGGATTATTGCGCAATGGGCGGCGGCGAACTCAGGATTGAATCATGTGTCGGTGACCCTCTCGTTGACCCGCATTTTCTGGCGCGCGTGAAAGAAGCGCGTTCACATCCTGAGATTAAGCAGATAGTTACGCTGACAAACGGAATAAATCTTGACAGGATAGGTATAGAGGATTTATTAAGATCAGGCATAAATAGGATCAGAATAAGCACGGGCCCGTGGGATGAAAAACTGTATAGCCTGGCATACCGCAGCCTCTCTTATCAGAGAATGCGCGATAACGTTACAGAGCTCATAAGGAAGAATGCAGAGCTGGGTGAGCCTGTAGAAATCGAGGTTCTGTTCCGTTCTAACCTTTCAATGAAAAAGACACTGCAGCTTTCTGATTATCAGGCTATACGAAACTTACCCCACAAGGTAGAATTTAATACGGATTTTGATACCTGGTTGGATAATATACACCAGGATGATCTGTTAAGCGGCATGCATATAAGGCCTTTATGCGATATGGAAAAAGAGCCATGCTATCTGCTTTACGATGGGCCTACGGTATTCGTAGATGGTAAGATAGGGCTATGCGGTTGCCGTGATTTCAACGCCAATAGCGAACTTATTATAGGTAATATACATGAGGCGTCTTTGTCGGATCTATGGCAGTCAGAGGCCACGCGCGGCCTGCGTGAGCGCTTTTTCAGAGGAGATTTTCCGAGCATCTGTAGAAAATGCAGGGGCTACGCCAATTTAGATTACTATCGCTCCAGAGAAGGCTCTTTAAGGGCCAGGCTTATAAAAGAATGGCTGGGCAAGGTTAAGCAATAGTATAAAACCAGGGAAAGATATGATAATTTTGGGAGTAAATTCTTATCATCCGGATTCCTCGGCAGCCGTAGTTATAGACGGAAGACTTATAGCGGCCTGCGAAGAAGAGAGATTTTGCCGCGTTAAACACTTTTCAGGCCTGCCCTTAAAAGCCATAACATACTGCCTGAAAGAAGCAGGCGTATCGATTGAAGATGTAGATTATATAGCAGTCCCAAGGGATACAAAGGCAAGGGCCTTTAATAAGATTCTTTACGGCATAAAGATGCCTTCCATGGCCAGGCGCAGAATACTCGCATGGGGTAAAACCTTTGGAATAAAAGAGTCTTTAGCCAAAGCCTTTGATATAGACAAGAGTAAGATCAGAGCAGAAATAAAAAAGATAGAGCATCACAGGGCCCACCTGGCGTCAACCTTTTTTGTGTCCGGATTTGATAAGGCCTTTCTTTTCTCCGCGGATGCGCTTGGAGACTTTGGTTCAACCGCTTGGGGCATAGGAGAGGGGAATAGTATAAAGATTTTAGGGGAGGTTGCTTTTCCGCATTCCTTAGGTTTTTATTACACGGCAATAACACAATATTTAGGATTTATGAATTTTGGGGATGAATATAAGGTTATGGGCCTGGCGCCATATGGCAGGCCGGCATACGAAGATGAATTCAAGAAAATATTAAAGGCAGCAAACGGCAGGTTTAGGCTTGGCCTGGAATACTTCCTGCATCACAAAAAATACATAGATATGAATTTCGAAAACTGCTATCCACGCGTGGATCCAATCTATTCTCCTTACCTAGAGGCCAGGATAGGAAAAGCAAGAGGCCGCGGAGAGCCGCTTGAGAAAAGGCATAAGGATGTAGCCTTTTGCCTGCAGAAAAGGCTGGAGGAAGTTATATTTTATCTTTTATCTTTTTTGCCCAAGGAAAAACTTTCTAACCTTTGCCTCTCAGGCGGAGTAGCGCACAACTGCGTTGTGAATGGTAAACTGCCGGATAATACAACCTTCAGCAATATCTACGTTCCTCCAGCTCCGGGCGATGCCGGGCTTGCCATCGGAGCAGCTATGTATTTATGGAATCATATTTTTAAGCAGCCAGTGAGATTTAAAATTGACCACGCGTTCTGGGGGCCATCGTATAATAATGAAGAGATCAAGACAGAGTCGGACGAGTTGATTAAAAGAGGCTGCGTGGCGGAAAGGATAGAGGATGAGGATAAGCTATGTGAAAGAGTAGCTTCTGAGATAGCGGCCGGGAAGATCATAGGGTGGTTTCAGGGGAGGATGGAGTTTGGGCCCAGGGCGCTGGGGGCAAGGAGCATTCTTGCCGATCCGAGAAAAGAAGGCATGAAGGATATATTAAACGCGATGGTTAAGCGCAGAGAAGAATTCAGGCCGTTTGCGCCCTCGATCCTCGAAGAATACACAGGTGAATATTTTACACATTCCCATCCCTCGCCTTTTATGAGTTTTGCGTATAATATAAGGGATGAAAAAAGAAAGGCCATCCCTGCCGTCTGTCATGTAGATGGCACAGCCCGCCTACAGACAGTAAATAAGAACGCTAATAGATTATACTGGAAGTTGATAGACAGGTTCAGGGGCATCACGGGCATTCCGGTGCTGCTGAACACGTCTTTTAACGAAAATGAACCGATAATATTGTCTCCAAAAGAGGCGGCAGACTGTTTTTTGAGAAACAAGATGGATCTTTTAGTAATGGGTAGTATTTTGATTAAACGCGCGGGCGTAATATGAGAATATTTGATCTCGAGAAAGACCGCAGATTCTACGACGAGGAACACAAGCCACCAGGCCATTACCGTAAAGACGCTTTAGATTTGTGGAGATTTGGCCTATTGCGAGGCTTGTTGAGGAAAATATTTAAAAGAGACGAGCCGTTTAAGGACAGGCATGTACTGAACGTTGCCGGAGGATGGGGCAGGGAAGCTCATTTGATCCTAGGAGAGGGAGCCAGGCACCTTACGTTTTGTGATTATTCTCACACTCAGGCCTTGTATGCCGAAGGATATCTTGAAGGTTTTTATAACAAGACAATAATATGCGGTGACGGAGAAAGGCTTCCCTTCAAGGATAAGAGTGTGGATATATGCGTTATCGCGGAAGGGCTTCACCACTTCTCGGATCCTGTCGCGGGAGCGAAGGAGATGTTGAGGGTAGCGAGAAGCGCTGTGATTTTCGATGAACCTGCAGGTGGAATTTTCAGATACGCCATAAACAGGCTTTTTATAGCCTTGGGCATGAAGGAGATGCTTGAACGGGGATATCTGCAAGAGTATAGGATGAGCAGTGAAACCTTGCGTGAACTACGAGGACTCTATGCCGGTGCTCTCTATTTTCCATACTTTATCTATTATTTCGGTTGGTATAAAAGCACAAAGAACATGCTTTTAAGAAAGATATACCAGGTGGCCTTAAGCGTATTTAATATTTTTTTTCACTCGTTTGGCAACAGGGTGATTGTTGTATTGAGCTTGGCGAAGAGAGAGCATATATAAGTTTTAAAAAGGAGGGATGTATAGATGAATAAGGTTTTGGTAACGGGCGCGGGAGGTTTTATAGGGCATCATCTCGTAAAATTCCTTAAGGGTAAGGATTACTGGGTAAGGGGCGTTGACATAAAAGACCCTGAATTTGAGGAGACAGCTGCTGATGATTTTCAGCTATTGGACCTGCGGGAATTCCAGAACTGCATCAAGGCCTGTGATGGCATGGATGAGGTTTATCAGCTTGCGGCGGATATGGGAGGCATAGGCTATATAACTGTTTACCACGCTGATATACTAAGAAATAATTCTCTTATAAATTTGAATATGCTTGAGGCGGCACGAAAGAACAAAGTAAAAAATTACCTTTATACAAGTTCCGCGTGTGTTTATCCTCATTATCTGCAGAAAAGCACAGAGGCAAAATTTTTAAAGGAAGAAGACGCCTACCCGGCAGACGCGGAGCCTGGCTATGGGTGGGAGAAGCTGTTTGCGGAGCTGGCCTGTCAATACTACCGGCAAGATCATGGCTTAAATACCCATATTGTGCGTTTCCACAGCATGTATGGGCCCTTAGGGACCTATAAAGGCGGAAAAGAGAAGTCTCCGGCAGCCATATGCCGCAAGGTAGCTCTTGCTAAAAAAGAAGATGATATAGAGGTTTGGGGCGATGGCAAGCAGACAAGGTCCTACTGTTTTATTGATGATTGCGTTGAGGGTATACACAGATTGATGCGGTCAGATTTCCCCGGGCCCATAAACTTAGGCCAGGACAGGCTTGTTACTGTAGATGAGCTTGTAGATCTTGTCGCAAAAATAGCCGGAAAAAATATTACTAAACGCCATGACCTATCTAAGCCGCAGGGCGTAAGAGGAAGAAACGCGGATATATCACTTGCAAAAAAGGTATTAGGATGGGAGCCGAAAGTATCTCTTGAAGAAGGCCTGGAAAAGACATATAATTGGATATATTCCTTATTGCATAAGGCCTAGAAAATAACAGGGAGACTTTTTAGTTGAAGATATCTATAATAACTGTTGTATATAATAACGCAGAGCATATAGGGGATTGTCTCAAGAGCGTGACATCCCAGCTATATAATGATATAGAATACATAGTTATAGATAACGAATCGAGAGACGGGACTCAGGATGTTATAAATTTATACAAGGATAAAATTACCAGGTTAGTATCTGAAAAAGACAAAGGCCATATATATGCTATGAATAAAGGTATTGAAATGGCTACAGGAGATGTTGTAGGGTTTCTGCATTCAGATGATATATATATGAATGAAAATATCATAGGGTTAGTAGCAGATACATTTAAGAACAGCTCTACCGATAGCCTGTATGGAGATCTCGTATATGTAAAAAAGGATAATATAGACAAGACAGTACGGTTCTGGAGAGCCGGCAGCTATAGCCCTGATAGCATAAAGCAGGGATGGATGCCGCCGCACCCTACATTTTTTGTAAAGAGAGAAGTCTATAAGAAATATGGGTTATTGGATACAGGTTTTAAGATCTCAATGGATTATGAGATAATATTAAGGTTTCTTTATAAGCAGAAGATATCAGTCTTATACCTGCCAAGCGTTCTTGTAAAGATGCGAAGCGGAGGGGTCAGCAACAGAAGCATTAAGAACATACTAGTAAAAACAATGGAAGACTACCGTGCGGCAAAATCTTACGGGCTGGGAGTCTCAGCCGTAATTATGAAGAATATAGGAAAGATACCGCAGTGTTTTTGCAGAACGATCTATATATAGAATATAAGAGGCATGGCGAAGCCGCGAGGATGCAAAGATGATCTTAGCAGTTATTTTTTGCGGGATATTCAGTTTCATAGTCTCTTATGCGTTGTCTCAATGGCTTCTTAAAAATGCCGGCATATTCAGCAAGGGGCGGCGCGTTTTTGCTGAAAGAGTAAGATTGCATAAGAAGGGTGTGCCTAGGCTGGGAGGCATAGCCATATTCGGCTCTTTCTATGCTACGCTTCTGCTTATTTTTATCTTTAAGAGGGACCTTTTTTATAACCGCGAAATAAAACTAGTCGGTGTCTTTCTGGCGTCTGCAATCATAGTAGCTACAGGGATTTATGATGACTTGATAAAACGGCTTGGCTACAAGGTAAAATTTGCTCTGCAGATCCTCGCTGTTATTGTTGTAATTATCTTTGGGTATAATATAAAGATCATTACAAACCCTTTGGGCGGAGAGATATATGTCGGCTTCCTCGGCCCGATTTTTGTCTTACTTTGGATGCTCGCGGTTATAAATGCTATAAATTTAATAGATGGGCTTGATGGATTGGCGTGCGGGATAGCAACAGTGGCATGCGCCAGTTTTTTTATAATTGCCCTAAGCCAGAACAATATTTTCCTGGCGCTTATCATAATATCTATTATAGGCGCAAACCTTGCTTTCCTAAGGTATAATTTTTATCCGGCCAAGCTCTTCCTGGGAGATTCAGGAAGTTTTTTTCTGGGTTTTATGCTAGCGGTCTTAGTAATGGAGAGCTATATAAAAAGGTCTGCGGTCATTTCACTGTCTGTTCCATTTTTAACATTATTTATTCCTATGGGCAGCGTGGTTTTTACTTTTTCAAGAAGAATAGCTGCCGCTAGAAATCCTTTTAGGCCTGATAGGATGCACCTGCATTATAGATTTCTTCGGGCGGGAGTTTCTCATAGAAATACGGTATTGATATATTTGTGTATAACTTTAATATACGCGACTCTCGGCACGTTCTGCTTTTTTCTGCCAAAAAAATTTGAACTTACGATTATTGTCTTCGCGGGCGTGACAATCTGGTGTTTTTATATGTGGGTCTCGCACTTTATGAGTACCAGGCAAAAATTTAAAAAGCGGGCTTCTAAGCAATATAGCTAAATTCCCTTAGCTGCGAGCACCACAAGAAGACAGCGGTATATAATCCAAATATCAAACAATAGCAGCTCCACCGCGGATGCCCTTAAATATCTCTGAAAATAGAGCCTTTCTGTGACTTCCAAGGATTTATCTTTCGAGAAGTGCTTTAGAGCCATGCGCTTAAACACCTCCTGCATCTTAGGATTCTTTTTTGAGGCCTGAACTAGCCCCAGGATCCCGCCTTTTATATACTTGGCAGAAGTTATGCCTTCTTTTATATCGTTGTTATAATGTTCTATAATATGGGGGCGTGGCCCTACCATGCTCATGTCTCCTTTGAGCACATTATAAAGCTGAGGAAGCTCATCAAAATATATCTTGTCCAAAAATGCTCCTACCGGCGTAAGATATTCTTTGTTATTAGCGGAACAGATAAATTCGGTAATACTCCTTCGCATCTTGTCTTTCTCTAAAAACAGGTAGGTATCGTAGTTAACGGTTCTGAATTTGTACATAGTAAATTCTTTTCCTCTGGATATCCTGATAGATTTGAAGAAAACAGGCCCTTTAAAAAAGGGGTTTATCAGGCCTTCCAGCTTTAGCAGCAGCGCAAAGGCCAAGAAAAGGGGAGATAGCAGAAGCAGAAAAAAGGCAGAGACAACTATGTCAAAAATGCGTTTTAATATACGTTCTTTTACTATTGTATCCTCGTGTTCTTTCATGTCTAGGCCTTTTTGATGACCGTTTCCCGCGCAACATATGCAGTAATAGCCTGCATTAACATATATTGTAGCAAAGGCATCAGTGTTAGGCAAGGGCAAAATAATCGCTACCCGCCTTTTTAGTAGTTTGTTTTTTTTGTGACATGTGATAAAATATAATAAAACAATTTAGCAAATGTTATACTATAGCAAAACAGAACATGATCAGAAAATTAAAAGAAAAGATAAGGCAGTGCTTACCGCATCGGGCGCTTGAATCCTACCGCTTTTTGCAGAGATTACATTTTGAACTTAATAGGTCCCAAATTTACCGTGGTTCTGAAATAAGAAAGATTGTAAAAGAAAATTGGAAGAATTATAAGTATGAATTGTACCCGAAAGACCGCAGAATGAGCGTTATCCGCGAGAAACAGATAGAAGGTATGTGCACAGAAAATATAAGTTTTATGATTAATGAGATAGTCAGAAGGTTCGCTAAGGCAGGAGTATACTTAGAGGTCGGCAGCTACAAGGGCTATAGCCTTATAAGCGCCGCCTTATTTAACCAGTCTACCCGCTGTATAGGGATAGATAATTTTTCTGAATTTGATGAAAAGCATAAGAATAAAAGCATACTCATGGAAAACTTAAAGAAATTTGATGTAATTAAAAATGTAGAGTTCTATAACTGCGATTACATAGAGGCCTTTAGGGCCATAAGCCAGAGAGAACCCGGCTTTAAAATCAATGTCTATTATTACGACGGAGGCCACTCATACGAAGAACAGGTTAAGGGGCTGGACCTGGCCTTGCCCTTTTTGTCAAAAAGATGTGTTATAATAGTTGATGATCTGAACATCAGCCCGCAGGTTGAAGGTGCCAATAGGCATTTTATAAGTAAAAACCCAGGCTTTAAGTCAGTATTTAGAATAAAGACCACGGGGCCATTCACACCGGAGTGGCTGGACGGCTTTGAGATTATAACAAGGGGCGTATAGGGGTAGTAGAAATAGGCGATGCAGATTATTTGTATAGGGTGTTATTTGCCGCCAGCCATCTGTTGTGTATACTCGGCCTTTGCTCCGGTATAAATAATCTCCACCACGCGTTAGGTATAACCTTTGTAGTAAAGCCCGCCTTATTTAATATCGATATACAGTCCTCTTCAAGTGTTTTTGAATGAGTTTCTATGATAAACCTGATGTCGCCAAGCTTTAAAAAATCTCCCGCGCCCTTTAATATATCAACCTCTGTCCCGTCCGTATCGATCTTCAATAAGCACGGCGTAAGAACGCGGCTTATGATCGAATCCAGAGTAATAGAATTATCACTACTGGATGAAGACAGCATCTTGGAGTAGAGGAGGATCTTGCCGCTTTCTATATCGCTAACGCCAAGATTGTTAGTCAGGAGCCTTCTCTTGGATTCATTGGGTTCAAAGGAAAAAACTTTTTTCGCGGAAGTCTTTTTAAGGAAATAGATAGTATATTCTCCTTCCCCTGCGCCCACGTCGATAGCGGCGTTGATACCCTTAGCAAATTTGCTAACCCATTTATATGTTTCCCGCTCAAATAATCCAAGAAAAAGCTGTGCCTGGTATGTCAGGTCAATGTTCATGACCAGGCCTTTGAATATGCCGCTTCTGATTTTACGCGCGCGCCGGTGTTTTTTAACAAAAAAAGTTTTTACAATCGACAAAGGCTTGAAGTTTGTCATAATAGTCATGCTATTTTCCCGTGTTTTTTAATCTTTTGTCCATAGCCCAAACAGCATACTGGATTGTAGGTATAGCTATCGGTATAACGTGGCGCATATAAACAGAAGCAACTATATACGGGAGGCTGTAAAATAATATAAAACTCAAGTAAAGGGACGCTATTATAGACTCCTCGTTTCTGCAAAATATATTTTTAAAACCGCCGCGGAATAACACGGCCAAGGCATGGAAAATAGATGCCCATAGAATTAGGCGGAACAATAACATATACGATGTTCCGGCATATTCTATGGTTTTTGCAAAAGGCAGCTTTCCCGGACTATTTATACGGTTGTTTATTTGGATAAAAAACGCGTAGAACCTTGCCGCGAATAACTTTAAAGCCGTTAAAGGGTTATTTGTTATAAATTCTATAGCTTTATCCGTATAATATTTATTGTAAGCCCACTCGTCCGGTAATTCCACGGGACAGTATATTTTATCTACAAGTACATCCAGGGTTTCGAAGTCCGGATCGGCATAAACAGACAGGCTGGATTCATTGTTTCCGGCATAAAAAGTAAAGCCGCTATATGAGGAGAATATTGTGAATTTTCCCGAACTGTGGAGATTAAACAGGCCCCATGAAAGAAAGGCCAGCGCTAAGCTGCATATGAATACGTATAAAATTTTACGATTTCTGGTTATTATGTAATAAAAGAAACAGAAAAGTATGCATAGGGGGATCATGCTGGTTTTTGCCAGAAACAAAAGAGCGTTTGCGATCGAGAGCCATATAAAGAGCTGTTTATTCACGATCTTTTTGCTTAACAGCAAGCAATTAAATAATAGCGAAACCAAAGGTATCAGGTAGGCTTCCTCTGTGTATAAAGTAAAATTCTGCAATATAAAATGCGGGAAGGAGAGGATAAAGATATATGCGCCCACGACTAAATATTTTCTATCCTTATATTGCCGCAGCATGCTATATATACATATCCATATCAAAGAAGATAAAATCAGGTTTTTTGCTATGGAGACAAACAGTACGTTGTTATATACGAAGGCCAGAGCCGCTAAAAAGAACGGGACAAACGGCATTCTGTGCCCGCTGAAACAAAGATTCTGGCCCGGATGCTGGAGATATTGCACCCCGCACACCCTATAGGCCCCTTCCTTAACTATGCTTTTTACAAGAGGCCCAAACCCGTAACTTATATCAAATATGCCTATACCTTGGCCGCGGAACTGGTATGAGTAGATAACCAGACTGCATACTATTGTATAAAAGATAAAGGCGGCGAAAAAAAGGATCTTAAATTTTTTCGAAGACAAGAAAGCCTGATAAGATTCTTGTGGTTTAGGCATGTTATGGTGGCACCTTTCCTATAATTGTAATCGTTTCCGCTGTGTTAGTAAAGCTTCATTTTTTTAAGTAACTGTATAAAACCATCTAAGTCGACTATGTTATCATAGTATTTTTTATCACGTATTTTGCATATAAGAAGGCCATAATTAAATCCAAATATCCTGGATATGCAAAAGTAGCTTGGGCTGTCATAATCTTTCGGAAATAACTCGACAATAGATATATTATTGGAAAAAAGGATGTTGGTTAAACCCGCGCCATGGGGGGCGATAACAATCTCGGCACTTGAGAACAAACGGGCCTGCTGGGTGAAACTCATATCTTCTAACATATAGGAAACAAAGCCCATAGGCCTTAGCAGTTCCATTAGTTTTGCCTCGTTTAAGATTCTTCGAGCAGGAGCCTTGCGCCGGGAAACGAAGATGCGCCTGGAATAATTTTCTGCCTCACTTTCTGCCGGAAGGTTACTCAGTATCTTATGGCGAAACCACTTACAAGCTGATGGCGAGATGCAGTGGTGTGTCAGGTCTTTTTGTTCGGAGTATCGCCGCACCGAGGGGATTACCAGCCGCTTTACCCGGGCCCGGGTAAATTTCCACTCTACGCAATCTTTAAGTTCATACCCCATTACTTTCAGAGATTCGACATGCCATGGCATAAGATGACTCGGCACTATAAGCAGAGGTTTACGTTTAGTGAGCTTAGAATAGTGCTCAACGCCCTCCAGCAGCATTAATCGCTCTGTTACCCAATGGTAATAACTGGCATTCATTACACCCCAGGCTATTAGAGAAACCGCTGTTCCCAGTTCCACCTGAGGCGGCAGTAGGTTATCTATAGGAAGCAGGGGAGGTTGTTTGCGATATACCAATGTTTCGTAAATAAGTTCATTTTTAGCGGTATAGCCGATCGCTTCCCGGCCCAACAACTTGGCATCAGATACCTCACAGACAAAGGGCCTTTCTAAGATGTGCGGGTTTAGGGCGGTTTTAATACGGATAGGAAGACGTTCGTCTATTGTTATCGGCCTTTGATGGCTGAAATATTCTTCAGAGCCGAAAAAATAAACATGCTCCGGCTCCAGGCTGGCAAGAAGGTCTTTTCTGAATAGGCTCTTCATTTAGATTATAGAAATAATTATCATATTATAATAATTGTACTTTGTACTAAACATAATAATATATTAATACGCGGCAGATAGAATGTCAAGGTTTTGAAACTTAAACTATGTATTTTTTATAAAATACTTGAATTTTTGTGGATAGTATGTTATTTTATTTCATCACTTAGAATGTGCCGAGGTAGCTCAGTTGGTAGAGCGAGGGCCTGAAAAGCCCTGCGTCACCAGTTCGATTCTGGTCTTCGGCACCATTCTTTATATCCCCAAATAATAGTAGCTGCCCCGGAGTTCAGCGATGAGAATAGTCTTAATAATTCCTCCTAATCCTTTTTTAGGCGATCAGAAAAGAAACTGCCCTTTGGGCATACTATACATAGCAGGCGTATTGGAAAAGGAAGGGTATCATACTGAGGCAGTCGACCTGCGCTGCCTGGAAGAAGATAAATGGCTTGAGAAGATACCTCAGGCAGATATATATGGCATTACGACAAGCACGCCGGAATACCTTATCGCGTGCAGGGTCGCTAAGCTGGTAAAGAACAAATACAGCAACGCATGCATAGTGGTTGGCGGAGTCCATCCTACGGTTCTTCCGGATAGAATAGACCCTGTCTTTGATAAGGTCGTAGTAGGAGAAGGGGAGAGGGCTATACTTGATGTGGTCAACGATTGCAAGAATGGGGTTGAAAAAAGATTCTACCAAAGTCCTGTCATAGAGAACCTGGACGACATCCCTTTGCCCGCAAGGCACCTTTTACCTCCGGATTCTGTTATAAGCGATAAGCTTGTTGTGCCCGGAATCCCCGCAACAACTATAGTCACCTCAAGAGGATGCCCGTTCAACTGCTCTTTCTGTTCAAGCCCAAGGATGTGGGGAAGGCGTGTAAGGTTCAGAAGCGCGGATAGCGTAGTAGCGGAGATAGAGAAGATTAAAAAGGATTACGGGATAACACATTTCAGGTTCCAGGATGATGTTATGGGCGCGAACAAGAAGATATTTTTAGAAATGTTTGAAAAGATGCAGCCTCTGGGAATAAGGTGGAGGGCAAACCTGCATGTAAACGTATCAACCACAGAGCTATTAGAAGCTATGAAAAAAGCCGGGTGCTTTGAGATACACTATGGCGTAGAGACTATCTCACAGGATGTATTAGATAAAAATAACAGGGGAATGAAACTCGACGTAATATATAAGGCAGTTGAAAATACAAAAAAGCTTGGCTTACGGGTCAGGCTGTTCTTCATAATAGGCCTTCCCTTCGAGGAGCAAGGCATAGCAGACAGGACCATAGAATTTATCAAGAAAGTCGGGCCGGACGGAGTTGATTTATCTACCTTTATACCTTTCCCAGGCTCTGATGTATTTAATAACCCGTCTAAATACGGTATAGAGATACTCTCCAAGGATTTTGATGATTATTATATGAGCATTGGCTTGTATATGGGTGAGAGTGAGAAAGATTTTATATGTAAGCATTCAAACTTAAGCAACGATGAGCTTAAGTTTGAGAGAAAAAAATTACTCGATTTTATAGAAAAATACAATTTAGCACTGAATAAGTAGTATATATAAAAAGGCTGGCGTGGCTTCCTCCTTCGCACTTACTACTGGTTTGCAACTGTAGTGCTACGGAGGACGGGACGCCACGCCGTAAAAGATGAAGCGAGCTGGCGTGGCTTAAATGAGCACATAACTTAGCGAGCAAAGCGAAGCTAAGTTATAAGTGCGAATTTATCCTGAGGACACAAAGTGTCCGAAGGATCTTTGATAGGTGCCTGTAATAACAATTGATAACTAGAGACACTTCGGTTGCTAAAATGCTCCCAAGGGTTGCATTTTTGACGCAACCTCAGTGTCAAATTTGCACACAAATTTGAGCTGGCGTGGCTTCCTCCTTCGCACTTACTGCTGGTTTGCAACTGTAGTGCTGCGGCGGACGGGACGCCACGCCGTAAAAGATGAAGCGAGCTGGCGTGGCTTCCTCCTTCGCACTTACTACTGGTTTGCAACTGTAGTGCTGCGGAGGACGGGACGCCACGCCGTAAAAGATGAAGCGAGCTGGCGTGGCTCAACGGTAGAGCAGCGCATTCGTAATGCGCAGGTTGGTGGTTCGATTCCACTCGCCAGCTCCATCCGCCTTCGCCCTTGTTACTCGGATGCCACTGTAGGGCTTCTGCGGATAAGTCCTCCGAAGCATTACAGTAGTTTACCAGTATAAAATGCGAAGGAGGACAGGTTGGTGGTTCGATTCCACTCGCCAGCTCCATGTTCAGTTCATCTGTTCAACGGTTCGTCGGTTCGGTGGTTTATAATTTTGACTGTTGAACGCGTAGTACAAGGCGGATTTTTTAACAGATGAACAGACGAACAGCAGAACTATTTTTTATTATGTCAAAACTAAGAGCAGTTCTAAAAGAGCCGAATTTTTTTCTTCTCTGGCTGGGCCAGCTCATATCCCAGTTTGGCGATAAGTTTACCCAGATGGCACTGGTAGGCCTTGTTTATAAAAAAGCGCCGGGTTCTACTCTTGAATTAGCAAAGCTATTTATATTTGTCATTGTCCCGGTTTTTATAGTAGGCCCTTTGGCAGGAGCCTATTCAGATAGGTGGAGCAGGAAATATACTATGATAGTTTCCGATGCTATCAGGGGCGGCCTTGTTCTTTTGATAGTGCTATACTGGGCTTTTGTGCCTACGCTTCAGCCTATATTTCCTATATATATAATTGTCTTTATAATTTTTTCTGTTACACGCTTTTATGTACCGTCTAAAATGTCTATAATACCTGACATGGTTGATCCTGACAAACTGCTTGAAGCAAACTCATTAATACACACAACCGGTATGGTAGCGGCGGCCCTTGGTTTTGGCATAGGAGGCATTATAATATCATTGCCGTCCATAGGCGTTAAAGGCGGCCTTCTTATAGATGCTGCCACCTTTTTTGTATCTGCCCTGCTGCTTATCTTCATAAGGGTAAGGAAACGGGAACCAAAGATAACAGAGGCCATATCAGTACTGGGCAAGCGCCTAAAGGAGGTCATGGCGAAGTCGGTTTTTGGTGAGATAAAAGATGGCCTGATGTATCTCTTTTCTCACAGGAAGATGCATTTTGTAATAGCGCTTCTATTTCTTTTATGGAGTGGTGTAGGGGCGAGCCACGTGGTTATAATAGTTTTTATACAGCAGGCCTTAGCAAGCATAACCAGAGACCTTGGCCTTCTTATAATGTTTTTTTCTATCGGACTTTTCTGCGGGTCCATAGTTTACGGCAAGTTTGGCCAAAGGTTATCCAAGGCAAGGGCAATATTTTTAAGCCTTATCCTGGGAGGGTTTTTATTAATAGGGTTTGTGGTCATCTTAAACATGCATGCTAATTTTCATTCAGCGTCTATGATAACCTTTCTTTTTGGCTGCTCGCTGTCTCCTATAATGATATCCTCTAATACGATTGTCCATGAGCTTATACCGGCCGAGCTGAGGGGGAGGGTATTTTCTTCTCTTGAGGCTGTTATGCATCTGGCATACCTGATATTTATGGTAGCTTCCGCCATGTTAGCGGAAGTGATAAATAATTTTTATATACTGCTTGCGATAGGAATAATATTTATATGCTCAGGTATATTTGGTATTAAAAAGATACCTTCGGCAAGGAGCTATTCATAATGATGAGGGAACCTTTATGAGTAAAAAGACTTTTAAGGGAGGCATACACCCCCTTTATTTTAAGGAGTTGAGCAAGGCTTCACCCATACGCAGGCTAAACCCTCCGTCTGAAGTTGCCATACCTTTGATCCAGCACACCGGAGCTCCCTGCCTTCCAAAAGTAAATAAAGGAGATGAAGTAAAGGCAGGGACTTGTATAGGTGAAAGCGATAAGTTTATATCATCTCCCATACATTCTTCATTATCCGGCAAAGTCAAAACCATAAAGAGAGTACCGCACCCGGTATTAGGCAGTTGCGATGCCGTAGTAATAGAATCTGATGGAAAAGATGAGAAAGAGAGCAGCTTAAATGGGTCATTGAAGGATGCGGAACAATTAAGCGCTGATGAGATAATCAGGTTTGTAAAAGACGCAGGTATAGTGGGTTTAGGCGGTGCTGCTTTTCCTACCCATGTGAAACTTAAGCCTCCCGCGGAGAAGAGCATAGACACCTTTATATTAAATGGCGCGGAATGTGAACCGTATCTTACGTGCGATGAAAGGGTCATGATAGAGAAGCCGGATGAGGTTATAAAGGGCGCGGTTCTTATGATGAAGGCGTTGGGTTTAAAAAGGGGCATAATAGCTATAGAAGATAACAAGCCCGAAGCTATAAAGGCTATACGTAAAGCCCTAAACGACATACGACATGCGAAATGCGATATGCGAACCGTAGTTTTGCATACAAAATATCCTCAAGGAGGAGAGAAGCAACTCATAAAAGCTCTCCTTAATAGAGAGGTTCCCCATGGCGGACTGCCATTTGATGTTGGCTGCATAGTAGATAATATACAGACAGCATATGCGGTATATGAAGCAATATACCAGGGAAAGCCTTTATATGAGAGAGTTATTACTGTCACAGGGGACGCTGTCAGCAATCCATCCAATCTTTTGGTAAGAATAGGCACCCCGCTCTCTTACATTATAGATAACTGCGGTGGATTTAAAAGTGATCCATCCAAGATTATAATGGGAGGGCCGATGATGGGGTTGGCGCAGTTTAGCAATGATACCCCGGTTATAAAGGGCACTTCAGGCGTGCTTATATTAAGTGAAAAACAGGCGCGGCAGAGAATGTCGCAATATTGCATAAGGTGCGGAAAATGTATTGAGGCCTGCCCCCTGAACCTCGTGCCTACGGATATAGCAAGGGCTGCCGAATATGAAAATTTTGATATGGCAAATGAACTTTATGCCAAAGACTGCATGGAGTGCGGCGCGTGCGCATATTCCTGCCCCTCAAATATAGAATTAGTGCAGTTGATTAAACACGCGAAAAACATCCTATTAAGGAGAGAAAGGAAGGATGTTTGATTCCAATGATTAAAAAAAAGATTACAGAGATTAAAGAAAGAGATTCTTTGACTGAAAAAATAATAGGCTGTTCCTATAAAGTGCATAGCGAGCTAGGGCCAGGTTTTAATGAAGGCATATATCACAATGCTTTAAAGATAGTATTGCAAGAGCAAGGGTTAAAATACCAAAGCGAAAAAAGTTTTGATGTTAGGTATCAAGACAAAGATGTCGGTAGGTTTAGAGTAGATTTAATTATAGAAAACAATGTTATAGTCGAGGTAAAGGCAATAGCAGGGAATATGCCTATTGTATTTGAAAAGCAGGTCTTGTCATATCTGAAAGCATCAGGATATAAGACAGGACTCTTAATAAATTTTGGTAATAAAAGTTGTCAAGTAAGGAGATTAATGTTTTAATCTCAGTAATCTAAATTAATCTGTGTAATCAGGTATAATTTTTAATTATGCTTAATAATTATACCAGGAGTATAATAAGATGACAGATCTAATGCAGGTGAGCTCATCGCCACATATACATTCAGGTAAGTCTGTGAAAAGAATAATGTGGGCTGTATTTTTGGCCCTGGTACCATCTGGCGCATGGGGCGTATACTGCTATGGCCTAAGCGCGCTTTATATTATTATCGCCTCTGTTATCACATGCGTGCTGACCGAAGCCTTGATATTAAAACTAAGAAAAAGGCCCGTTACCATAATTGACGGAAGCGCGGCTCTTACAGGGCTTCTCTTGGCTTATAATGTATCTCCGATTGTTCCCGTATGGATGGTATGCGTAGGCGCTGTCTTTGCTATTGCTGTTGTAAAACAGGCATTCGGCGGATTGGGCAGGAATATATTTAACCCCGCATTGGCAGGCAGGGCATTTCTTATGGCATCATGGACCAGATATATGGTTGCTTTCAAGAACCCGCGCTGGCAGATAGACGCGGTAACCTCCGCAACGCCGCTTGATATTATTAAACATAATTTTGAATATCCTATTCCTTCCTATCTCGATCTTTTTATAGGAAATAGAGGGGGCTGTATAGGCGAGGTATGTATAGCAGCGCTTCTGGTAGGGGCCTGTTTTCTTTTGTATAAAAAATATATAAAGTGGCATATACCATTTATATATGTAGGCACCGTAGGCTTATTAAGCTGGGCTTTTACGGGAGAGGGATTATTCGCTGGTGACTGGCTATTTCAGATTCTAAGCGGAGGCTTAGTGTTGGGGGCCTTCTTTATGGCCACAGACTATGTGACTTCTCCTGTAACCAAAAAGGGTAAGATAATATTTGCTATACTTTGCGGCGTGATCACTTTTTCCATAAGGAAGTGGGGAGGATACCCGGAAGGTGTAAGTTATTCTATATTGATAATGAATGCGGCCGTACCTATTATCGACAGGCATACAAAGCCGAAAAGGTTTGGAGGTAGATGATATGACAAGATTTGTAATTGTCCTTACGCTTGTATGTGTTGTAGCCGCGCTGGTTTTAGGTTTAACTTATAATGTTACAAAACCTTTAATCGCGGCTCAGGAAGAGAAAACAAAGAAAGAGGCGCTTGCAAGGGTTTTGCCTGGAGCAAATGATTATAGGCAGAAGATGCTGGATGAAAAAGAATATTATGAAGGATATAAAGGTGGTGAATTTATAGGTTATGCTATCTATGCCTTAGGCAAAGGTTATGCCGGCGATATAAATATGCTCGTCGGAATAGATAAGGATGGCAGGATATTAGGGGTTGAAATATTGTCGCAGCAGGAGACCCCTGGCCTGGGCGCGCGATGCGTCGAGAATAAGCGCGGCGAAGAGGAGCCCTGGTTTTTAAAGCAATTTAACGGAAAGGAAGCATCAGGCTTGAGCTTAAAGAGTGTGGAAGTAATAACGGGAGCGACCATAACTACAGACTCTATTGTAAAGGCTATCAAGAAGGAAGCAGAGGTCTTTTTAGAAAACATTAAGTAGTAGGAGCCGCCTCCCCCGGACCATTCGCTTTGCTCAGGTACGGGGCAAGCCGGCGGCGGATAATATAATTTATGAAAAGCTTATTTGGTGAATTTAGGAAAGGTATTATATCGGAGAATCCCATATTCGGTTTGCTGCTGGGGCTCTGTCCCGCGCTTGCGGTCTCATCGAGCGTAAGAGACGGCATCGGCATGGGGCTGGCCGCTACTTTTGTGTTATGCTGTTCAAATATTATTATATCGAGCATACGCAATTTTATACCGGACAAGATACGCATCCCCTGTTATATAGTAATAATAGCGGCATTTGTTACAATAGTTGAGCTTTTACTTAAGGCATACCTGCCGGCTTTAAGCAGATCGCTGGGTATTTATGTCCCATTAATAGTTGTAAACTGCATAATACTCGGAAGGGCTGAAGCCTTCGCGTCAAAAAACAACATATTGAAATCACTGTTTGACGGCATCGGCATGGGGTGTGGGTTTACGCTGGCCCTTGTAATTATTTCAGCTATAAGAGAACTTTTGGGAGCGGGTAAGGTCTTTGGATTCGCGCTATCACAGAATTTTCAACCTGCTGCCATAATGATATTGGCACCCGGCGCCCTGCTGACGCTAGGGCTGTTAATAGGCCTGTTAAATTGGTTAAAAGAAGAAAAATAAAATTCGCCGCCGGGAGGCGGCTCCTACTGCAGGTTAAAAGAATATGGCAAATAAAATAATGATAAAATCGAAACCCTGCACCCTGCAACCTACATGCTACAAGCTACAGGCTATAATATGAACTTCTCTGAATTCATGACAATAGTAATAAGCGCGATATTTATTCACAATTTTATTCTCGCGCGGTTTCTCGGATTATGTCCTTTCATAGGCGTCTCAAAGCAGACAAAGTCAGCTTTGGGCATGGGTGCCGCTGTAATATTTGTCATGAGCTTATCCGCGCTGATAACATGGTTCGTATATAGATTTTTACTTATTCCTTTTAATTTAGAATATCTTAGAACAGTTTCATTTATCCTGGTCATAGCCGTGTTTGTGCAGTTTGTCGAGATGGCTATAGCGAAGATAGCGCCGCCTCTTCATAGGGCCATGGGTATATATATACCTTTGATCACAACAAACTGCGCTGTTCTTGGCGTGACGGTTCTTAATATAAATATGTTTTTTAAAGGCAAGGAAGCAGCGGCCTTTTCTCTCGGGACTTCCATGATACAGGCATTTTGCGCAGGCATAGGTTTTTCCCTGGCCATGTTCTTGATGTCAGGGATAAGAGAGAGGCTTGAGTTAACAGATATACCAAAGTCTTTTGTGGGCGTGCCGATAGCTTTTATTGTGGCATCTTTGATGTCTATGGCGTTTTTAGGTTTTAGCGGGTTTAAGTTTTAGGTTAGCGGGTGCTCCAGTTGGCGGGTTAGCGTGTCGACCCGTCAACCCGTAAACTCGCTAACAGGCTAACTATAGACAGTAACACCTGTAAGAAAGCAGTACAAACTATGCACATACTTTTACCGGTTATTATATTAGGCTCATTAGGAGCTATCTTTGGCATATGGCTTACATTTGCCCAGAAGATATTTTTTGTCGAAAAGGATCCACGCGTCGAACATATATTTTCTCTTTTGCCAGGAGTTAATTGCGGCGCATGCGGAAAAGCCGGATGTTTTGGCCTGGCAGAGGCATTGGGCAGGGGTGAAGTCGAGTCTATAAATTGCCCTGTGGCAGATAGCTCTGTCAGAAAACTCATTTCAGAGGCAGCGGGCATTAAGCTTGATGAAAGCTCAAATCAGATAGCTGCTTTAATATGTAACGGCGGCGGCGAATGTAAAGATAAGTTTAAATATAACGGCCCGAAGGATTGCAATATAGCGAATCTTATCTTTGGCGGGCATAAGGCATGTAATTTTGCCTGTATAGGTTTCGGGAGCTGCGTCAAGGCCTGCCCTTTTGATGCGATAAATATGGGTGAAGACGGCCTGCCTATCATAGATTCTGAAAAATGTACTGCTTGCGGAAAATGCGTCAAGGCCTGCCCTAAGGATGTGCTGGTTCTTGTGCCCAAAACAAGCCAATACCACATACAATGCAATTCAAAAGATAAAGCAGCTGAATTTATAAAGGCCTGCAAGGCGGGCTGTATAGCCTGCGGAAAATGCGTAAAGATATGCCCGGTATCCGCGATAAGCATAACCGAGAACCTTGCTTTAATAGATTATATAAAATGCACAAATTGCGGTGAGTGTGTAAAAGTATGCCCTACTAAGGCGATAACAAAAGCAGCGATAATTGAGGATCGGGTCAGGTAGATTAGGTTAGGGTCAGGATGCCAGTTTGGAAAATTAGGTAAAGTAGTTGGTATTTTCCCTGACCACCTAACCTAGCTACCATACCGGCTTCTTGACCTTTACCCAACAACCTAACCAGGTACGTTAACATGGAGGTGATTAAAATATGTCAAAGAACATAATTGAAGTTACTGAGCCTGCATTTGACAGCGAAGTAAGGAATGTAAAGGGCGTGGTGCTTGTTGATTTCTGGGCCTCATGGTGCGCGCCATGCAACATGCTTGCGCCTGTGCTGGAAAGGATAGCTGATAGTTTAAGTGGTGAGCTTAAGTTCTGCAAGCTAAACGTCGATGACAATCCAAGCATAGCTTCTGAGTTTGGCGTCATGAGCATACCTACTCTTATAATATTCAAGGACGGAAAAGAGCAGGGCAGGATGACAGGTTTTCCCGGAGAGGGCGAGCTTACGAAAAAAATAAAGGAATATCTTGCAGTATAGGAAAGTATAAACTTAGATACTGCAAGGAACCAGTCAGGTTAGAGGTTCATGGAGGGTGTTTGGTTTCTTGACTAAATATATCTTATTAATTGATATAGGGACTACAACGATATCAGGCGCTATTTTTGATAAAGAAAAAGGGCGCGTACTATCCTCAGATTTTATTTTAAATGAGCAGATAAGATATGGAGATGACGTTATATCAAGAATAGATCATGCTCTTAGGAAAATCGCGAACGCGGCATCTCTCCAGAGAGCAGTAGTCTTATCTATAAATAAGTTGTCCGGGAAGCTTTTTTCGCAGGCTAAAAAAAGTCACAAAGACATCGGTTCGGCCTTCTGCGTATGCAATACCGCCATACACCATCTTTTTTTAGGAATAGATACGGCCCCGCTTATTACCCCGCCATACAAGCCGTCTCAAAAATCAGAGATCACTATATATGCTGACAGAATAGGCCTTAAGCTTGAGAAAGATTGCCCGGTGACTCTACTGCCTAACGTAGAAGGTTTTGTAGGCTCTGACGCTCTTGCGGTTATTATAGCAAGCGGTATCTATAAATCAAGAGCAGTAAAGCTGGCCATAGACATGGGAACAAACGGTGAAGTAGTCTTGGGAAGCGCGGGGAGAATATTTGCAGCGTCTGCCGCGGCAGGGCCCGCGTTTGAGGGAAGGCATATAAGCTGCGGCATGCCGGCTATAAAAGGGGCGATAAAATCAATAGAGATGAAAGGCGGCTCTTTTAAAATCGATGTTATAGGAGGAGGAGCCCCTAAGGGAATATGCGGCAGCGCCTTGATAGACGCGGCTTCATGTATGCTTAAAAATGGGTTGATGAACAGCTCAGGCAGGATGAATGAGCCTGAATTTGTATTTTATAAAAAAGGAAGAACCAAGATTTCGGTGACGCAACAGGATATAAGAAAGCTGCAGCTTGCCAAGGCCGCTATATACGCCGCGGTAAAAATACTTTTAAGAAAATCACGCATAAGCAAAGAAGAGATAACCGAGGTACTCTTTACAGGCTCTTTTGGCAGCGTAGTGAACACTGATAGCATAGCGGCAATAGGGCTTGTGCCTAAAATAGATAAGAGAAGAATAAGATTCCTTGAAAAAGGCGCGCTTGAAGGGCTTAAGATTTATGCAGGCAGTCTGTCTTTACAGAAAAAGATCACATCTATATTAAGCAGCATAAAACATATACCGCTTCTTGGCAAGGGTTTTAGCGAAGAGTTTACCTCGTCTATGTTTTTGGGGTGATCTTAGAATCTCTGTAATCTAAATTAATCTTTGTAATCAAGAGATTGTCCTGTGTTTTCATTTTTGAGACAATCTCTCTATTTATAGTTGACATGCCGCAGCCCGGGTGCTAAACTTAAAATTAGGGGCAGAATAAAGTATGAACCCCGTACCTCAAGTATAAACAGAGGTTAAGGGTTAAAATATCTAAAATCAGCAGCGTAGTGGTTATACATAGCCTACTTTTTCTTTAATGTAGAGGTACGGGGTGAATATAGCAGTTTTATGTTCGGGCAATGGCTCTAATTTTCAGGCTATAGTAGATGCTAAAAAAAAAGGTATTTTCAAGCCTGAAATCGCCCTTATGGTCTGTGACAATCCGGATGCTTACGCTGTAAAGAGAGCGGAAAAAGAAGGCATAAAGACATTTATAGCGGAGAGAAAAAATTTTCCATCCAAGATTGAATTTGAGCAAAGCATTATAGCCAAGCTCAAGGAACATGACATAGGGCTTATTTGCCTTGCGGGGTATATGAGGCTTCTCTCCGGCGATTTTATAGCAAAGTATAAAAATAAGATATTAAATATACACCCCGCGCTTTTGCCGTCTTTTAAAGGCGCGCACGCTATAAAGGATGCCCTGGATCATGGCGTAAAGATAACAGGCGTTACCGTGCATTTTGTAACAGAGGATATGGACGCGGGCCCAATAATATTGCAGGAGCCTGTAAATGTCCAGGAGAACGATACGGAGGATACGCTGGCTGATAGAATACATAAAGTAGAGCATAGGCTTTATCCTGAAGCTATTAAGCTCTTTACCGGCAAAAGGCTCAGCACCATAGGAAGAAAAATAAAGATCCTGGCTGCTGTAACCATATTCTTATCTGTTTTCAGCTTTGAATCAAAAGCCATGTATGGCAGCGATTTAATTTTTTCTCCTGTTCTTACTAAGGTTACGGTACCTGTCTATTTAAAGGAAGAACTAAGGCCTATCACGGGCCTTGACATAAAAGCATTAAAAGAAAAAGACGTTATAAAAAAGCCCGTTGCGCAAGACCCAAAAATATATAATAAATTAGAGCTTCTTTCCTTTAAGCTATATGATATAGAAGAGATCATATATTCTGATTCAGGCAGTTCTAAATCATATGATCCCAGCATAGACGCGGAGCAGCTTATTACAAAAGAAGAGATAGAGAATATGCGGATAAAGAGCTCAGTGAAGGCCGCGCATACGCTTGCTGAGGTAATGGATTCGGTGAATTTTAAATTAGCGTACAGCGGCATAAATAATCTGGTTGAGACGGCAAAGAATCTGATAAAGTTCAGGGAGTATGTAGGAGAAAAATACCACCTCCACTTTAAAGTAGATAAGGACGAGGCACTTTTTAGGTACAAGAAGCGTTTTTAATCCCCCCTAATATTATGACAAAAATAAAATTCGGAACATCAGGATGGCGTGCTGTTATTAGCGATGAGTTTACCTTTGAAAATGTAAGGCTGGTCACTCAAGCTATATCTGACTATATAAAGAAAGTTTATAGTCTACAGTCTATAGTTTATAGAAAAAGACGAAAAACTAAAACTGTTGTTGTTGGATATGATACTAGGTTTTTGTCGAAGGAGTTTGCGCAGGAGGCGGCAAAGGTCTTATCTTCTAACGGGATAAAGGTCTTATTGTCTGACCGGGATGTCCCCACTCCTGTTATATCCTATCATATTATAAAGAAGAAGTGCGCTGGCGGAATAAACTTTACCGCAAGCCACAACCCGCCTCAGTACAATGGTATAAAATTTTCTCCCGAAACAGGCGGGCCAGCCCAGCCTGAGGTAACCAAGGCCATAGAGAGGAATATAGAAAAACTTCAAAAGAAAAAGTCTATGCCAGGCTACACCGCGAAGGAATCCCTTATAACTGTTTTCAACCCCCGTCCCGCTTATCTAAGGCAGATAGAGAGATTAATAGATTTTAAGGCTATAAAAAAAGCCAAGCTTAAAGTAGCTGTTGATTGCCTCTACGGTACATCGCGTGGTTATCTGGACCTTATTCTTAGAAAGTACGGCTATAAGCCTATTGTGCTGCATGACTATCTTAATCCGTATTTTGACGGTAAGCGCCCGGAACCTGCGCCTGAGAATATACTGGAGCTCATCTCTCTGGTCAAGAAGAAAAGGTTAGACCTGGGGCTTTCAGCTGACGGAGATGCGGACCGTTTTGGAATAATAGATTCAGACGGAACATATATTACCCCGAATCAGGTGGTCACGCTCTTGTTCTATCATCTATTAAGCACAAGAAAAAAGTCAAAACATGTGGTAGCCCGCACTGTCGCGACTACACATATGATAGACGCTATAGCAAAAGCCTACAATATAGAGGTCATAGAGACCCCTGTAGGTTTTAAGTATTTTGTGGATATTATCAATAAGGGAGACTGTGTTATTGCCGGAGAAGAGTCTGGCGGGCTTTCTATGTCAGGCCATCTTCCGGAGAAAGACGGGATACTGGCCTGCCTCCTTATTACGGAGATGGTCGCAAAGCGTAAAAAACCCATAAGGGAGATACTGAAGCATTTATATGATATCTACGGAAGGTTCTATACGCATAGGATAGATTTTAATCTTACGCAATCCGCGAAAGAAAGATTGATGAAAAAGGTGAGGTCCCCGAAATTCAGTTCTTTTTCGGGAATAAAGATATATAGACGCGATTTTAAGGATGGATGTAAGTTTTATACGAAAGACGGAAGCTGGGTATTATTCAGGCCCTCCGGTACAGAACCCATCGTAAGGGTATATTTTGAGTCAAACTCAAAGAAAATCCTCGCCCGGCTCATAGAGGCTGGAGAAAAACTCATATGATAACATGCGAAATCTCAGTAATCTTTTTGCAATCTCTGTAATCAGAGGTTGCTGTACTAATTTTTTCTGTTTTCAGCAACCTCCAAAAAGAGGTTGACATTTCCTCGCCTATAACGTATAATCCATTTCACATGCATAATAATAATATAAAAGAGATAAGAGCAAGACAGATCCTTGATTCAAGGGGAAACCCTACGGTCGAGGTTGACTGTCTTTTGGAGGGCGGGGCTTTCGGAAGGGCGGCTGTGCCAAGCGGAGCTTCGACAGGAGAGCATGAAGCTATAGAATTAAGAGACGGTGATAAATCTAAATATTTAGGCAAAAGCGTAACCAAGGCCGTCTCTAACGTAAACGATATAATTGCCGGTGAACTTAAAGGCATCGAGCCTTTTAATCAGAAAGGCATAGACGATAAGCTTATCTCTTTAGATGGCACAGAGAATAAATCTAAATTAGGAGCAAATGCTATACTGGGTGTCTCATTGGCTGTAGCTAAAGCAGCTGCGTGCGCCAAGGGACAGGCGCTTTATGAGTATCTTAGCGACGGTAAGGCAAATATACTGCCTATACCCATGATGAATATATTAAACGGTGGTTCCCACGCTGATAATAACGTGGATCTTCAGGAATTTATGATAATGCCCACAGGCGCCTCTTCTTTTGCCGAAGCCCTAAGGATGGGGTCTGAGATATTCCACAACCTAAAGTCTATACTCAAAAATAAGGGTTTATCTACAGCGGTTGGCGATGAAGGAGGTTTTGCTCCTGATCTAAGGTCTAATCATGAAGCCATAGATGTTATTCTTCAGGCAATAGAAAAGGCAGGGTATAAGTCAGGAAGTGATATCTCTATCGCCCTTGATCCTGCATCGAGCTCATTTTTTAAAGATGGAAAATATATGCTTCTGGCAGAGGAGAAGAAAGAGAATACCTCTAGAGATATGATAGCCTTTTACGGCAAATGGGTGGATGATTATCCTATAATATCTATAGAGGATGGCCTGGCAGAGGATGACTGGATCGGCTGGGCAGAACTTACAAAAGAGCTCGGCAACAAGATACAGCTTGTGGGTGACGACCTTTTTGTCACAAACACCAAAAGGCTGAAGAAAGGCATCGATTCTAATATTGCCAATTCTATACTTATTAAGGTTAATCAGATAGGCACGCTGACAGAGACTCTTGATGCTATCAACATGGCTAAAAAAGCAGGCTATACCTCAGTAATATCACACCGTTCCGGAGAGACCGAGGATACTACCATAGCACACCTGGCAGTAGCGACCGGTGTCGGCCAGATAAAGACCGGCTCGGTATGCAGAAGCGACAGAATAGCAAAATATAACGAGCTTTTAAGGATTGAAGAAGCTCTTGGGAAAAGAAGCGTCTATGCTGAATTCCCCAAGAAGAGGTAATCTATACATATGTCGAAGAAGAAATTTATTCTTCTTGGCATTTTTGTTGCGCTTATAATATTCCTTCCGGGATATTCCAAGCTTCAGGAACTAAAAGAAAAAAACAAATTTTTGCTGAAAGAGATAGATAGCCTAAAAAATGATAATAAGGATCTCAGCCAGGAGATAGAGAAGCTGGAAAACGACCCCTTTTATATCGAGAAGAAAGCAAGAGACAGGATGGGCATAGGGAAAAAGGGTGAGATAAGATATAAGGTTATAAATGACAGCGAAGAAACTAATGAGTGAGTTACAGCAGACAAGATTAAGAGTCGGAGATACGGTAGAGGCAGAGGTATTTAAGATCACAAGTTTCGGAGCCTTTGTTAAACTTTCTGATGGGAAAAGAGCGCTTATACATATATCGCAGGTAGCGGATAATTTTGTCAAGAATATAAATGACTACCTTAAGTTGGGCGATGTAGTAAAGGCACGTATTTTAAATATAGAAGCGGATAAGATAGACCTTACTCTTAAGAAGCCAAAAGATGAGACGGTCTCTTATCCTAAGGGCAAAGAATTCAAGTCTACTTTTGAAGATAAGCTGGAAGGTTTTTTGAACGAATAGTAGGAGCGGCCTCTCCCTAGCTGTGCTCGCCTCGCGCCGAACGGCGCTCGGCGCCGGAGGCGGGACCTCTCACCGAGGGATCCCGAACGAACGTGAGGGGCTGGCCGCGAATTAGAACTTAAGCATTGATGTTTGACATGCAACATACGACGCGGGGTGGAGCAGCCCGGTAGCTCGCAAGGCTCAATGGATACAAAGCTCAAAGCGGATATTGCAGAATCGTCTGTAGTAACTGAACTTCTAAAAAGAGGATTCAGTGTGCTAAGACCTGTTGGAGATCGGCTTTCTTATGATATAGGGATCGATCTTAAGGGCAAATTTGTCCGTATTCAGGTCAAGAGCGCTTGGTTCAACGAAAGAGATAAATGCTACGTTGTAGATGCACGTAGAACCAAGACAAACAGACGGCGCATGATCAGAAAGCGTTATAAGGCTGATGATTTCGATTTTGCAATTATCCATATAGCTGACTTAAATGTGTTCTATGTTATGCCTCTGACAGTATTTTCTAATTATAGAAGCACTGTTACGCTAATAGAATCAAGCAAAAGGCAACGAAAACCTAAGTCAGCATGCTACAGAGAGCGATGGGATTTATTGTCCAAGGGCCCATTATCCGGTAACGGGTAATGAAAACCTGTCAAATTCGGTGAAACCCTCGATATAAAAATCAGGGCAATACCGAGCCAAGTCCGCACAGGCGGAAAGGTGTAGAGACTAGTTGGCAGGAATCCTAAGACATTAGGATTATGGTATAGTCCAGACTACGAACATGCGGTACTTTTATGCGCAGTGCAGCATGGCAGTGAAAACTGTAGTAGTAAGCATAACCTTGAGGTCAGAGGTTCAAATCCTCTCCCCGCTACCATTAGCGCTTCCGCAGTTACGGAACGAAGTGAACGTAACTGCGAGAAACGACTTATGCCCCGTACCGGAGCGAAGCGACTGGTACGGGGCATGCTATTTGGAATACACCAAAACCCTGAGCGCGAATACGTCTCGGGGTTTTTTGTCAGAGGTTTCCCTCGGCCTTACAGGCCTCGGGACTACCTCGCCTAAGTAATATCAGGGCTCGGCAGCAAATCCTCTCCCTGCTATCATAAAAAACCCCCCAAGCATGATAGCCCCTGAGGTTTTTATCTGCTATTTAAATTATTTACAATACTGGTAATTGTAATTGATTGTTATGATTAACTGATATAAAATATACCTTAAGTGAGAATATTAAAATTTAGCATTTCTGAGGTAGCCAAATGGCCTTAAGGCGGATTGATTTAGAATATATAAATGGGTGCATTTTTGAAACCCTTGGTGAATTAAGCGGTAAGCATATGCTGGAATTGGGAAATCAGTATATAATAGAAGATTCCATACCTGAAAAAATAGGAAAGAAATATTTTAACAATAGAGGCGTAAACCATGTTTCAGTTGATTTAAATGGGCTAGATGATGCTTTGAAGTTAGATCTATCTAAGCCCGAACAGTTTTTAATATGGCATAGTTATTTTGATATAGTAACAAACTCTGGCACCAGCGAACATGTTGAGCCAAAATCCGGCCAATATAATTGCTTTCTTATTATCCACAATTGTCTTAAGGTAGGAGGCGTAGCCATCCATTTAATCCCTGATGCCAACGAACTTAAAGATAAAATGTGCTGGAAGGGGCATTGCAATAATTATTATTCTTGCGATTTCGTTAGAATGCTGGCGAAAAACAATAACTACAAACTGATTTCATTAAAGATAATGGATGGATTAGTATGTTTTTGTCTGCAGAAGACGGAAGATGCGCCATTCATGGAAAATCGCAGGGAATTTCTAAAACATATAACAAGAAGAAGCGGAGGGGCAATTTATCCAGGGATTAATGACAGGGGGATATACGGGGTTAAGAGTTTTTTGGGTAAAATTAAAAGAAAGCTGATCCAGAAACCGATGAATGCAGGATAAGATGCGCACTTGCATAAAAACCTACTTCAGCGAGATATTCTTACAGATAACTAGTTCGCCCGAGTATGACAAATCATACTTATATTGTGATAAGGTTTTGAAAAATACTTCTTTACATTGCTCGTCGTGTAGTTCTATGGCTATGTGTTTAACTCGGCTAAGCCACCTGTCATAATTGTGTGAAAAAACTTCAAGCTCTGATCTTTCTATGTCAATCTTAAGTATATCAATACAGCCAAAACCGGACTTTTCCAATAAATCATATAAGTTAACAGCAGAAATATTTGGTTTCTCACCCTTTCGGCATTCGCGTACCTGCACTGCCCATTCGCCCCAATCTGTTTCATATGCTACAAGGCCTGTTCTGTGAGACCATACAGCCGAGTGGATTAATGTTACTCGTTTTTTGTATGGCTTGAGATTTCTATGACATATTTTGAAGTTTTTACTGTGTGGCTCGATAGCGACTACATGGGCTTCTGGGTATTGATTAAGGAAGTAAATAGAAGAGCATCCTATATATGCGCCACAATCTATTATCAGCTGTGGATTTATTTTATTATCAAAACAAGATAATTCATCCTGATCTAAAACCTGCCGCAATGAGGCAGTATCCGACGAATCATATCTGTAGTAAATTCTATTTTTACAACCTTCAGGATATTTATAAAAACACGGTTTAGGTGGGCAGAGCTTAAGTTTTTTTAATAATTTATAACTTAACACAACCAGACCTCTTAAAAGACCAAATTCTAGAAAAATATTATAGATTTTGTTCAATATCACAGTTTTCTTTGCGGGGTTAGCCAGCATATATTTTTCTCCTTCGTAACAATAGTTTACCTTTTTAGTTTGCGTTATGCAAAGTTATTTTTTAAATTATGGGATTTTTTATTTTTAGTTCCCAGGGATACTTTATTAGATATAGTTATGAAGGTATAGATATTCTTCTTTACTAATATTATTTTTGGTTGTAAAATAAAAATATCGGCATTAAATGACGTTAAAAACATACCTATCCAATGAGTAGACTTAAGACAGAAGAGATACTTGTCCTCGTATACACATGAAAAAATACAGGGCTAGGACAAAGGCTATTTTGCAGACATGGGCAAAAAAAACACCCTGCACCTACTATGTAACAGATACAGATTCGGGTGATTCTTATAATACGATTAATCTAGGGCCAAAAACGTATGAACAGCTACCAGAAAAGAGTTATTATATGTATAAATATATCAACGAAAAATTCATCAATGAAAAAAAGTGGATAGTAAAGATTGACGACGATACTTATTTACGGTTAGACCGCCTGGCAAAGGTTTTATCAGGGTATGATTATAAGAAAGCCTGGTATCTGGGCGATTATAAGACCCTTAGCAAGGCGTTTAAAGTTGATATGCGCTGGCTATCTGGCAGCACGGTAGTTCTTAGCCAGAAGTGCGTTAAAGAACTGATGGCATTTCTAGAGACAGATAAGGGAAAGGACCTATATTTTTCAATGGGTGCAGGCGAAGACATCTCGCTAGGTGAATGCCTGTCGCAATTAGATATTTTACCCACACATATGCCAGGAATTTTTTGCAAGCCCATAGAGAGAACTTTCAGAGACATGGAAAACCTTGTGTCTGTATCGACCTTACCTCCCCTGAGTCTTCTTATGCTGCATTCGGCATATATGATAGACAGAAAACTTGTCTATAAGGCCTTTACTTTTTTAGACAGGAAATATAGGAGGATATGGCATTATCTAGAGGTCAGAAGCCCGTTTTTGGAGGCTTTATATCTGGCATCAACAGCTTTTATTATTAATCCAATTCTCTACGCCTGCCTTTGCATCATGGAGAATTTCCGCAGGAAAGAGTCCCAGGGATAATTGCAAGAATAGAAAACAGGATTTTTCGCTCCAAAATTATAAATAGTTCAGCAACTTTTTATCACTATGGACCGATAATATTTACCATCTTATCTATCCCCGCGCCCTAAAGCACAAGGATTTTTATGGTATGGAAATCCAAAAAGCAAAGCAATGGATTTCCTAACCGCTGTCCACAGGACGCCCCCTCGGGGGCTGAAAATCGCAGCAGAGGTGTTACTAAAAGCAATCTTCTTGAGGATTTAGCTTGTCATAACGACTCTATAGTCGTAGAATAGTGCGTATGAAAAAACTTATCATTACTCTATTAAAGGCCTTGCTGATAGTTCTTTTAACTTTGGGCGGGTATCTCCTCTATCTAAAATACGCGAATGAGAACAAAGTATTAAAACAGATGATATCAAGGCTTGAGGCCGATTCAAGAATAGCCGAAGTCCTTGTCACCGCGGTGAAATATGATGAGTTAAAGAACAAGAGATTTACAACAATAAAGTTTCTTGAATTTGACGCGAGCAGCTCTCCCATGGACCCCAGGTATTTCACTTTTTCAGGTAATATTATACAGTTTCAGTCCCTTGTTATGCGTTTTGATGATATGCATATAAGGCATGCTGATAAATTTAGAGGAAAAAGCGCTTATATATTTTTAAAAGTATTTATGCTTGACGGTAAAAACACCCAGGAATATGAAATAACAGGGGCTGATCAGGTCCCCGATGGATATAGGATATCTTACGCGAAGAATGAGTTTGAAGAGCAGCTTTGGCAGGAGTTTTGGAAATACGCGCTTGATCCTGAAAAGGCAAAAAGTAAAGGCATAAAGAACGCGCAGATAGAGGCCCCCGGCACGATGTTTATTCCGGGAATGCTTTATACAATAAAGATAGAGCATGATGGCGGTATCAGGATAGACGCTTCCCAGCTGCCCGAGATCCTTAAGGGTGAGCATATTCCAATCTAATATATAGCTGAAAGAGATAGGTATGAATATACTATTTACTAATTATTGTAACTTAAAATGTGATTATTGTTTTGCTAAGGGCACATTGGGCGGAAGTGAATATACGAAAAAGTCATACATAAGCCTTGATAATTTAAAAATTGCCCTGAATTTTTTGAAAAATTCTAAGCAGACGAGAGTCGGAGTTATAGGCGGAGAGCCGACGCTGCATCCTGAGTTTGAAAAGGCGTTTAAGACAATACTGGATAAGGGGCATGAGATATTATTATATTCTAACGGTATGATAAGAAAGAGTGTGCTGGCATATTTGTCAAAGATTAAAAAAGAAAAATGGGGCATGCTTCTCAATGTTAATATTCCCCAATCTTACAGTAAAAAGGAGTGGTCTATAATTAACGAAACCATGGATACCCTATCAGATAAGATAGGGTTAGGCCACACTATTTGCAGGCCTGATTTCCGCGGAGATTTTATTATAAAGCTTATAAAAAAGTATAGATTAATAAAATGCGTCAGGTTAGGTATGGCGGCTCCTATATGCGGACACAAAAATTTATATCTTTCCTTTAACGGCCACAAGAAAGCCGCTTCCAGGGTAGTAAAATTTGCGCAAAAATGTAACCTTTTAGACATATATATTAGCTTTGACTGCGGTTTTCTGCTGTGCAGCTTTACTGAAAAAGAGATCGGCCGGTTATTTTACTACAACGTACCATTAACGTGCACATGCACACCGGTTATAGATGTAGGCCCGGATTTAATGATATGGCGCTGTTTTGCCACATCTATGATTTGGCAAAAAAACCTCAAGGATTTTAAAAACTTAGAAGAGATTTACAGCTTTTACGTAAATAAATTTAAGCCTTTTAAAAAATCAGGTATATTAAAAAAATGTTTTAGGTGTAAATATTTACAAAGAGGACAATGCGTTGGTGGCTGCCTGGGCCATACGCTAAAATCATTTAATGTGGAAAAAACAAACTTGCTCAGAAGGCCTGATTTTTCTTGAATAGACATTTTAACAGGAGTAAAATATACAAAAAGAGAAAGGAGAGGTTAGATGCGAAAAGATATTTTTAAGGTAGTGTGCCTGTTTTGCATACCAGCGCTTATAGCTGGTTTTGCGGGATTGGCGTTGGCCCCACAGGCGCTTGCGGCGACAGCAAAAGAGATAGACGCTTCAGTCGATTCATCCCTGGGTCTTTTTAAAGATGTCAAGGGCGCGGAGGGCCTTATTAAAAAAGCGGCAGGTGTTTTGGTATTTCCAAAGGTCTATAAGGCCGGCATAGGAATAGGCGGCGAGTACGGAGAAGGCGCTTTGAGAATAAATGGCAAGACCGTAGATTACTATAATACAGCTTCCGCGTCTATCGGATTCCAGCTTGGCGGACAGAAAAAGACAATCATTATCCTTTTTATGCAAAAGGATTCACTTGATAAGTTTCGCGCAAGCTCAGGCTGGAAAGCGGGAATAGACGCCTCAGTCGCGGTTATCGCTATAGGCACGGGCGGCGCTATAGATACGGCAAAGATCAATGAGCCGATAATAGCGTTTATACTTGACCAGAAAGGCCTTATGTATAACCTTACGCTTGAAGGTTCTAAGATCACCAAGATAGGGAAATAGTAGGTTTTTAAAATTATTTTGTAACAGTTCAGCATTTAACAGAATCCCTGCCCTACGGCCTTGAGGAACTTCTGCAGAAAGCTGAACTGTTACTTTTTTTGTGGTATAACGAAGTATGAAACACCACTAAAAATCTATTAGAGGTTATAGCTAAGTGATTTTTTTGTTTGCTATTTACTAATTCTAAGCTATAATATAAGCATAACATATATAGGCTGTCGCGAAACTAATTTTAGCCTATGATTACAATGATTTTTAAAAGATTACAGCGATTACCTAGTCGATAAACAATCTCCGTAATCTGTCATTTAGTAATCTTTGTAATCAAGGGCGGCACTTTTGTGAC
>JBDRAM010000133.1:0-19492 GCA_043823785.1 Candidatus Omnitrophota bacterium
GAGACAAAGATAGATTTTGACATATCAGGAAAAGATATAATCCTTGTAGATGATGTCCTCTATACGGGAAGGACCATAAGGTGCGCTCTAAGCGAACTCATAGATTTTGGCAGGCCAAAGTCTATCCAGCTTGCTGTGCTCATAGACAGAGGCCACAGAGAGCTCCCCATAAGAGCGGATTACGCGGGAAAGAATATTCCTACAGCGGAAGATGAAGTTGTGGAAGTCCGCCTAAAGGAGTCTGATGGTAAGGATGAAGTGGTGCTGGCTGAAAAAGAGGATGATAAGGGGCAGTGATGCAAGAGAAAAAATGGGTAAGAAAAGACCTCTTAGGGCTAGAGGAGTTAAAGAAAGAAGAGATAGAGCTTATATTAGATACAGCAGTATCATTTAAGGAGATATCAGAAAGGCCCATAAGAAAAGTCCCCGCGCTTCGCGGAAAGACTATCGTGATGTTCTTTTTTGAGCCATCGACCCGTACGCGGACTTCCTTTGAGCTCGCGGCAAAACGCTTATCAGCAGATACGGTAAATATAAGCGCATCAACAAGCAGCCTCTTAAAGGGCGAGACATTAAAGGATACAGCCAGAAACATAGAGGCGATGAAGGTAGATGCCCTTGTCATGAGGCACGCTTCTTCAAGGGCGCCTCATCTTTTGGCAGACATACTTAAGCCGAGCGTAATAAACGCGGGTGATGGATCGCATGAGCATCCTACGCAGGCCCTGCTTGATATGTTTACCATAAAAGAGAGAAAGAAGAGAATCGAGGGTTTAAACGTATCTATCATCGGGGATATTATGCATTCAAGGGTAGCCCGCTCAAACATATGGGGCCTTACCAAGCTTGGCGCGAATGTTACTGTATGCGCTCCTTCTACTCTTATGCCGCCCTTTATAGAAAAGATGGGTGTGCGCGTGACTACTAATATACATGACGCTATCAAAGGCGCTGATGTTTTAAATATCCTTCGCATACAGCTTGAGAGGCAAAAGGGAAAATTCTTCCCTTCTATAAGAGAATATAGAGAAGAGTTCGGCGTAGACCTTGAAAAACTTAAAAACGCGAAAAAAGATATATTGATAATGCATCCAGGGCCCATAAACAGAGGCGTTGAACTTACCCCTGAGGTCGCGGATGGCAAGTATTCAGTAATCTTAGAGCAGGTTACAAACGGAGTTGCGGTACGCATGGCGGTCTTATTTCTCTTGCTAGGGGCGACGCAGGAAGCAGGCGAGGCCAAACTATGAGTTTCGTATATCGTATATCGTATGTCGTATATCGCATGTCGTATGTCGCATGTCGTATATCGCATGTCGCATTGTGGAACTACGGAGTAAGGCTGAAATGAGCATATTAATAAAAGATGGCCGTGTAATCGATCCTGTAAACAACATAGACGGCGTATACGATATTCTTGTAAAGAACGATAAGATCGCGAAAGTAGCAAAGGCGATAAAAGCAGACGGGGTAAAGATAATAGACGCGAAAGGCAAGATCGTTGTCCCCGGCCTTATAGACATGCATACGCACCTGCGCCAGCCCGGCAGAGAAGACGAAGAGACCTTTGCCAGCGGCTCAAGGGCAGCTGCCCGGGGAGGATTTACTACTATTTGCGCGATGCCCAACACAGAGCCTGTCTGCGACAACAGAGGCGCTGTAGAATATATAATATCAGAATCAAAAAAACACGCTGTAATCAATATACTGCCGATAGGAGCTATTACTGTAGGCCAAAAAGGAGAAGGCCTGACAGAGGTATCTGATATGGGGAAAGCGGGCATTGCCGCTATAAGTGATGATGGTTTTTCTGTGAAGAATACCCAGCTGATGCGTAAGGCTCTTGAGTATGCGGGGATGTATGATGTCCTTGTCATATCGCATTGTGAGGACTTAGGCCTGACCTCAGGCGGAGCTATGAACGAAGGGCTAAACTCAACCCTGCTTGGCATGAGGGGAGTGCCCAATGCTTCAGAAGCTGTTATTGTGGCAAGAGATATACAGCTGGCGAAGCTTACAGGAGCCAGGCTGCACATAGCCCACGTATCTACAAAAGAAGCAGTGCACCTGATAAGACAGGCAAAGCGTGAAGGCATTAAGGTTACTGCCGAGACATGCCCTCATTATCTTCTACTCACAGATGATGCGGTAAAGAGGCTTGAAACAAATTATAAGGTAAACCCGCCTCTTCGCGCAAAGGAAGACATAAAGGCTGTTAAGGAGGCGTTGAAAGATAGCACAATTGATGTAATTGCTACAGACCACGCGCCCCACGCGGAAGCAGAGAAGGATGTTGAATTTGACCTTGCGGCCAGCGGCATGATCGGGCTTGAAACAGCTCTTGCGCTTATCATAGAGGAGCTTGTGGCAAAAAATATTATTAGCTGGGGAGAGCTTGTAAGCAGAATGTCATCTACCCCGGCAAGAATACTTGGCTTAAAGCAGAAAGGTTCTCTTTCCGAGGGGTATGACGCGGATATTACTATTATAGACCCTGAAGCAGAATGGGTTTTTAAGAAAGAAGAGATATTATCCAGGTCTAAGAATTCACCATTCATCGGCAGGAGGCTCAAGGGCAGGGTATTATACACGATCTGCTCCGGCAAGGTTGTTTACGAACCGCAATAAATAGTTTTCGCATTTCGTATATAGCATATCGCATGTCGCGTTTTTTGCGACATACGACATACGAAATACGAACCAAAAGAATAAGTATGCGCAAAAGAGCAACCCAGGACCTCCCCCCTTCACTATGGCGCCTATATCAGCACACATTTTTCTTTACACCCGGCGGCCAAAGGAGTATTATAAAGTAAAGCGCGCGGGAGAGATATTATGAAAAGCCTTATAGTATATTACTCATATTCAGGCAACACAGAAAAAGCAGCCATGGCCTTAAAAGATGTTTTGAGCGGAAAAGGAGAGGTTGATATAGTTTCGCTTAAGCCCGAAGATGAATCAAGCAACTTCTTTAGGCAGTCTGCGCGAGCCTTTATGAGGAAAAGAGCCCTTTTGAAAGAGGCGCCATTTGATGTTTCAGCCTACGACTTGATATGCTTGGGTAACCCCGTGTGGGCTTTCGCGCCCGTGCCTGCCTTAAATACTTATCTAGACGGCGTAAAAAATATTAAAGGCAAAGATACGGTATGTTTTATAACCTACGGAAGCGGGACAGGCGCTGATAGATGCTTAGATATCATGAAAGCAGCGCTTAAAGAAAAAGGCGCATCGGGCTTGAACAGTTTTAAGATACAGCAGGGCAGGGTTGGCGACGAGGACTTTGTCAGAGGCGCAATAGAAGAAGCGATTAAATAAGGTTTTTAAAGGGCAACTTCAGGAAGCTGCTTGCTGATATTAAAAAATAAGTTCATAGATTCAGCGGTTCAATGGTCGAGGGGACAGATGAACAGACGAACAGATGAACAAATGAACTAAATATGAAATTCATCGCAGACCTACACATTCACTCCAAATACAGCCGCGCGACCAGCAAGAACATGGACTTAGACCACATAGCGGAGTGGGCTAAGCTTAAAGGCATAGGCCTGGTAGGAACGGGCGATTTTACACATCCCTTATGGTTTGAAGAGCTCAAGAAGAAGCTTAAGCAGGATAGCAACGGTCTCTATGAGCATAAGGGGGTTAAGTTTATCCCCACGGCCGAAGTAAGCAATATGTATAGTAAGGATGGCTCGGGCAGAAGAATACATACAGTTATTATGGCTCCGAACCTGGATGTTGTTGAAAAGATAAATAAAGAGTTTGGCAGGCGCGGCAACGTAGCAAGTGACGGCAGGCCCATATTTGGTTTTGATGTAAGAGATATTGTAAAGATATGCCTTGATGTATCAGAGGATTGCCTGATAGTGCCTGCTCATGTCTGGACACCATGGTTTAGTGTGTTTGGATCTAAGTCTGGGTTTGATTCTATAGAAGAATGTTTTGAGGAAGAAGCGGAAAATATCTATGCGCTGGAAACCGGCCTTTCCTCCGACCCGGCAATGAACTGGAGGCTAAGCGCTCTTGATAAATATAACCTTATCTCTAATTCAGACGCTCACTCACCCATAAAGCTGGGGCGCGAGGTAAATGTATTTGATACGGAATTAAGTTATAAAGGTGTAATAGGCCTGTTAAAAAAGAAGGATAACAATAAGTTTCTTTTTACAGTCGAATTTTTCCCTGAAGAAGGCAAGTATCACTACGACGGGCACAGAAGCTGCAGCATAAGATTTTCACCAACAGAAACAAAATCACACAACAGCCTTTGTCCTAAATGCGGTAAAGAGTTGACAGTTGGCGTTATGAACAGGGTAGATGAGCTTGCGGACAGGGCAGAGGGGTTTAAGCCAAAGGGCGCGGTGCCTTTTAAAAGCCTGGTTCCCCTCGTTGAGATAATAGCGGAAGCAAAACAGAGGGGCCCTTCCACAAAAGGCGTGCTTGAAGAATACAAAAATGCCATAGCAAATTTTGGCAGTGAGTTTAATATACTTCTGGACGCGAGTGAAGACGAGCTATCTTCCAATCTTCCGGAAAAGACAGCCAGGGCTATAATAAAGACAAGAAAGGGCGAGCTTGTTGTTGCTCCCGGATACGACGGCGTATTTGGCACAGTTAAGATATTCACAGAAGAAGAACACCAGCAGATGGCTTTAATCCAGCAAGAATTGTTTTAGGTTCAGGGACGTTGCTTGAGCACAATTACTCCTGCCTGCCCGCCCAAAGGGCAGGTGGCAGGCGGGCTCAAACAACGTCCCTGAGAAAAAAGATGATACATGCGAAAGCAGAGATACTACTTAACCAAGAGATAATGCCAGACCATTTTAAGATGGTCTTATCATTGAAAGATTTTGATTCCGCCATAAGGGCGGGGCAGTTTTTCCACATAAGGGCAGGCAGTGATTATGACCCGCTTCTTAGAAGGCCCTTAAGTGTTCATCGCCTTGGGCCAAAGCCCAACGTGGTAGAGCTATTATACAGGGTTGCAGGAAAAGGCACGCACCTTCTGTCAAGGCGTTCCAAGGGCACATATCTCGATGTAATAGGGCCTCTGGGCAATGGTTTCAAGGTGCCAAGAAGCCAGTCTAATTTCATTATTATAGCAGGCGGCATGGGCGTTGCGCCTTTATTAGCGCTTGTAGATGAGCTGGCGCAGTTTAGAAAACAGTCTATAACAGTTATCCTGGGCGCGAAAACGCAATCGCACATAACATGCAAAAAAGAATTCCAGGAACTGAAGGCGAAAGTAGAGGTTGTTACTGAAGATGGAAGCGCGGGCGAGAAGGGGCTTGCAACTGATATTTTAGAGAGTGTGGTAGAGCAGTTCGACCTGAGAAAGACAGACTCACCTCTTACAACAAAAGACGCGGCAAAGATAACAATAGGCGATTACTGCCCTGAAGTAGGGCTTTATGCCTGCGGCCCGGTTGGTATGCTGAGGGCTGTCGCAAAGATAGCACGGCAACACAGGATACAGACACAGGCTTCTTTTGAAGAGAACATGGGCTGTGGAGTAGGCGCTTGCCTGGGATGTGTTATCAGGACCAAGGACGGATACAAAAGGGTATGCAAGGATGGGCCCGTGTTTGACCTAGAGGATATAGTATGGGAGTAACCATAGGTAGGAGCCGCCTCCCCCGAATCATTCGCTGTGCTCAGGTACGGGGCAGGCCGGCGGCGAATAGAGGATTATCAGTCAATATCGGTAAGCTAAAGCTTAAAAATCCCGTGATGGCAGCATCCGGCACCTTTGGGTATGGCGAGGAGTTTAAAGACCTGGTATCTTTACAAGACATAGGCGCTATTGTTACAAAATCCATAACATTAGAGCCATACGAGGGAAATAAGCCGCCGAGGATCTGCGAAACCACAGCAGGCATGCTTAACGCTATCGGCCTTCAAAACGAAGGCATAGATGATTTTATCAAGAACAAACTCCCTTTTCTGAAAAAAACAGAGACCGCTATTATCGTAAGCATAGCAGGAAAAACTAAAAATGAGTATAAAGAACTTGCAAAAAAACTTGATAAGACACAGGTAGATGCCATTGAGATCAACATTTCCTGCCCTAACATAAGCGGCCACAAGCTGCAAGCCACAAGTTACAAGCTATTTGCCCAAGACGCAAAGGCAGCATCAGAAATAGTTAAAGCTGTCAGGGCGCAAACCAAAAAGACTATAATTACCAAGCTGTCGCCAAACGTAACAGACATAGCAGAGATAGCGAAGGCCGCGGAAAAAGCGGGCAGTGACGCGATATCGCTTATAAACACAATAGTAGGCATGAGCATAGACATAGAGACGAAAAGGCCGCGGCTTGGAAACGTAACAGGGGGCTTAAGCGGGCCTGCGATAAAACCGATAGCGCTGCGCATGGTCTGGGAAGCTTATAATAGTGTAAAGGTGCCTGTCATAGGCATGGGAGGCATAATGAATACAACAGATGCTGTTGAATTCATTCTTTGCGGCGCGAGCGCTATACAGGTAGGAACGGCAAATTTTGTGAGCCCTGACTCAGCAACGCAGATAATTAACGGGCTTAAAGCCTATTTTAAGGAAAAGAACATCAGCAGCTTAAAGGACATTACAGGCAAACTGCAGACGTAGGAGCCGCCTCTGGTTCGACAGGCTCACCACCCTCGAACCACCCCGAGCAAAGGTGAGGGGCCGGCGGCGAATGGAGTAAATGAGAGAAAAACTAATCGTAGCTCTTGATGTAGATAATTTAAAAAAGGCAAAGGTTCTGGTAGATAAACTTTATCCTTTTATTAAAATATTCAAAGTGGGGAGTGAGCTTTTCACAGCCTGCGGCCCGCAAGCCATAGAGATGCTCCACAAGAAAAAAGCAAAGGTATTTCTTGACCTCAAATTCCACGATATACCGAACACAGTAGCCAGCGCGGTAAAGATGGCAAGAGGCATGGGCGTATTTATGTTAAATGTCCATGCTTTAGGTGGTAAGCAGATGCTAAAAGCTTCTGTTTCCGCAAAAGGAAAAGGAAAAAGCCCCATTCTTTTAGCGGTTACAGTATTAACAAGCATGGACACAGGTGAGCTAAGAAGGACAGGAATTAAAAAGTCACCCTTGGCGCAGGTAAAAGCCCTGGCGTTTTTGGCAAGATCCACAGGAGTAGATGGGGTTGTCTGTTCTGCCAAGGAGATAAAAACCATAAGAAAGGCCTGCGGAAAGAATTTTATTATAGTTACGCCCGGCATCAGGCCGGCGGGCAGTAAGAGCCAGGACCAAAAGAGGGTTGTTACGCCGGAGCGTGCTATAAGCGATGGAGCTGATTATTTAGTAGTAGGCAGGCCCATAACAGAAGCAAGGGACCCGCTTGCCGCGGCAAAAGCAATAATTAGCAAAATATGATAATGAAGAAGGGAACGGGTTTATGAAGAAGACAAGCATTATCGAGATGCTCGACAACGCAGGTGCTTACCTTAAAGGGCATTTTGTATTATCAAGCGGCTTACACAGCGGCCAGTATTTGCAGTGCGCACTCTTGCTTAGATACCCGAATTACGCGGAAGAACTCTGCAAGGCCCTGGCAAGAAAATTTAAGAAACAAAAAATAGATGTTGTAGTTGGGCCTGCTTATGGCGGCATAATAGTTGCTTATGAGCTGGCAAGAGCCTTGGGAGTCAGGGCGATATTTACAGAGAGAAAAGACGGCGTCATGATGCTCCGGAGAAACTTTAAGATAGAAAAAGGAGAAAGTGTTTTAATAGCAGAAGATGTAGTTACTACCGGCAGATCAGTCAAAGATGTGATAAGAGCCATAACACCTTATAAGCCAAAGATAGTAGGCATAGCTTCCCTGATAGATAGAAGCAGCAAGAAATACCCTTTTGGCAAGATAAGTTTTAAGAGCCTGGTAAAGATAAGCATAAAAGCCTATACACAAAAAAGCTGTCCTATGTGTAAAAAGAAGATACCTTTACTAAAACCCGGTTCAAGGAAATAGCCTGAACATGTTGTTACATAAGACCTAAACTTAAGGAGCTGGCCATGGAGATGGAGCTTAAAAGCCTGATAGACCAGATAAAAAAAGATGGCATAGAGCAGGCAGAGAAAGATGCCCAGGGCATTATCGCTAAGTCAGAAGATAAGGCAAGCCAAATAATTAAGGAAGCCCAAGGCAAGAAGCAGCAGATAATAAAAGAGGCTGAAAATACCGCGGATGGGCTTAGGAGATCTTCAGAGGAAGCCATAAAGCAGTCTGGCAGAGACGCTCTGCTTACCCTGAGGGAGAAGGTGACTGATTTTTTTAACAGGGTCTTGAAAGCCAAGGTGTCTGAGCAATTATCCCCGGACCTTTTAAAAGAGGTGATCTTAAAGGTTGTTGAGAATTGTCAGAAAGAAGGGGCCTTGGACATAGAGGTTGTTCTTAGCAAAGACGATAAGAACAACCTGGAGAAGGTTCTGTTCAAGGCGCTGACCGAGGAGGCGAAAAAGAGCCTCACCCTTGTAGGAAAGCAGGGCATAGATAAGGGATTCAGAATAGGCGAGAAGGGCAAAGACTCTTATCTTGATTTTACGGATGACGCGCTTGCGGAAGCGTTCAAGAGATATCTAAACCCCCGGCTGGCAGAGATGCTGAATATAGATCTGGGGCTCAACAAAGAAAATTAATGGTAAGGGATTTTAAATCAGGTACCACTGAAAATCGATTAAAAGTTATCGTGGAGCGATTTTCTTGAATGTATAGCAAATACTATTATCTCGCAGCCTCCCTGCCCTATCTTATCCTGGGCAAGGCGCAACCCCTCGCCAAGGAAGATTTTTTATCAGAGTGTAAAAAATGGTTGAGCGCGTCTGATTTTAGCAGGCTTGAATCAATAGATATAGAGAGCTTAGATATTACAGCCAACGATCTGCCCCTACTGGCAGGATGGAAGCGCTTTGATATGAGCTTACGTACAGAGTTGGCTGATTTTAGAAAGAAGAGGCGAAAGGAGAAGGAGCGCCCCGCCCCGGCTTCACTAAAGGATATATTTGAGAAGGAGAATCCGCTGCTTATGGAAAGGGCGATAGCCCAGAAGAGATGGAATTTTATTGAGGAATGTGAATTCGGCAATCACTTTGACCTGAATTTCCTCACCCTCTATTTTTTGAAGCTTCAAATTCTTGAGAGAATAACAAAGTTTGACAAGGAAAAAGGAAGAGACATTTTTCAAGGATATACGCGAGGTAAGATATGAATAAGAACATAGGGAAGATAGTATCTGTTAACGGAAACATGATAGGGGCCAGATTCGAAGGGCATATTATTCAGAACGAAGTGGCTTATGTGCTTATCAAGGACAAGAGGCTTAAGTCAGAAGTCATCAAGATCCAGTCAGACATCGCTTACCTGCAGGTCTTTGAATATACAAAAGGCATAAGGGTCGGCGACAAAGTCGAATTTTCAGGCAGGATGCTTTCAGTGCAGCTTGGGCCGGGGCTTCTTACCCAGATATATGATGGTTTACAGAACCCACTGCCTGAGCTTGCTGCTAAGTTTGGATTTTTCCTGCCGATAGGAATCGAGCTTGACGCGATATCCTTTAAGAAGAGATGGGAGTTTTCCCCCCAAGCAAAAAAAGGTGATACAGTTATCGCCGGCAGTGTTCTTGGGGATGTCCAGGAGGGCATATTCAAACACAAGATAATGGTCCCTTTCGGCCTAAGAGATGATTATACCATAGAGGAGATAGCATTACAGAATGACTACACAATAGACCATACCATTGCCAAGCTAAAGGACAAAAAAGGGAAGATCATAGATGTCAGCATGATATTTGAGTGGCCGGTCAAGATCCCTATTAATGCCTACAAAGAAAAACTGCCTCCGAAAGAGACGCTGGTTACAAAGGTAAGGGTCATAGATACGTTTTTCCCTGTTGCTAAGGGCGGCACATATTGTATTCCCGGGCCTTTTGGCGCGGGCAAAACCGTGCTCCAGCAGTTGATCAGCCGTTACGCGGACACGGATATAGTTATAATTGCTGCCTGCGGGGAACGTGCCGGAGAGGTGGTAGAGACATTGAGAGAGTTTCCTCATATAAAAGACCCGAGGACAGGAAAAAGCCTTATGGAGCGAACAGTTATAATATGCAACACCTCTTCTATGCCGGTTGCGGCGAGAGAGTCTTCTGTTTATACAGCGGCTACCATAGGTGAATATTATAGGCAGATGGGGCTTAATGTTCTGCTTCTCGCGGATTCTACTTCTCGCTGGGCGCAGGCCATGAGAGAGATCTCCGGCAGGTTGGAAGAGATCCCTGGCGAAGAAGCCTACCCTGCATATCTTGAATCAAGGATAGCCCAGTTTTACGAACGTTCCGGAATGGTAAAATTACATGATGGAAGCGTAGGCAGCCTTACCATTGGGGGCACAGTAAGCCCTGCTGGAGGAAGCTTTGAAGAGCCTGTTACCCAAAGCACGCTTAAGGTAGTAGGGGCCTTTCACGGACTTTCCAGAGAGCGTTCAAACGCCAGAAAGTTTCCATCCATAGACCCGCTGTCAAGCTGGAGTAAATACGGAAGTTTTATACCGGAAGAACCTGTGGCTTTAGCAAAGGCCGTTCTGTTTAAAGGAGAAGAGGTCCACCAGATGATGAAGGTAATAGGTGAGGAAGGAACCTCGATGGAGGATTTCATAGTTTATCTTAAGGGTGAATTTTTAGATGCGGTCTATATACAGCAGAACGGGTTTGACCCTGTAGACGCTGCTACTATAGCAGAGCGCCAGCAGTATGTATTTTCCATGCTTTGTAAACAGGTCATTGAGAGGGAATTCTTTTTTGACGATAAAGAAAAGGCGCGCCACTTTTTCTACAGCCTAAGGCAGGCGTTTATAGATTGGAACTATAGTGAATGGCAGTCAGAAAAATTTTACAAACAAGAAAAAAGAATAGAAGAAACTTTAGAGGAAGCTCGCAATGAGAAAAGTCTGCACTAAAATTTTAAGTATTGTAGGAAACGTCTTAACTGTCCGGGCGGAGAATGTCGCGTATGAAGAATTGGCGGAGGTCTCTACCTTGGCCGGTAAATCCCTTGCTCAGGTTATCCGTCTGGATAAAGATATGGTTTACCTTCAGGCATTCCAGGGCTCAAAAGGTGTCTCTACCGGCGATGAGGTGACATTTTTAGGCCATCCTATGCAAGTGGGATTCTCATCAAACATTCTTGGCAGGATATTTAACGGAAGCGGCATCCCGCGTGATAACGGGCCTTCTGTATCGGATAATATGATAGAGGTGGCTGGGCCGGCAGTAAACCCGGCAAAAAGAATTATCCCGAGCCGTATAATAAGAACCAACATTCCTATGATAGATGTCTTCAATTCCTTGGTAGAATCGCAGAAGCTTCCCATATTTTCGGTTTCCGGTGAACCCTATGATGAGGTTCTTGCCAGGATAGCGCTTCAGGCAGAAGTCGATATAATAATTCTCGGTGGAATAGGATTAAAATATGATCAGTATATGTATTTTAAGAATACGCTTGAAGAGGGAGGGGCATTAAGCAGGTCTATATTGTTTGTTCATACAGCTTCAGACCCTATTGTCGAAGGCCTTATGGTCCCGGACATGTGCCTTGCTGTGGCAGAGAAGTTCGCGTTAGATGGCAAGAGGGTCCTTGTGCTTCTTACTGATATGACAAATTTTGCGGATGCCTTGAAAGAGATAGCCATTACCATGGAGCAGGTTCCTTCAAACAGAGGGTATCCAGGGGACCTCTACAGCCAGCTTGCCTCCCGCTATGAAAAGGCGGTCGACTTCGAAGGAGCAGGCTCTATTACCATATTGGCGGTAACTACTATGCCCGGCGATGACGTTACCCATCCTGTGCCGGACAACACAGGCTATATAACAGAGGGACAGTTTTACCTGCGAAACGGCAGAATAGAACCTTTCGGTTCTTTAAGCAGGCTAAAGCAGTTTGTGAATAAAGATACCCGTGAGGACCACAGAAGTATCATGGACGGCATGATACAGCTATATGCTCAGTATAAGGAGACAGAAGAGAAACGCGCCATGGGTTTTAGAATGAGTGATTGGGATAAGAAGCTTCTAAAATATGGCAAACTTTTTGAAGATAATATGATGGATCTAAAGGTAAATATTTCGCTTGAGAAAGCCCTGGATAACGGATGGAAGATCATAGCAGAATGCTTTAGCCCGGAGGAGACAAATTTCCGGAGTGAGCTGGTAGAAAAATTTTGGCCGGGCAAGGAATAGCAATGGAGAAACTGAAACATACCAAGAATGAGCTGAAAAAACAAAAGGACGCGTTAAGGAGATTTATGCGCTATCTGCCCACACTGCTGTTGAAAAAACAGCAGCTTCAGCTTGAGATACTCAAGATCGCGAACGCTATAGAGAAGCTGGAAGAAGAGGCCGCGGCTTACAGGGAATCTGTCTATGAATGGGTGGATGTTTTTTCAGAAGGCGTTTCAATAAAAGAGTTTATATTGGTAGATAAGGTCAATACCGCAACGGGCAATATAGCAGGCACTGATATACCTATTTTCGAAAGCATTGATTTCATAGAGAAGGAATATGATCTTATTAAGACGCCTCTTTGGGTGGATTATGGAATTTCTGCCGCGAAAGAGATGATCGCCTTCAAGGTAAAAGAGGGGATCTTAAAGAAGCAGATCGCGTTAATCAGGGAAGAGCTTAGAGTAACCGCCCAGAGAGTCAATCTCTTTGAGAAGGTAAAGATACCGGAATCAAAAGAGAATATACGAATAATAAATATATTTTTAGGTGATGCCCAAACAGCGGCGGTAGTTACAGGCAAGATCGCCAAAAAGAAGATAGAGCAGAAATACGCCGTAGCTGTTTAACGGCTGGAACCGGGTGTTTTATTATGATAGTAAAAATGAAAAAAGTTACCATTCTCGTTTCAGAAAAGCGGAGGCAGGGCCTTCTTATAAAGCTGCGGCAGTTCGGCATGGTCCATATCAAGAATATAAACAAACCTTTCGGGGATGAGATACGTACGCTTAAGGAAGAGATAGAGCAGGCCAACAAAGCCCTTGCTATTCTTAGCCAATATTCAAAGGCTTCACCTGCTGTAGCCGCGCATAGGGAATATATTCAGACTCATGACGAAGCCGAGGAGATAACCTCTATTTATAGAGAGAAAGACGCTCAGGCAAGAGCCTTGCAGAGGATTGAAAGCCAGATAGAAGAGTTTAAGCCTTGGGGCGCTTTCAACCCGCAGGATATCAAAGACCTGCGGGCTAAGGGTATATCTATCAGGCTGTATTATGCTGACAGAAAAACCTTTAGAAAAATGGATAAGCCAGAAGGCCTGCATATTATCAGCGAAGACAAGAGCTCTGTTTATTTTGTACATCTTTCTAAGGGGGAGGAGAAAGAGCTCCTCTGCAAAAAGGTGAAACCGCCGGAAGCAAATTTTTATGATCTATACAATAAGCAAGAGGCCCTGCAAAAGAGGATAGGTGAGATAGAAAGTATTTTAAGATCAAAAACCCATGCCATAGGCTCTATCAGTGAAAACCTATCGGCTTTGGAGAAAAGGCTCATCTTTTTGGATGTAAAGTGTGGCATGAAAGAAGAAGAGGGGTTTTCTTATCTGCAGGGTTTTTGCCCGGAGGAGAGCGTAAAGGATATTGCCAAGCTCTCCGGCAAGCATGGGTTCGGATACTTATCCCAGCTTCCAGATAACCCGGATGAGACACCTACGCTGATCAGGAACCCCAAGTGGATCAGTATAATAAACCCGATCTTTAAATTTATGAATACCACGCCAGGATACAATGAGTGTGATATAAGTTTGTGGTTTTTAGTATTCTTGAGCATCTTTTTCGCGCTACTGATAGGAGACGCGGGCTACGGCCTTTTGTTCGCGGCAGCAACGTTTTTTACAAGAAGAAAGCTCAAAAACCTACCACCGGAGCCTTTCAGGTTAATGTATCTCTTTAGCTTTACAACAATTATCTGGGGAGCTATCACCGGAGCATGGTTTGGTTTTGAAAAGATAGCACAGCTTCCATTTTTGAATTTGTTGGTGATAGATAAGATAAACAGCTTTGGGAAGGGGAATGAGAATTTTATAATACACATCTGTTTTATTATAGGTGTTGTTCATCTTAGCATAGCCCACCTTATAACCGCGTCCAGAATAGTCAATTCTCTAAAGGCGTTGGCAGAGATAGGATGGATATCTGTGTTATGGGGCCTATTTTTTACAGCAGCCACACTTGTATTAGGCAAGCCATTTCCTTTATTCGCGGGTTATCTCCTCGCTGTTGGAGCGGTACTTTTGGTACTTTTCTCAAACCCGCAGAAGAACATATTGAAAGGAATTCTTATCTCGTTGATCAATATACCGCTTAAGATAATAGGTTCTTTTTCAGACGTTGTATCTTATTTGAGGCTTTTCGCGGTCGGCTATGCCTCTGTTGTGGTGGCAAGCAGTTTTAACAGTATGGCAATGCAATTAGGTTTTAATAATATAATAACCAGCTTAGGGGCGGCACTTATTCTTTTTCTTGGCCACACCCTGAACATAACCTTAGGGCTGATGGCCGTTATTGTGCATGGGGTGAGGCTCAATATGCTTGAGTTCTCAGGGCAGATAGGAATGGAGTGGTCCGGCAAAGAATACGCGCCTTTTTGTGAAAAAGTAAATTAAGAGTAGGGATATTTATTTGGCATAAGAAACAATCAGGATCCCTCGCCTTCTATTGCCCAGTTTTTAGGGTAAATTAGTTGTATGGGCTCGGGATCAATTCGCACTTATCACTTACGTCGCTTGCGCTCCGTAAGTGATGTGCTCATTGAGGAGGAGGATAATATGGTTGCGGGTTTAGGAGATATGGGGTTTTCATTAACATTGGCGGCAATAGGTTCTGCCTTAGGAACTGGCGTCGCGGGGATGGCTGCTGTTGGGGCATGGAAGAAGGCTTTTATACAAAATAAAGCAGCTCCCTTTATTCTGGTCGCGTTTGTGGGGGCACCGCTATCGCAGACAATATACGGCTTTATCCTCAAAAACCAGATAAAGGCAGCGGATCTTCCTCCTGAGTCTTATATATATCAGATGATTCTTGGGGCGCTAGCAGGCCTGGCCATAGGTGTGTCAGCTTGGATGCAGGGCAAGGCAGGTGCCCGGGCAGCGGATGCCTTGGCAGAGACAGGAAAAGGCTTTGGCAACTACATAATGGTATTAGGTGTAATAGAGACAGTGGCTCTATTTGTCATGGTCTTTACCATGACCGCCCTGCCGTAAGGCTGATGCACACACACTTAAAATGAAATTGAAAAGTAATTGACAACAAGGGCTTATTTGTAGATAATATATATCTTGTAAGTTTTTAAGGTCCTCCAGTTGCTAAAATGCTTTCATGGGCCGCATTTCTTAAAGCAACTTCAGGACCAAAGTTGCATAGCAGCTTTGGGCGGTTGGCTTAGCTGGTTAAAGCATCTGCTTTACACGCAGAGGATCGCAGGTTCGAATCCTGCACCGCCCACCAGTGCATATTTATTTGATTTTACTTTTGGGGTAAAAATATGATAAAGGCTCAAAAACTGGATAGGATAGCTAAAGTTGAGGAAAAATTCAATTGCAACATTGATAATCTGATGTATCAATTGCACTGGGGTGAAAACATGATGCATAAAGGAATTGCAAAGCTAATAGACGTGCCCCGCTCAACAGTTACACGATGGTTTCACGAGCTTGATATTCCTACACAAAGTTGTTGTAGGTTTACTAATAAGAATCTTACAAGTTGGCTTTATAAAACTGGTAAATTACAGAGAAAGCCAAGGTATGAGGGCCCTGATAGAAGGCTTCAGAGAACAAAGGGCAATGTCGATATAAACTTTTTTAAAAAATGGTCAGCCGAGATGGCTTATGTATTAGGATTTTTTGCGGCAGATGGTGGAATGTTTATTAATTCTGAAGGATCAAAATATATACAATTTGTTTCTACAGATAAAGACATATTAACAAAAATCAAAAATCTGATTCATTCTAACCACAAAATTAGTGTTAAGAAAAAAAATCTAAGCAACCCCCAGTGGGCAAAGTGTTATTTAATACAAATCGGCTCGAGGGAGATGTACGATGATTTATCAAAATTAGGCTTTACGCCGAAAAAAGATCTCATGCTTCAATTTCCAAAAATCCCAAATAGGTATCTTAGCCATTTTGTAAGAGGATATTTTGATGGTGATGGATCGGTGAGCTTCGGGGCCTATAAAAGAAAATCAAGAAACAATAAGCAATCATTTTATATACTGACACGTTTCGTGTCTGGAAGCAGAACCTTTTTAAGTGATTTATCAAGCAAGCTGCGCTTGGTTGCAAATATCGGCAAGGGATATCTGGGGTATAAATCAGATAATAGGGCTAGCGAGTTAGCTTTTAGTGTAAACGACAGCAAGAAATTATTTAAATATATGTACAATGATATAGATATAGAGCCCTGTTGTTATTTAGAAAGAAAGTATAATAGATTTCAAGAAGCGTTTAGGATCTTTAGGGGGCGTGGCCTAGCTGGTTTAAGGCGATAGATTGTCGATCTATAGATCGCGGGTTCGAATCCCGTCGTCCCCGCCAGTGTTGACGCTCAGGCGAACCCTGGAAGGCTGATTATTCAGGGTTCGCCATGAGTAAAAGGCGGTGTGTTTATGAAAACAATACATAGAATAATTACAGGTGACTCAAGAAAAATGCAGGAGGTTAAAGACGCCTCCGTGCATTTGATTGTTACTTCACCACCTTATTGGCAATTGAAGGATTATGGCAGTAGTGATCAGATAGGATTTAATCACAGCTATGAGGAATATATCAACAATCTTAATTTGGTTTGGAATGAATGCCATCGCGTTATTGAGAATGGTTGTCGATTGTGCATTAACATAGGTGACCAATTTGCAAGGTCTGTTTATTATGGTCGTTACAAAGTCATCCCTATTCGAACCGAAATAATAAAATTTTGTGAAACGATCGGGTTCGATTATATGGGAGCTGTGATATGGCAAAAAGTTACCACTTGTAATACAACAGGTGGGGCGTCTGTTATGGGTTCTTTTCCATATCCTAGAAACGGGATTTTGAAGCTCGATTATGAATTTATTTTGATTTTTAAGAAACAAGGAGTCGTAGCTCCGGTAACTCATGAGATAAGAGAAAAGTCAAAAATGACAACTGAGGAATGGAATCAATATTTTTCTGGACACTGGAACTTTGCGGGAGAAAAACAGGGTAAGCATTTGGCTATGTTTCCGGAAGAATTGCCAAAGCGCCTAATAAAAATGTTTACTTTTATAGGCGATATTGTTCTTGATCCATTCTTGGGGAGTGGGACAACGATGTTAGCGGCAAAGAATCTGAGCAGAAATTCTGTTGGCTATGAGATAAACGGAGACTTCTTGCCGTTTATAAAAGAAAGAGTCGGTTGTGGGCAAAGTCTTTTTTCTGAAGAGTGCGTTTTTGAGATTTCGAAACAGGAGAAGATAACTGCTAATTTCGCAGAAGAAATTCAAAAATTGCCATATATTTTTAAAGATCCAATTAAAGTTGATAAAAAAATAGACCCAAAAAAACTACAATTTGGTTCAAAAATCGATCAGGATAGTGGACAGCGTGAGGAGTATTTTACGGTCAAGGAAGTGGTGAGTCCTGAGCTTATAAAGTTGAGTAACGGGTTAACTGTGAGGCTCCTGGGCATTAAACAAGATGTTTTGAAAAATGGGAAGGCCACGGAATATTTAGTTAATAAAACACAGGGTCAAAAAGTGTTTCTGAAATATGACCAGACAAAATATGATTCTGAGAATAGGCTCTTGTGTTATTTGTATCTCAAAAATAAGACGTTCGTGAATGCCCATTTAGTTAAAGAAGGACTCGCTGTTGTTGATGCCGATATGGTTTTTAAATATAAAGAAAAATTCTTAGAACTACAAAATTTGGAGCACGCTCACAATGAAAAATAAACGCTATTCAAAAGATTTTGGAAAAAAAGAAAAGGTCCTTAATTATGCCTGTCAGACTTATCAGCTATCTCGACCCAACAAAGTTGGCGCAGTTATGGCATTAATTCGTGAATGTCAGCCCAAATCTATCGAGGAGTGGGAAAAGTGGTATTTTGAGAAGGCGTATACGGATGGAAAAACTCCAGTAAAAGTTACGAAGGAGGTCTTGCAGGAGCTTGGAGAAAGACTGCACGTTAAAATAACTGAAATCGTTATTCCTGAATGGCAAGAGGCCTTTAGGAGTTTAACCCTGCAAGATTGCGTTGACTATATCTCTAATCTTACGATTGAGAGGACATATGATGGATTTATCCGTGAGAAATCAGTTGTAACAGATAATATTGCCAAGAAGTTCCCGGGGGTTAAGTTTGAAGAGTCGGACCCCGAGCTTGATCATGCCGGAGATATAGACTATTTAGGGTATGTAGGCGCTAAGGCATTTGGTATTCAAATTAAGCCTGTGACAGCAAAAGCGAATTTTGGTAATTATTCCGCGACCGAAAGAATGAAGGCAAGTTTTCGTGATTTTAAGGCCAAGTATGGCGGCAAAGTTTTTGTTGTTTTTAGTATAGATGACGAGATAAAGAATACAGAAGTGCTTGAGGCCATCGAAAAAGAAATAGTTCGCTTGAAGAAGTGAGTAATCATCGGTTTTTGCAGGTGTTTTAATAATGCTCTATTGCGTAGAGAGCATATGAAAGTAAAAAGGGGTCAGAGTCATTTTTTATTGACATAGATGTTGGGTTGCGTATAATTTATCCATACCAAGGCCACCGAGATTAGTTGTCGTTGGATATCCGCATCATGTAATTCTAAGGGGCAATAACAGAAGCGCCGTCTTTTACAACGATAAAGATAGGCGTTTTTTTATTGATTGCCTAAAAGCAGCTTGGTGGATAGGAATGAATAACCGTTTGCTTGTAGCAGATACATAGAATTAAATTCCGTTAGGGCTAATATCATAAAACATCCAATTGAATATTGCTTGCATAGTTTTAGATTTACAATAGAGGAGGGAAGAAAGGATTTCTTTGATTCAGGCCCCACATATTTAGAATTAGGCAGAACAAAAAACAGAGGCAAGAGAACTATAAGAAATATATTTCTGGAACTGTTCCAGATTGCGAATTAAAATTTATTCGAGAAGCGACTCAGGAATGCGGAATTATAGGTAGCCGTAAGTTTTCTGAAAAAATCTCAGGAATGGCTAAAAAGGACATGTCATTAAAGCCTGGGGGCAGGTCAAAAAATCACTCTGACCCCTTTTGCCTGTCTCAAGAAGATATACTGCCTCATTTTGCTTGTTTTTGCTATATTGACGGGTGTAAAATATGGATAAGCAGGAGGAATAATGCAGGAGAGGAGACCGACCGGGATAACAATATTAGGGCTATATTTTATCGTAGATGCAATCTTAAGCTTTATTATCATAGTGGTTTATTTATTTTCTGATACCCCGCATGGACAACACCCTATTTTTAAGAATTTCTCA
>JBDRAM010000134.1:0-10605 GCA_043823785.1 Candidatus Omnitrophota bacterium
GCTGTCACGAAACTAATTTTAGCCTATGATTACAGTGATTTTCAAAAGATTACAGCGATTACCTAGTCGATAAACAATCTCCGTAATCTGTCATTTAGTAATCTTTGTAATCAAGGGCGGCACTTTTGTGACGCCCTATTAGATTCTTTTTAAGTTCTTAGTAAGCTGTTTAAGCTTATCAGCGTCTCTTTTAAACACTTCTGATTCAATAAAATCTGATGTCACTAAATTTATCAACTCTTTATGAGCTTTTTCCTGTGAGCCTGCAAGATAATAGCAGACATTGAGCCCCTTTCTTCTATCACCTACTACTCCGGTCAGGCGAAGCCTGCTTAAATGCTTTGATATGTTCGACTGCTTTGCATGAAGTATCTGACACATCTGCGTTACATTAAGCTCACGCTTCTTAAGAAGATTTACAATCCTGAGGCGGGTATCATCGGCGAGTGACTTCAGCACCTGGCGTATTTTTTTAATTTTCATAAAAACTGACTCTTTGAATTATACTTTATGACCATATGCTCATAAAGTATAATTCAAAAAAAATAAAATGTCAAGTTTTTTGGCGATAAACTCTACTTTTTAAAACGCCGGGGCCTGCTCTCATATATTGACAGATGTTATCTTATCAAGCACTTCTTTAAAATCCTTTGTCCTGCAATTATAGTCAACTACCCTTGAAAGGTTCTTATCGGATGAGTTAAATGCTATAGAATATCCTGCTATTCTTACAAGCGGTATATCTCCCGCGCTGTCTCCTACGCTTATTACCTCACTGGGTTTTATGCGCATATCTTTAAGCGCCCTTTTTAGAACCGCTCCTTTGCCGCCATGGGTTATGTTTATCTTAACTCCACCGGTCAAAAAACCTCTCTTCGAGATCAACTCATTATATATCACATGGTCAAACATAAGCTCCTTCTCAAGCCTCTTAGCCATATACTGAAGGCCTGTTGATATGGCTAACAGCTTAAAGCCTATTTTTTTAAGCTTTTTTATACAATAGGGAGCATTTTTCGCGTATTGAGCCTTATTGAATATCTCCTCTACTCTTCTTTCACTAAGGCCCTTCCAGTGCGAGGCATCAAGCTCGCAGTACTTCCTATAGCTTATCTTGCCCGCAAGAAACCTCTCCTGGTACCTGTGGGCAAGCTCATCCCAGAGCATGAGCCTCTCATGCATATATCTCCATGAACTTATGTGTTTTACCATGGTGCCATCGACATCAAAGGCTATTAGCTTATATCTCGGCATCTTCTTTCTCCCGCAAGCTGTCCACACGCGGCATTTATATCTTTACCCCTTGATATGCGTAGAGTAGCCTTAGCCTTTCTTTTTTCAAGGCGCTCAAGGAATAAGGCCGCCTCTTTTTCCGAAATAGGCTTCAGGTCCCCTGCTTTAGTTAAACTGTAATTTATAAGGTTTATCTTAGCGTTAAGATCTTTCGCCATATCTGCCAATATTCCCGCGTCTATTAAAGAATCATTTTTGTCTTTAAGCAATACATATTCCAGCGTAATGAGCCTTTTTGTTTTGGCGATATATTTCCGGCAGGCTTCAATCAGCTTTCTTATAGAATACCTTTTGTTTATAGGCACTAGTACATCTCTAAGTTTATCGGTTACAGCATGCAAAGATATAGATAGGTTGACCTGCAGTTTAAGATCTTTTAACTTATCTATGCCTGGTATTACCCCGCAGGTTGAGACTGTGATCCTCCTTGCACCTATGTCAAGGCCTTTACTATCGTTCATTATAAGTATCGCTCTTGAAACATTCTCATAGTTATCAAGAGGCTCACCCATGCCCATGAATACATAATTGGTCGCCTTATGGCCTTGCCTGTATTTTAGAAATAATATCTGGCTTAAGATCTCAGACGGGGTAAGGTCTCTTGCAAATCCGTGCATCCCGCTTGCGCAAAAAGCGCATCCGAATTTACAGCCTACCTGGCTCGAGAGGCATATAGTCGCTCTTTTGCCTGATGGGATAAAGACGGTCTCTATAAAATTCCCATCTTCAAGCTTAAAGAGAAATTTCTCTGTCCTGTCTTCCGAGATTAAATGCTTAATAAGATCGATATCTCCTATATAATATCTATCCTTAAGCCTGTCAACGAGGGGCTTGGGCAGATTGTTTGCTTTATCCAGGCAGTCAACACCTTTCTGATGTATCCAGGAAAATAGCTGCCTGCCCCTGTATGCTGCCTCGCCCATTTTAAGCAAAACATTCTCAAGCTCATCTATAGTAAAATTCTTTATATCATACATACCTATAATAAATATCCTCTATGAAATGGGGGAGGTTTACTATCGTTAATTTTTTATATATTATAACCCTAAACATGGCCCACTTGCAATAATTTTACCGCTATAAATGGTTTTGGGCAGCTTAAAATATCAATATTCTTACAAAAATGCATTATGCTTAAATATATTATTTTTTGAAATATTCCTTTAACGGCAGGAGCTTCCCGTGCGTATCAAGATATATCATTACGCCTGAATATGCCAATGTAACTATTATGATCATTATCACAGAATATAACTTTCGCCTTGAATTGATTATTATACTTTTACCTCCAAGGTATATCAATAAAAGTCCGATAATATTTGTTACCCAGTATGAACATATCACCAACAATTGAAAATTAACACCGGTTACGCTATATATTATATTAGCTAGAAAATAGCTCAGGGGCATATTAATAAACGCGTCGTTCCACCAGGTAAAAGGCGACAGAACCCATCCTGTAAATAATGCGGTTACTCTTAATATTTTCTTAAACATATACATCGCTCCAACGTTTAAGTCAACACTGCTATTATAGCAGAGAGGGCCTCTTTGGGGTAAGGTAATTTATATCGAGAGGCCCTCTCTGCTGACAAAACCTCAGCTGCTAAGCAGCGCGTTACGGCCTGTTTTTCGAAAGCTACTTCAGGGGCTTAACTGTAGCTTGAGAAACAGTCGAATTCTGAGTTTGCTGAGGCTGCTGAGGTTGTGGAGTAGCCTGCTTCATGGGCTTTCTCTGATCCTTTTTCTGCATCCAGTTTTTCTTCTCCTTCATACTTCACCTCCTTTCTATTTTTTAGGTTAATAAGCTGCTGATGGCTAAAAATAAGCTTTCTCTTGCGCGCTCCTGCGGAGCCCTTGCGGAATATTTTTACTCATATATTCTTTCGAATTTACTGCAAAAATATAATCCGCAAACTCTATAGTGGTAAGCCTGTGAGCAATTATAATAGTTGTTCTGTCCCTTGTCAGCTCTCGTAAAGATAATTTAATAAACTCTTCTGACGTCGAATCAAGGGCTGATGTCGGCTCATCAAAAATAAGAATAGGGGAATTCTTTAAAAAAGCCCTCGCTATCGCTATACGCTGCTTTTCGCCGCCGGATAAGTTGAACCCCCGCTCCCCTATTTCTGTCTGGTAACCTTTAGGCAATTTTTCGATAAAGATATGCGCATAGGCTCTACGCGCAGCATCCTCGATTTCTTCGAAAGAAGCATTTAGCTTCCCCAGCCTTAAGTTTTCTTCAATTGTTCCGCTTAGAAGAATAGGGTTTTGCGCAACAAAGGCTATGCTTTCTCTCAACGATCTTAAGGTTATCTTTCTTATGTCATATCCGTCGATTAAAATAGAGCCCTCATCAATATCATAGAATCTTAAAATCAGGCTGGCAAGAGATGACTTCCCGCAGCCGCTTTGTCCTACTAAGGCTAAGGTAGAACAAGGCGGTACTTTTATAGACAAATTTTTAAAGATAGGCTCAGACCCCTCATAATTAAATGTGATATTATTAAAAGTAATCTCGCCCCTTACATTTTTTAAATCTACAGCATCTGGTAAATCGTGTATTTCCGGATATGTATCAAAGACTTCAAATATTCTGTCTATAGAAGCTAAACTGTTAAGAAATACCAATTTAAGATCCGCTAAACGCTGAATCGGCTGATAGAACATGCCCAGATATGCATAAAATGACATAAGAGCACCTATGGTCAACCGGCCTTTTAATACCTCCAACGCCCCGGCCCAAAGTCCTATTGTTGGGCCCAGTGATGTAAGAAACCCTGTGAATCCCAAAGCAATAGCCTGAAATTTTAGGTTAGAACGAAGCGCCCAAAAATACTTTCTGCTCTGTTTCTCAAATTCATACGCCTTGCGATATTCCTGATTAAACGCCTGAATAGTAGACACGGCTGAAAACTGCTCATGAAGTTCTCCGGATATCTTCTCAGCCTGATTATGAATATTATAGCTGGTTGCACGTATCTGTTTTGATAAAAAAGAATGAGCTAATATATAAAAAGGTATTATGCTTATTGATATAAGGGTTAATCTGATATTTATCGCAAAAAGCATAAGAACAAGCAGAAGCAGCAAGACGGTGTCCATAACCGCATTTATTATTGCAGAGCTTACGATATTTTGGGCCGATGAGATATCTCCGGTCATGCGGCTGACAACTTCGCCCACTCTCCTTCTGCTAAAATAGCTTAAACTCATTTTTTGCAGATGCAGGTACAAGTCTCTTCTCAAATCCGAAATTATTCTATGACCTAGTATACCTACAAAATATGAACGGAAATAACTTGTTAAAGCATAAACGATATACAAAAAACACAACCCACCCATAAGTATGTGCAATTCCCAAACACGCTTCCCGATCCCTGGGATAAGGAAACGGTCTACAAGTATCCTTATTGCAAGAGGAATACTTAATGGTATAACATAACGTATAATACCTGTTATTATAGCCAGAATAAGTAATCTTCTATGTTTTTTTACATAATGCATGAAGCGTAATATATTTCGCATTTAACCTTTATATGAACACCTATTTAAAGAGTTTAAGCCAGGAAGCGGCAGCCTCGCCGTTTCCTGGCTTAAACTGGCCTATTTCACGGTTATATCTGTTGCGATATTCTGATTAGCATCATCTGCTTGATACTTAACGGTAACCTTCTGGCCGATTAAAATATCGGCAAGGTTAGCCAATCCTGAACCTTTTTTAATAATTGTCGTATCGGTAATGCTTACGCTGACTTCTTTAGGATTTATATCCGCGCCTGCACCCTCTGACAAAACGATCATGGAAGGTTTCTCAAGGTCTACTGAGACTACTTTACCAGATATAGTAGCGGCTATATTTTTTGAATAAGCCACTGTTATACCTGCGCCTAAGACTGCTGCCATAATCAACATGCAACAAATTATATAAAGCTTTTTCTTCTTCATGCTTCACCTCCTTTCTATTTTTTAGAAATTTTTTCCAAAATATATACCCCTATGCTCGCCTTTTCAATGGCAGGCGGCATACTTCTGCATATTGCTATAGTCATAGCAATACCTTTTCCTTAACTATTATTATGATTTGGGGGTAAAGATAGGGATCAGACCTTCCGTTTAAGATCTGATTTATATAGTATGCGAATATATATACAAAAACAGAGAATGCTTTCACATTCCCTAGGTTTTACCACACCACTTGTCGCGGCGCTTTATGCTCTCACCTTATTCCTTCAGGTTGTTAACCAAATATCAATGTCAATGAGTATAGCACAAATTTTTACTTTGTCAAGTCTTTTGTAGTGCGTCCCGAAATTTCATAAAAACTCTATTCTATGGGAACCATTATGCCCGAGCCTACCGAAAGGACATTTGGGTTCTTGATCCTATCTCTGTTCAGTTGATATAAATACTGCCAGCGAAAGCCGCTTCCCATCTCCCGCTCTGCTATCTTCCAGAGAGTATCTCTCTTCTGGATTACGTAATTCTTTGTCGAAACCTTTACTCCTGACTCCAAGTTTCTATCTTCTTCGATAAGAAATCTTCCGCCTCCCAGTTCCCTGGCACCCGAATAAGATTCCCTTTCGTCATAAGGTACGGTTCTCTCTTCAACCTCAGCAACAACAAAGTGCGCATTCCTGTCTCTCTGCATGCCTGTTAAATCTGTTAAAGATGCCATCGCATCAAGCCTGCCGCGGCTTATTATACGGATCCTTTTATCTGCAATGCCCTTATTAAGCATAAACTGCCTCACGGCTTCGCCCCTTTTCTCTCCCAACTTTATATTGTAACTATCAGAACCGCGCTTGTCGCAATTGCCTGTTATAAGCACGCCGCACTCAGGATTATTCTGTAAAATTCTTATAGCATCTTCCAGAATAGGCGTATGGTCTTCCCTTAAAACTGCTCTGTTGTAATCAAAGTAGACCTTAACATTCTTTCTTACCTTCTTTATAAGCAGCAAGGTGCGAGGCCTCTTTTCTTCAACGGGAACCACCTCTTCCGGGGGAGGAAATTTTTCCTGTTTTGGTTCGGCAAATATCCTGTTTACATATACATATCCCCTGTTGCCCCACGGCCTTTTTTCTCCAGGTTCTTTTGGCCACCACCAGTAGCCGCCACGTTCTTCGTCTCTTACGGGGCCCGGCGCAGCATCTGTCGGCCACCATTCAAAACGCCTCTGCAGCTCCTTTAGCGCCCGCTCTCTCTTCTCCTGCCTTGTCTCGGCTCCGGACGATAAAGGTAACGATAAAAAAACTGTAGTTATTATTAAAAAAACAGCCGCGCCTTTAAGGATACTCCGCCTCATGGCTAGCCCCTTTCCGGGCAAAGATACTGCTTTAGCTTAAGCCATGTATTCTTGCCCACTACCCCGTCTGCTGTCAGCCGGTTTTCCCTTTGAAATTGTTTTACAGCCTCTTTTGTCTTGGGCCCTGTCATACCGTCTATGGACCCGTTATAATATTTAGCATTCTTAAGAGCAAGCTGTATATTTTTAGCCGATTTATTAGTGAGTTCTTTTTTATTATTTCCGCTTTTTTCTGATTTAGAAATATTATTTTTCTGAAAAATTATTTCGTCTTCGCGCACCTTTTCAAGCTCTCTGCTGAGACGGCTTATCTCTTGGTTCTTATCTGAAAGCTCTCCTTCCAATTCACATATTCTTGTCTCCATTTGATGCGGCCCTGTCTTTGTTATACCGCTATTTTTTGTAATCGCGCACCCGGATATTGTTAGCGTTAATATTATAAGAACGGCCAATCTTGCTCCCATTCCGCATCTCCTTCTTCTGGGTTTGAATTATTAAAAGTACACGCATAACTCCTGTAATGTTTTATCGTCAACCATTCCATTGATTCTAAGCCCTCTGGCCTTTTGGAAATACCTTATAGCAGCTGTGGTCCTCTTACCTAATTTACCGTCTACCGGGCCTGGGCTGAAACCGGCCTTCTTGAGGCCGCGCTGAATTTTATATACATCCTGGTGTGATTTTACCAGATTTTTCGAATAGATAGATAAGGCTTCGCTTTGCTTTCTATCAGGTATCCGCTCTTTTGGGATAGGCGCCGCCGCAGCTTGCGCAGTAGATATCTTTTTCAAGGTTTTACCTGTATCCTCCCCGGGCTTATAAAATGACAATTTCGACCAGGTCGCCTCATCCATATAGCCCGAAGCCCTTAAACCACTGGTTTTCTGAAAACATTTTATTGCATCTCTGGTCTGCCAGCCCAGCACTCCATCGGCAGAGCCGGGATTAAGCCTTGCATTTATTAAGTAATTCTGCATATTGGCTACAAGCTTATTGCTCATCCTGGTATTTCCCAGCATAGCCAGCTCTCTTGCCTCCGCGTCTTTTTGGTATATATGAACGGTGTATACCTCCCTTGCGAGCAAAACGATAGAGGCAAAAATAAAAAGAAACCATATGAACCCATGCTTGCTCATCGTCAATCCTCTAAAGCCTTTTTCACTTTCGCAAGAAGCATGTCTATGCCCTGCGATTTATCATAATAATCATACGCGCTTGAGATGGCCTGCCTCTGCTCTTCGGTCGGATAAACGCTTGCGACAATTATCTTCACCTTTTTGTAGAATAAGCTTATAAAATCATACATCATGTTACCGTCTATATCAGGCATCTTTATATCTAAAAGAACGAGGTCTATCACACATCTCTTTAAAACCTCATTTGCATCTACGGCGCAGGGCACATCTATGACATCTATACCCTCGTTCCTTAAAAACCTTGTGTACATCTGGCGTATTTTAAACTCATCGTCAATTACAAGAACCTTTTTCATCACGGTCTCTGATTAGGTATATAATTTTAGATAATTATACAAAATTTGAGATTAAAAGAAGATTAAAATAAGATTAAAACTCTTTAATCTTCAATATTTTGCATTAACAGGATATATCTCAAGCAGGATTTACTTTAACGGCAGGATTAAAATAAAGGTAGAACCTTTATTTACGGCACTTTCTACTCTTATCTCTCCTCTATGGACTTTTGCTATAGCCTGCGCTATACTTAAACCCAGGCCCGTACCAGGCTGTGTAACGCCGGTAGAGGTATCCTTATGAAAGAATCTTTTAAATATGTCCGGGAGATCCTCTTTTGCGATTCCTATGCCTGTATCTGATATGCTGATAAGCACATTCTGATCTTTTGCCTGAACAGATATGCCTATCCTGCCCCCCGCTGGCGTGAACTTCCTGGCATTATCCATGATATTAAAAAAAAGTCTTCTCAGATGAAGACTGTCCGCGTTTATCATTATTGGCCCTTCCGGGATATCCATGCATACAAAAATATTTTTTTCTGACGCCAGCATCTTCACCTGTTCACATATCTCACTTAGGGGCTCGGTCAAATCAAAAATCGCAAATTTGAATATCTCTCTTTTGTGATCCATGCGGCCGAGCAGCAATAGGTCATCTATGATCTTCAGCATCCTTTTAGACTCTTCCATATTAACCTGAATAACTCTTTTATACTCACGCGTATCTCGCTCTTTGCGTAATGCAACTTCTGATTCTCCTCTTATTATAGTAAGGGGCGTCTTCAGCTCATGCGCTACATTTGAAGAAAATTCCCCTATATACCTGAATGCCTCCTCAAGCCGCGAGAGCATATCATTAAATGCGTCGCTGAGATATCTCATCTCGGAATCTATGTGCTCTGTCTTTACCCTTGCGCTCAAATCCTTATGCGTGAGATTTCGCGCGGTTCTTGTAATCTCGAGTACAGGCTTTAATATCCTACTGGCAAATATGCCTCCTGTAAAACTCGTAAGCAATAAAACGACAACTATGCTTATTGCGATAACATATATTCTGCTTGTGAGAAGCTGGATAACCGGTTTCAGGGAAGTACCTATCTGGATCATATACTTATCAGCGCCGAAATCAAAAGGCAGATATATTATTCTCAGGACCCTGTTTTCAAGCTTCACCGTCTTAAAGACCGGGCCGGTTCTTTTAATTCCCCTTAAATTTCTCGCCAGGGCAATATCCGGGAAGCTGCCCGCAGAGTTCAGCGCCGCAATAAGTTCACCCTTGGCATCGGTAAACCTTATTATATCCTCTCCTATGTCAAGCTTATCGGCCTTAAGAAGCCAGCGCTTTTCGATATCTGCTATCTTGCTTATATCTATATGCCTTTGGTCAAAATTAACTGTTCTTTTAACAGAAAGCGCTAACGTACGCCTGTCTCGGCCTAAAATATCTAAATAGGAATTTATCGTTACGGTGATCTCTTCAGCCTTATTAAGCAGTTCTTTATCCAAATCATCGTAAAGGGTATAATGCAGGCTTAGGTAGAGAAACCCGCTATAAATAACCAGGATAAGCCCTAATACGGCGGTATATAAGATGCTTATCTTAAATCTGACTGAATTTAATTTCACCGCGCCCCATTCTATTGTTTAAGCACATATCCTGCGCCGCGTATGGTATGTAGAAGTGCTGTTTTAAATCCTTTGTCTATCTTATTGCGTAAATAATTGATATAAACATCTATAACATTCGTAAAACTGTCAAAACTCTCATCCCATACATGTTCTGAGATCATCGTCCTTGTTATAACCTCACCCGCGTGAAGCATAAGGTATTCGAGCAAAGCATACTCTTTGCTGGTCATGGCAATCTCTTTTCCCGACCTTTTTACCTTATGCGTAATCTGATCGAGTTCCAGATCTGCCACCTTAATAAGCGTAGATTTGCCTTTTTTTTCTCTCCGCAAAAGCGCCCTTATGCGCGCCAAAAGCTCCTCAAAAGCAAACGGCTTAGTCAGATAATCATCTGCCCCTGAATCAAGGCCTTTTACCCTATCATTAATGCTGTCTCTGGCCGTAAGGATAAGGATAGGCGTGTCTGTCTTTTTAAGGCGGATCTCCCTGCATACGGAAATACCGTCTCTCTGGGGCAGCATGATGTCTAGTATTATAAGATCGTACTGATTGATATCAGCCAGATATAGAGCCTTCTCGCCGTCAAAAGCAATGTCGATGGCATAATGCTCCTCCTTAAGGCCCCTTTCGATGAAGCTTGCTATCTTCTTTTCATCCTCAACCAGAAGAATTCGCACCTGATAAACTCCTTAAGCTTTTTTCTGTTATATTATATAGGCTGTCACGAAACTAATTTTAGCCTATGATTACAGTGATTTTCAAAAGATTACAGCGATTACCTAGTCGATAAACAATCTCCGTAATCTGTCATTTAGTAATCTTTGTAATCAAGGGCGGCACTTTTGTGACACCCTATTATATTATACGCTTCTTTTAATTAGAAAAGAAAGATAGATTATAT
>JBDRAM010000135.1:0-17517 GCA_043823785.1 Candidatus Omnitrophota bacterium
CATAAAAATCCTTCCCTGAACAGGTAAATCTCGACGGGAAACATGATTTTACCCGTCTATAAATAGAATATTTTGCCGTAGGGATAGAGGAGCATTAGCGGCTATGCGAAAGTTGTAATTGGCGCACAGCCTGTTAAACCTCCGCTACTGCTTTGTCTTGTCTCTCAACCTGTTCACCTGCCCGCCCAGTTAAAAAGAGGCAGGCGGGGAGACAGAAATAGGGGGTGTAATACTCCCCCTTTAACACCCCACCGAGACACCTATATATTTCCCACATCATTAAAATAACACGAAACACGTATATGTATCAACAATAATTTAACAAATTTGGAAGATTTTTTAAGAGGAGGGGATTTAGCCGGTTACTCTATATTTAAGGGTCAGCGGCTTATCATCTCTAACTATTTTTACACTTAACTCCTCGGCTTCTTTAAGTTTTTTGTAGGCTGTAAATATCTGATGCGGGGTATCTATCTTAAGTCCGTTAATACTCATTATTACATCCCCTTCCCTGACGCCGACATCATTAAGTATTCCTATGGGAGTCAGTTTGGTCACCTTTACTCCGCATCTTTTCCCTGAAGAGAAATAGGGCTTGACCTTCACATTTTTCATAATATCTTTCGCGTTGCTGATAGCATCGGAAACCGCGGCCCTATCTACAATAATTGTATCGCCGTTGTTTTTAATGCCGCTATAGATTATCTCATCTGCCGTAGCAATCGTAGGCTGCGCTACGCCTCCTGTTGGAAGCGAAAGCTTATATTCACCCTGCAAAGACGTTAATAGGATCTCGCCTCTTTCTATCTTTGCCACCTTTAATGAGCCATCAAGGGTATCGCCAAGCTTATACATTGTAACGCGCCCGCTCTTAGTATCCTCTATTATCGCTAACGGCTCAAGGCTCCTGGTAAAGAGTGTGCCTTTTAGCCTTATTTGTGATATATAAGAAGATGTACTCCTCAAGCTATCTGAGCTCCCATACTCGACAGCTTCGGACATGGAAACAGGGATATGCAGGCTTATCATGACAACTAATATAAATAATACGCGCAGTCTTTTCATTTTGCCTCACCTCCTGACCTCAAAGTAGATCTAGCCAGCTTAACAAGCGGTTTTAGCATAAATCTTACCAATGCCCTCAAGCCAGGCTTATCTTCAATAAACTTAGCTATAGGCGGGCTATAGCGGTAATAACAATCCACAAATTCTCTTCCTAACTCATTGCGCAAAAGATGCCTGTCTCTAAAACTCTTTAAGGCTGCTACCTCTTGGGCCATCCCTGTTCCATAAGCAGCTGTAGCTATAAAGCAGTAACTTACACTGCTTCCATCACTGGCAAATCCACTACTTATGCCGCCGCCTCCACCTCCGCCTCCGATAAGAGATATTAGCCCCCAGAAACTTAAGTGGTTTGTCTTCGCTGAAACATAGTTTTCATCAGGATGGACTATGGAATCATATGCCTGCTCCCACTCGCCCTGATCATTTATCCACGCTACCGCGAGATCAGTCTCATGAACAGGCGGATTTGTTCCGTCAACTATACCGTCATTGGTCAAGTCAGGATAGGTTATAGATAAGGTAATGTCTTTCAAGAACTTATCTATTCCCGTGATCTCTAATTTAATCTCTCCTATGCCGGCGTTTATAGTCTGCTTGACAGTGACCACATCGTCGGCTCCAATAGCGCCTTCGGGAATATATATATTTGTGCCGTCAGGAAATATTATCTCAGTGTACTTATAGGCAGAGACCTTTACCTTTTTCTCCTGGATAGTGCCGTCACTGTTTTCATATATATCCGGATTCGCGGTAAAGTTATCAACCACAACAGACCTTATCTTAAATGAACTCGAATCCACACCGTTTACAGTTGCTCTTAGCTCATAGATAGAACCATTATCAAGGCCTGTTGTATTCCATGTCTTTATGTAAGAAAGGGAAGGTATGCCTATGCCTATATTGTTCCAGATAGCCTCACCCTCTTTCCTATACTGGAGCATAACGCTCTGGACATTGACATCATCCGGGAATACCTCCGCAACAATAGTCACGGCATTGCCCGCTACGGTCTTTCCTTCGGTTGGATATTTTATATTGCTCGCGTAAGTTATAGGATAATACGCGAATACCGGTATATAGAATGTATCTATAAGTCCGTTTATATCTGTTACACGTAAAGACGCCACACAATAACCAGGGTGTATATAATCATGCGTTGGAGAATCAGCAGGAGATGTAGTTGAATAATCTATCGACTTGTCTCCGTCAAAGTCCCACTCATATTTTACAATACCTCCGAAGCTTAAGGAGTGATTAAATACAGCCTTAACAGGCACTTCCCCGTTTATGGCAGCGACAGGCCCTGTACCGTTATATGAGACTGTCGCTTGCGCAATGGGCGGTACGCCGGATGATGATATTATCACAAGCACGCTGTCTGTCGCTGATAAAAAAGCCTCGGTATGAATTTTTAGTATGGCGCGATATATGCCGGGAGCGCCATATGTATGCGAAACATCAGCTCTTCCGTTCCAATCAGGATTTTCAATTGAAGATGACCAGTCATATATGCCATCTTCTTCAAAATCCCATTCCAGCTTCTTTGTATACCCGACATCTGGGCTTCCATAGCCGCCTAATGAGACGGGAACCCCTGCTGTTCCATAAACAATGCGCCTATTAACAAAGACTTTCGGCCTGTTGGGAGAGCTGTTCCAATCCGAAGCATCGGTCCTTATGCCCACATGAGCAATATCAGCTAAACCGTCGTAATCCGTGACCTTAAATGAAGCGTTGAAAGACCTTGTCCTTGTCTCGTTGTAGGCTTTGATTATATTTGCTGATTTTGTATGCATAATATCGTATTCGCCGTTTCCGGTAGTATCCCATTGATATAACGCTATTCCATTATTATCAAAAGAAGTGGCATTTAACTTTAACGTAGTCGGTATAGTTATATCCGCGAAATTTAACTCTGGATTTGCCGTAGGGGGGCTGAGGGCTTCATTCCTTACAACATCTACTGTTGTCGAACCTATGGCAGCGTTGCCTTCAGAGTCGGTTATACGGACATTGGCATTGTATGTACCGCTTGCGGTATATCTGTATGATACGCTATTGCCTTCAGACGCGTAGTGCCACTGATCATATGTTCCGTTTCCGTCAAAGTCCCACTCATACCTTACTATCGGATTAGCAGCGCCGAAAGCAGAAGCTGTTAAGGTGACATTGAGTGGCTGTAAGCCTCCAGCCGGAGCAGGGGCAAGCACTGCCTCTATATTGCTGTTTGAAAGATTGGGGTCTGTGTCTAAATAGTATTCTTCTATGTTTCTTATGCCGTCGTTATCATTATCATCATAGGCGTCATCGGGATCGTTGGGGTCTAGTCCGTTGGCAGTCTCCCAGGCATCAGGCATACCGTCAAAATCAGTATCACCGCCGCCGCCTATTGTGACAGATGCCAAAAAAGCGACCTTTGCGTCAGAGGTAAACGCGAAAGAAGATGCGGCATTGCCAAGGCAGAGCGCAGCAATGAGTAAAACGCTTACGCATTTTACTAAAAGCCTCCCTCTTTCTCCTTTTGCAATAGCCAAGTTAAACATCTTACCTCTTAACCTCCTTCTCCTTCAGCATTGCCAGCTTTCCTTCTTTTATCTCAAAACCTACTCGCTTCTTAACGTCACTTATCTTATCCTCATAATTTAATGTTGCTGTCGCGGTATAATTGCCGTCTTGAAAAAATGGTTTTCGCCAGTTAAGCTTATATAGTTGATCTTTGCCTCTTAAAACTATCTTCTTCTCCTTTAATAATATCTTTTTTAGCTCATCTCCGCCGCTGTTTCTCACAATAACCTCTATATCGGGCTCCATGCGTACATTGCCCTGGTTTTTCACATTTACAAGAATCGCCAGGTTATCCATTCTTTTTGTTTTCGTATAATCGAATTCTATTTTCTCCACGCTTGCGGCGTATTTTGCCGTATCCTTTATCACAAGATAGAGCGGAATGCCGTTTCTTATGTTCAGGATAGAATTCACATCCTCTTTATAGCAGAGAAAGAGCATTGCCAGCATTTCACCTTCAGCACCTTCCGGAGCAGTTACCTTAGCTTTTAACTTTTTAGTCTCATTGACCTTTATGCTAAGCTTAGCGCCTTCTAAGCTTACCCATGAATTTACATCAACCACTTCATCAAGCCCTGACCATTCTTGCGGCTCTACTTCTATATCAAGGTCCTGTGGGCCTGTGTTATATATCTGGTATTCCACAGTGCGGCTTTCTCCGGGTGAAAGCTCTACAACATGCCTGTCAGGAGTAACAGAAATGCCGGCTTCGGCACTAACATCTGCCGCTATAAGAAAAATTGCCGTCATTAATAAAACCCTCACCATGTTCATGGCATAGCTCCTTTAATATTTACCGTATTTTATCTCATCAAGGTATATAACACATCCATCAGGGTTAGGGTCGTGGTCATCGGCAAATACTATTCCAAGGCCTCCTGTTACATTAGACATATCGCGTCCCAGCACGGGTATCAGAAACTGCTGCCAGCTTGTTGTAAGTGACGGTGAACGCCATATAGAAGGAGTCTCGCCGCATGAGTCCCAGGCATTTCCAAACCATGATTTTAACTCAAGCCCCTGATTTGCCGCGTCTGTACGAGCCCAGAATGATACATAATCAGCGTCTCTTAAGTCATAACCATTGTGCGTAGGGCTCCCCGACGCCCCATATGTCCATATATCATCCGGCTCAAGCCACATTATTCCTCCCCATTTCCATGTGTCTGCTCCGCCCTGCCCATTCCATGTCATCTTAAAGCAATGAGTTCCTGATTTAGGAGTGACTTCTTTACATTTCGCATCTACTGTTATATGCGGGCTCGCGTCATTATAATTCATCCACCCAGACGGTGAAAAATGATTCTCCAGAGTCGCCCCAGCTTCATTAGGATAATCTGTTAAAGGCGCGTCCTTGTAAAGATATATCGGAAATGGCGAAGCCCCTCGAAAAACCTCCAGCATCAACTTTGTTGTCTTATATTCTACGCCGATGGGAGCAGTGGTAAATCTTGCTGCCAGATACAGATAGGCCTTCTTAGGATTTCCTGCCTTTGCTCCTTCGTTCCACCCGATGCCTTTCTGTGTCCATGCTACAACATAATCATCACCATTGACAAAAGCCTCGTCTTCTCCAGCTGTAGTAGGGTCATCCGGTGTATTCTTATCTTTCATAAAATGCCACGCATAACTTGCCATGCCATCGTGATCAGGCCTCTCTACCTTGTTAGCGTCATTATAAGGGTCCTCATCAGCAACTGTATATCCGGAAGGTGGTTTATCCGTAATGCGCCACGCGAGCGGCACTGTAGTTAAGGTATTTCCCACAGCGACTAAGCCTGCCGGGTCTGCTCCACCGGTATACGCGGGAGTGCTATTCATATTGTCAGTATATATCTGCATTCCCCAGTTAATTGGAAGGCCGGAATGCTCTATTTCTATATACTGATCCGATGTCTGCCATTTGCCCACATCATCAGAAGCGCCTGTCCATCTAAGCACTCCGTCCGCGGCCTGGGTACCACTGCGGTTTCGCACAGTTACAGTAACAGTGCCGCCTCCGGCGCCATTTATAACCTGTACCGCGGCCTGAGCATATGCCTTATTAACGCTAATTAGTAGTAAGCATGCTACTACTAATATAGCTATTCTGAATGTAGCACTCTTATAGATAGAGTACATCTTTACATACTCCTCCTGTTGGCAGATATACTTACTGGGCATATCTGCTTTGAGAACTTAATCAAACGCTCAAGAAAATCGCCTTCGGCGATAACTTCATCCGATTTTCAGTGGTTAGGAAAGTATTTTATACTTTCCTATACCATAAAAAACCGGGTAAAACCCATCCTCCATATATAAGACTCCTAGTCCTGCCTAGTCCTGCCCGAATAGAACCCACCGTTCCTGCCTGGAAGCAGATAAGGCAATCAGGCAGGACTAGGAAATATCTTATATTAGAGATGGTACATCTCCACAGTCAGTGTACCGGTGTTGTATACTACTCCAGCTGCTGCAGTAGTAAACTTAGCACCTAAATACACATTGTAGTCGGATGTCGAGGATGCTATGCCCACATATGTATCTGGAGCTATTTGCACACCTGACGAACCAACTAGGCTTGCATATCCCTGATAGTCGCCAAACGGCTGATTATCAGCAACCGTAGGGCTTACATCAGGAGTCTCTTTATCCAACATCCAGAACCATGGTGCAAAGTAATTAGTGTCGCTGATATACTCAAGTGGATCACGTAACAGGACATAGATATCATCCGTTGCTATATACTGTTGGATTATATCTAGGTCAATAGATCCTGCTGTGAATGTATCATCAGAAACAACTCTCCAGCACATAGGTATAGCAACGTCAGTATTGCTCGCGTTAACTAAACCTGCCGGATCACCAGCTCCTGTGTACGTTGTTGCAGGCGTTGGACCATTTTCATTGTCAGTATATATCTGGATGCCCCAGGTAGAGCGTGTCTCAAACCCGTTGACATTTATATACTGATTTGCTGATACCCAGTCATCACCAGCATCTACTCCTGTCCATGTAACCGAAGTAGCACCACCACCGCTGATGTTTACTAGTGAAGCGCTAAATGGAGTAATGACTCCTGGAGTACCGCCGGTTGTTACTGCTGCACCAAATGTCGCGTCACCATCTGATACAAACTGAGCAAATGCAAGGCCGCTTGTGAAGATTACCAATGTAATCGTCATAAGTATTGTACGTATCTTCATCTTTTGTCACCTCCTTTCATTTTTAAGATTTAAAATTTTAGAAAATTTCTTTATTTTGCAGGGAATTTTGTATAATGTAAGAGAAGTATACCACATGAACCGACTTTTGTCAAGCTTTTTCAATTAATTTTTAAATTTTTTAAAAAAGTCTCTTTTTTCGCTCCACCGAGCTTTTATTGAGTCTTTGCGGTACACGGAAAAGAGCCTCTTCTTGAGAGCGATTTTCTACGCAAGTGGCTTGCTTTGAAAAACCGCTCTTATTAATACTTACTTATAATAACACATAAAGGCAGGTTGTATTCCAAAAATTTTATCAATCTTTTCACACAGGTGTCTGACACCTATGCCTGAAGGCTTATCCCATAAGGACTTCGACCTTGTGGGTCTTTTTGTCACTATGGGGATATATCAGTATATCATCTACTTCAATACCGTCAACAATTATTTTCTTAACGCCCTTCTCAACGCCCTTGGGGTTTTTTATCGTAATATCATAGACCGCACCCCTAAAAGGCCTGGTGATCCTGCACTTTTTCCATGACTTTGGTATGCACGGATCTATTCTCAATCCTTCATAATCTCTTCTGGCACCGAGAAGCCATTCAGTAGCTGCCATAAAATTCCACCCCGCGTTACCTGTGATCCAGGTAAATGCTCCTTCACCATAGAGATAAGGGTGTTGGGGGCCTACCATATACTCCGCATAGGCATAGGGCTCTGTTTTGTATAAGTCATAGTCCTTTTGCGCGTTAGGCATTATCTTCTTCATTGCCTTATACGCCTTTGTGCCCCTTCCGGAGATACATTCCGCTACTATCTGAAATGTCGCCGCGTGGCAGAAAACAGCGGCATTCTCTTTTGTGCCTTCCGCGAACATGCTTATTCTGCCTAATTTATTGTCCCACTTTGTATAAGCAGGATAAAAGAGAGCTATGCCATGCTCACCATCTAAGTACCTGTCAACAGATCTAAGGAGCTTATTTCTCCTCTCCTTGCCGGCTACTCCTGAAAGCACGGACCATGACTGCGTATTTATATATATCTTTCCTTCTTTGTTTTTGTTTGAGCCATAAACAGTTCCGTCATCGGTAAAGCCCCTCTTATACCAGTTGCCATCCCATGCTACCTCATTTATCCTCTCAGACATGGTCTGGGCCTTGTTATTAAACTCGTTGACCTTATCTTCTTTGCCGGTAAGCAGGGCAAGCTCAGCCAGCATTCTTAAACTTCTTACAAGCGCCATGGCAAGCCATACGCTCTCACCCTTTAGTTTTATTCCCGCGGCATCTATGGCATCGTTCCAATCAGCGTGGCCTATCAGAGGAAGGCCCTTTCGCCCGACATCGTTAAATGTAAAGTTTAGATTCGCCTCAAGGTGCTCGAATATAGTGCCCTCTCCGTCCGTGGCACTGCCGCCTTTATGGTTGTGGTCTAAATCCCATCCATTGACCCATTTATCCTTTAGGTACGAGGCATACTCATCCAATATCTCCTTGTCTCCTGTCTCTTTTATATACGCGGCTGCTGTGTAAGTAAGCCATACCGGGTGGTCTTTATTCGGTCTATGTTTCGCAGGGCCTGTAGTATCAGAGTAGCCGGGAGCGGAAGTCCCGTCGCGCCTGATAAGAGATACCAGCTTCCTTATCTTAGCCTTAGCATGTTCCGGATCTATTGACATAATGCTTTCGGCATCCTGGCAGGAATCGCGGTATCCTCTTCCTCCGCCACCCTCATGATAATAGCTCGGTGAACGTGACCAGAAATTACAGATATAAAGCTGATACTTTACCCAGATATTCATCATCTGGTTAAACTCTTTATCCGGCGTCTCTATCTTTATATTATTTATTATCCTATCCTGCCAAAGCGCCTTAACATTCTCTAATTCTCTTTTAGCGTTTTTGACATTACGGTATTTTGTGAGTATATTTACACGATGGTCATCTTTATCTGCCTGGCCTAATATAACCGTGAACTCCCTGGAAGAACCGGGTGAGAGTCTTATATCATGCTTAAAGCAGGCTATGGAATCCTCACCTGATGTAACATCTGTATTTTTAAACTTACCGCTAAATATTGCCTCAGGCTTCTCTTCTGTATTGCCTCTGCCTAGAAACGAGTCCTTGCCGGTAGCATGCCCTGATATAGGAAGACTGCTCACAAAGAAATCTATATAGGGGAAAGGCTTTATGTCCATACCTACCCAAAAGGCGGTCTTTTTAGCGAATATCGCCTTGTGTGGTTTATCATACCAGACACGGTTGTAGAGATTCATGATGTTTCGGTAACGCAGCTCCTCATGGTAATCACCTAGAAGCCATTCGACGTAAGGATATAGCTCTAAATTCCTGACTCTCTTTGTCTTGTTTGTAATAGTGACAAGCCAGACCTCGCAGGTATCGTGAACAGGCACAAAGAATGTTATCTTTATGTTTATACCGTTGTATGTTGTATTTGTAATCGTATATCCTAATCCATGGCGCGCCTCATAAAACTGCGGCTTCTTTCTTATGGGTTGAAATGACGCTGACCAGCAATCTTTGCTCTTCTTATCTCTCGCGTATATGTAGCGGCCGGGCCTGTCAAAATGCCAGTTTTCAGGAAGCCAGCGCAGGATCCTATCTGTCCTGCAATCCCTATAGAAACTGTACCCCCCCGCGTTATGCGATATGACAGCGCAATAGTCTTCGTTGGTAAGATAATTTATCCATGGCCTGGGTGTATCAGGATTAGTAATTATAAATTCACGTCCGTCTTTTGAAAAATGCCCGTATTTTCTCATGTTCATCAACTGCTTTTCTCTCCTTACTTTTTCCTTTTTACTTTTTACTTATGTTCTAATTTTTCACGTTAAGAATATGTCAATGCGCTCTATATTTCCCCTGCGTACTTCATAAGAATATGGCGCGGCTATAACCGCGGATTTTAGTATAACCTCTCTGCCCTTTAACGGCTTAAGCCTTATCTCTTTTACCTTTGCCGCGTTATCTCCAAATGTATCTTTTCTCTTTGGGTTATGATAGACTATTATAGTACTGCCTAAAAATTTAAAAGCAAAGCTATTTTTGCCAAAACCATCCTTAGCAAATTTAGTAAAAAGCCACCCCGGCAATATTGGTTTAAGCTCAAGATACAACCTCTCATCTTTTCCTAAATAAAAAGGCCTCTTTCCTGAACAGATAAGAAGCCAGATATTGATGAACTCCGCTGTCGCGCCGCTTAAGCGAGCTACAAAACCGTTTCCGTGTAAGTTTTTTTGAGGAAAAGCGCTCGAGACCATAAATGAGGAGTTCTCAAGTATGCTTCTGCCATAACGGCGCGGGTCGTGAAATGCTATTATGACATTCTTAAAGTCCTGGTAAAATTCATCGTGCAGGCCGCTCTTTAAGACCTCAAGAAGGTACTTGTATTCCATATGCGTCCAGACAGACTCATTCTCAAGCCACCCTGGCGCAAATACTCGGGCACGGCCTATATCTTCTGGCATATCCTTTAGCGAAGTGTTTACTTTGTACATCTTAAGCTTTTTATCATACAGAGGACTTTTGCGTATGGCGTTGAAATACCCCCTTACTTCATTCTTATTCTCGGTGACTCTAAAGGCATGGACCATACCCTCTAAAAACAACGGCAGGGGCCTCTGTTTAAACCGTAGGGCCTTTACATAGGTTGTGTGCGCGTCTTTTTCCAGGACCTTATATTTTGTGACCTCATTGATGAAATATGAGTAATATAGGCCTGTTTTTCTGTCGCGTGCCTTGCTTATGCCGGATTCTACCTTCTTAAGATAAATATCAAGTATTATCTCAAGCTCTCTTATGCCTATCTCTTTATTAATACCGGAAAACCCAAGAAGCGTCTTCTCCCGGTACTGCTCCTTCAAGAGATGCGTCTTATCCCAAAAACTGTAATTATCCGATCGCGACTCACAAAAAGAGCTCAAACCCTTTAAAAATTTATGCAGCTCACTCGGAAGCGCTATCTTGTAGCCTGCGGCCATACCAAGCTGAGTGAATCTCTTCCTTATAAATAGTATCCATCTCTTAAGTTCGAATGTCTCACATGTCGAGGAACCAAGAAGTCCGGGAAGGCCGTTGAGGCTGTCGTACCAGTTGGGCTTGTCTGCCTCCATCTCTACGCCTACTCCCTGGGGGTCTAAGCCGGCCATCTTGTTCGCTATCACTGTAAGCATCTTGGTTATCAATGTCGTCCTGTAGACCTTGCCGGGGCCGCCATGTATCCTTGAAACAAAGGGGAGCTTCTTTCTCTTATTTAATACGATCTTTTTGTGAGGGTTTTCCTCTACGCTCTTATATTGGTATACTTTGCCGTTGTGCAATATATATTTTTTAGACCTTGGTTTTACCGTAAATCCATTATCATAATATGTAAAATCACTCCTTTCCAGAAGCAGAAAACGCAGGCCTTCGGGATAAAGCCTTAAATAGCTCTCGAGCATATCAAGGCAATAGTGCCAGTGGTCTATCCAGAAGCCTTCGCCATGCCATGCCTCGCAGGAGCGCTGCGAATTATCGAGTATAGACTTTAACAGGTCTCTCTTTTTACCCTGGATAGCTATGTCGTTCTGCTCTATATAATAAAAGAGTTCACCTGGCGTAAAGGTGGCGCTTAAAAACTTCTTAATCCTTTTTGAGTCAGCGCCGGAAAAAAATCTGGCTATGGGCCTGAAATTATTGTTAAAGCTAAAACGGTCGGGCCTTATGATAAGCGGATTGTACCCATCTATCTGGATAAGGCTAAAAAAAGTTATGATATTTTCATCTTTAAGTTCAGGGTTGAACCATATATCACAGCGGCGGTTCTGGTTTATATCACGGTAGTTTCCGTTACCCTGCGAAAAGAAGGTGGGCTCGATTAGAAATCTATTGTAGTCACGCTCCAGGTCACCGTGCTTGCGGGAGAAGACTTGTATGTGGGTCTTGCCCTTGGGATGTTCTACGAAAAGCGGATAGCCGCCGCGCATAACATTATCTAAGAAGTTCTGCGCGCAATAGAAGTCAAAATTTATCGACGATGACTTAGTGAAAACTGCTGCCTGCAAAGAAAGTATGAGGTCTCTGTTTTCTTTCTGCTTTCTGATAAGATAGTTCTCATCCGCTATGCGCTTAGTATTAGCTTTGAGTTTCTTCAGGCTGTCCATATTTCCCGCTAATGTATATAGTGTGTATGAACGTCCCGGCTCAAGATTTATAGTTCCGCAATAACTCATGCACGAAGGAGTCCTGCTTCTTGTAAGCTGATCCTTAGGATAAGTAAATTTCTTTTCTATAAAATTTACAGGGTGTGTAAAATTATTGGTCGTACCGAAAATAGCTTCGGGATCGACCACAGGCTTAATGATCCCCTTCTTATCAAAAGCCAAATAGAAATTGCCTTCTCTTATATGGACTACTTCGGGCCTGTCTGTAGGATCTACTTTAAGGCGAAGATACGGGACCTTGTTTTCAAGGTTCTCAATGCCCATCCAGGCCTCTATGGTGCGCGAGAGCTTCTTTAAAAACATATTATTCACGCCATAGGGTATTATCTGCGGCATGCCGTCTATGGCCTCTATAGAGATATCTTTTTTACCTGCGTTCTTTATGGTAAGTTTTCTGGCTAAGGCGCCATAGTTATCGTTTGTAATGGGAAAATATTCTATCGCTACCTCTAAACCTAAGGTATAATTTATCTCATAGAGCTTAAGCTCATATGAGTTTATTACCATCTTGTTGGTAATATTAAACCCGGATGAACCTATGCCGTTATGAAATGCGTCGTAAAATTGAGATCCTTTGCCTGAATTGACCTTTATGAATGTGCGGAAACCTACAAGCGGAGTAAGGTAATATGCCTTGTTCGCGGGTTGAAATTCCATAATAGGGCAGTCTTTATTCTTTATGCCAAAAGACGCTATGGCCTGGCCTCTATTTACATAGAACGCCCATGTGGGAACGCCCCATATGCCCGCGATACCGGGGAAGAAACTCGAAAACGGCTTTGCCAGCTGGTAGTTCTCAATTACAAATTCGCCGTTTTCGTTAAGGTAGTATTTTTCTTTCTTTCTCATAGTAAAATAGCCTCCATAAAACAGGGCAATATAATACCATAAATCAATTTAGTACGCAAGTATAAGTGAGCATGTACGCGGAAGGAGCATTTAAATATTGCTTGTCGATATAAAAATGGAAATATTGTATTCTTTTTTATGAAATATATATTATTTCTATCAAATCAATCAGTATGTTTTGCTCACCTTAAGCACTGCCGGAAATGTTCTAACTAAGATCTTAAGATCAAGCCATATTGACCAGTTTCTAGCATATAATATATCTATAGCTACCATTTCTTTATAGCCGACAGCATATCTTTTGGACACCTGCCATAATCCTGTTATACCTGGTTTGGCACAAAACCTTTCAAGCATATCTGTTGTGTAATACTTAAGTTCATAGGGTATAACCGGCCGCGGACCCACGATACTCATATCTCCTTTTAATACATTAAAGAGTTGCGGTAGCTCGTCTATGCTGGTTTTGCGTATAATACGCCCCACCATTGTTATCCTGGGATCATCAGTGAGTTTATGCACGCCGCCTGCCCGGCCTATCTTCTTCTCGGTCTCTGACATAAGTTTTTCTATATACTGCCTGTGTATCTCAGGGCTACTTCCGCTATACATAGACCTGAACTTGTAAAAGGAAAATGGCTTTTTATCCCTGCCCAGTCTTATCTGCCTAAAAATAACAGGGCCTTTAGAAGTAAGCTTGATAACTATTGCCGTAACGGCTAAAACCGGAGATGTTAATCCGATTAGGATAATGGCAAAGGATACATCCAGCACCCTTTTTATAAAAAGATAGGTATCTTTACTCCTTTTACTAATTACCATTTTCTCAAGCGATCCAAAAAATCAGTTATTGTAAGCATGTCTATATCACCTGTAATGCAAAGTGCGCTCTTATATGGAGCTGGCCACCTTTCTTCTAGGCCTGATTCTCTTCGCCACTCTGCTACCTCGCCTAATGTAGCTATCCAAATAGGTGGCTCAAAACTTTTCGCCTCTCTTATAAGGGAATCTAAGGCAGTTCCTAAATAAAAAATCCTTTCCGGGTGTAGCTGAAGTACAAATACCTCTTTATTTTCATAGTATCTTTTTAGTATCCTGCGCCATATCTTCAGGATAGAGTCGGGATCAAGCCTGTCCCTGTCTACAAGCATATCATCGTCTGGCAGCGTAACCGGAATCTGTACCAGCTGCTTGATTATTGCCGGGAAAGCCCTCTTTTGCGAGTGGAGCTGAGGGCTGTAAAAACTTCTTGCCCAATCGTAAGAGAGGTGCGTATCTTGATATACCTCATCACATATTACAGAGTTACTGCTGTCATACAAAAACCTCTTCTGCCTGCACACAGCCTCCAATAGAGAATTATCGATACGCATATAGGGAGCGCGGAATCCCTTGAATGGGATTTTATGCTTATCAAATATACTGATAGCATTATCTATATGCTTCCTCTGTGATTCTTTTTCAAGCATGGTAAGATCTGTATGGATATCAGAGTGTATGCCCCATTCTATATTTTCGGCCTCTATCCTATTTATCTGTCCGGAATAAGACGACAGCATTGTTGCAGGTATAAAAAATGTCCCCTTGACATTGTTTTTCTTAAGTAAAAATATATAATACTTAATAAATTCTATTTGTTTATGCGGGGTAAGGCCAAAGCGTCTGCTTATATATAAAAACCTTCTCAATCCTCTTTTTATCCCGCGGGAAAAAAGTAAAAATTTCAACCCGTTAGATATCGTCACTTTTTATAAAATATGGTTTTAAACACAAATCTTGCCTTGGTTAAAAAATCATCCGTAAAGTCGCGGACCCCTTTTATCCTGACTAATTTCCATATATATAGTAGCGCATTGATTGGATTTTTTAAAAACTGTTTTACCTTTCTTCTCCTTACCTCTTCTACGGCGCTTATAATATCTTCTCTTGTGCAATTTGGGTATTCTACTACAGGAGATGCTACACTTTCAAATTTAGACCAGTCATGGGTAGCAAGCCACCCCTTTTCTGAAACCTCCTTATAAAATTGCGTTCCGGGCAACGGCGTTGCTACTGTAAACTGGCAAGAATTAAGACCTAATGAAAATGCCAGGTCAACAGTATCTTTCATGCTTTCTGCAGTCTCGCCTGGTAAGCCAAGCATAAATGAACCGTGAGACAGTATTCCTGCCTTTTTACAATCCTTAACAAGCCTCCTGATATTATCAATATAAATAGGCTTTCCTAGCGATTCTAATATCTTACTGTCCGAAGATTCAACCCCAAACTTTATAGCCGAGCAACCGCTTTTTTTAATTATCCTAAGATCATCTAAGCTGATGCGCCAGTCCATCCAGCACGTCCATGATATCTTTATACCATTCTCGGAAAGGGCCTTGGCTATCTCTTTTGCGCGCGGTATTGTAAACAGCGCATCATCAAAAAATATCTCTTTTACATTATATTTCTCTATCAGCATCTTTATCTCTTCCACAACAAGCCCTACCGAACGTTTCCTGTAAATTCTATTTGTCATCAGTGGTTCAACGCAAAACATGCACCCATACGAACATCCTCGTGAGGTAACAACTCTAGCGTTCGGATAATTTCTGCTCACAGGTTCATTATACTTATACATGGGCAGTTCGTCTGTTTCGGGAAAAGGTATCTCATCCAGGTTTTTAGCACCCGGGCGCCTCTGATTTATTTTGATATCAGTCCTATCTTTATAGGCCAGGCCTTTTACGTTATGGAAGTCCTTTCGTTTTCTAGACAAAAATTCACAAAGTTCACATAATGTATAATCATACTCGCCCAAGAGTATAAAATCTACATAATAGTTTAGGGGACGAGTTTAGGGGACGGTCCTTTTGGGGACACCCCTGAGCATAAAAACTGTTAGGAATTTTGCTATTTTTGAAAATTTTTAGGGTAGTGCAATTTTTTTGAAAGAAAATTGCTTCGAAATACGTCTATATATATGAGGAGTAAATTTATAAAGAAAGTTAATGCCTAAACTATAACCGTATTTAGCCAATGCCCGCGAGGCAGAAAGGAGGATGATATGCCAAGAACAGCTCGAAATATATTTGATGGAGGGATATATCATATTTTTAACAGAGGTCATAATAAATACAAAATTTTTCATGACCAGCAAGACTATTTAACATTCAAAAAGCTCATTAAAAAATATTTAATGAGCTCTAAGATAGAAATTTACCATTATGCCTTAATGCCTAATCATTTTCACCTTTTGCTAAAGGTGCTAGAAGCAAAAGGCCTATCAAAATTCATGCAAGGGTTGTGCCAGACTTACGCACAAAATTACCACAAAAGATATGATACCGTTGGCTATCTTTTTCAGAACAGATATAAAGACATATTTATTAAAAATGATAATCAGCTTTTAGAATGCGGGCGGTATATTGAAAGAAACCCATTAAGAGCGAGGTTAGTAAATAATTTGGATAATTATCCGTATTCAAGTTACCATTATTACTCTAAGGGTAAAAAAGACAATCTTATTACTGAAAATCCCCTTTATCAAGCAATCGGTAAAGCTAAATCAAAAAGGCAAAAGGCTTACGTAGAGTATATTAACACATCTCGTCCATATGAAGAAATTCTTGATGAAAAATTGTAAATTTTGTGCGAAGGGGTGTCCCCTTTAGGACCGTCCCAATCTTTTACTCGTCTTCTCGTCTTTCTTCTTTTCGCCTTTCTTCTCCTCGTCTTTCTTCTCTTCGTCTTTCTTCTCTTCGCCTTTCGATCTGCGCACGAATGTCATATGCCTTAGCTTCTGTGAGGCTAAGGGTCATAATAATAAAAATAGCAGCTAAAGAGGTCGCGATAGGAATACCGATATCAAATAGCCTCATATACAATAAAGTCCTAGCTGTCTGGTTGGCGCCTAACGCGATATCAAAACCGCTTGCGTTGATGAGGAATCCGGAGATAAGCGATGAAATTGCTAATCCTAGTTTTACCATCCACCAGTAAACAGCGCCGAACATGCCTTCCCTGCGTGTGCCGGTTTGAAGTTCGTCAAGGTCACAAACATCAGCTACCATGGAACTGACCAATGTGAAGAGCGATCCCAGGCCAAACGCTATAAATGGAGCGGCGATCAGCAGTAAATATGGCTGGCTGGGGTTATACCCTATCCATTTCAAAGCGTAACCGACGATCGAAATGGAAATGGTGATTAAAAAGGCTTTTCGCTTTCCGATCTTTGTGGAGAGCCATGTGGATAAGAAGATGACGCAGAAAGTACAAACGGAAGTGATCGATCCAAACCAACCGAGCAATGTTCCACCTTTTGAATAATCGCCGTTAAAAACATAGAAGAAAATAACATAGGCTGAGAAAGCGGAGGCGAGCATGAATCCGTTGAAGATCAAGAATGTTGCAGCGCAAAGCTTAACAAATGGACGACATTTGAACGTAATCGCAAAATTCCTGAAGAAGTCTTTCGTAATATTAGAAATGCCCTTTTCTTTTTTAGGTTTCGGTAAGTCAGCGAAATGCTCTTTGTTGAAAATAGCTGGAAGCATACCGCCAACCACGATAAAGACACCGATGAATATCGCGAGGGTTCGCGCTCCATGGACAATATCTGTAAACATATTCTTGTTGCTCATGATCTTGAAGAAC
>JBDRAM010000136.1:0-11060 GCA_043823785.1 Candidatus Omnitrophota bacterium
ACGTTCTGTACTGATGAGTATACTCAATACCGCTGCTAAAAGATTGAAAAATCAATCTCTTGAAGAATGGTTTTTATGGACATTAGAAGAATTTGCCAAAAATCCCAATGTCGATCCAGTCTCTTTGCTGCCTCACTCTAAGTAAGTATTCGCGGCAGGGAGGCCGCTCCTACGTTGTTACCCCATTGTAACTCACCGATTACCAATATCCCTAAAATGTTCTTGACAAAGATAGTGAATTTGTGATAATATGCAAATTCTTCTATAATATTTAAGGAGTACTATAATAATGAATAAGACATATATGGCGAAGAAAAATGAGGTAGAGCAGAAGTGGTTTCTGGTCGATGCCGATAATAAGATACTTGGCCGGTTCGCGACCCGTATAGCTATTATATTGCGCGGGAAGCATAAGCCGGAATACACCCCTCACGTAGATTGCGGTGATGGAGTCATAGTTATAAACGCAAGTAAGATAAAGGTTACCGGCAATAAGCTAAAAGAGAAAGAGTACGCGACTTTTTCAGGATATCCCGGTGGGCGCAGGGTAAGGAACCTTGATTATATGATGAAGCATGATTCTACAAAGGTCATACGTCTTGCGGTAAAGAGGATGTTACCGGGTACGCCGCTTGGAAGAGCCATGCTAAAGAAGTTGAAGATATATTCCGGAGCAGAGCATAAGCAAAAAGCGCAAGCTCCTCAGGAAATAAAGGTTTAATCCCGACTCGTAAAATGTTTGAAAATTCTCTTCGATAATTTTCAAACACTCGTCGGGATAAATTCGCACTTATCACTTACGTCGCTTTTGCTCCGCAAGTGATGTGCTCATTTAGGAGATAGAGATAAATGGCAGATGAAGCAAAATATTCAGCAGTTGGGCGCCGCAAGGAAGCCACAGCGCGTGTTACACTAAAACCCGGCCAGGGTGAGTTAACGGTCAACAAGAGAACAGCAGAAAATTATTTTCCAAGGGAGACCTTGAGAATGATTATGCAGCAGCCGTTTGAAACATGCGGTTTAGTCGGAAAATATGATGTCATAGCTTTAGTAAGGGGCGGTGGTCTATCGGCTCAAGCTGGCGCGATACGGCATGGGATAGCCCGGGCAATCTTAGTTTTTGATGAGAGCCTTAGGAAGAAGCTTAAGAAGGCCGGCTTCTTAACAAGGGATCCTCGAACAAAAGAACGAAAGAAATACGGACAGAAGGGGGCCCGCAAGAAATTCCAGTTCTCGAAGAGATAAAATTTCTATTTTGAGGTGTCTTAATAGACCCGCAACCCCAGTCCTTAAGGTTGCGGGTCTATTATTTTCTGTCCTGCCTCGTAAAATATGTCAGAATTTTCTTCGATAATTCTGACATACTCGGCAGGATAAATTCGCACCTATAACTTACGCTTCCTTCAGCCGCGTAAGTTATGTGCTCATTTACGGGTTTTTCTTTTTATTGACAATGCATGTATATATAGTTTATAATTATAGCTTATATTAGTATAAGTTATAGTGATATTAAAAATAGGCCCCATGCGTATACATCCTGAAAAATCTCTTCGATATTTTTCAGGATACGCTGCGGGGTTAATTCGCAGACGCTTGAAAAGTAGGACAACAATGGGCGCTAGAACTTGTGTCGCACTTCGTGCCCCACAAGTTATCTGCTCATTTTGTTGACTGTTAACATAGGAGAGGAAATGGTAAATGTCGCAGTATGTGGCGCAACCGGCTATACTGGCCTTGAATTAATAAGAATATTGCTGAAGCATCCAAAGGCCAAAATAAAGGCATTGACCGCGAAGATAGATAAGCCCACAAGGATATCAGATATTTTCCCGGAGCTAATCGGAAGATTTGATATGTTGTGTGAGGACCTGGTTGTAAACCAGATACTGAAGAGCGACATTGACGTAGTGTTTCTGGCATTGCCCCACAAGGTCTCCATGGAATACGCACCCAGGCTGCTTGATAATGGTAAAATCGTAATAGACCTAAGCGCGGATTTTAGATTAAAAGACGCGAACGTCTATGAGAAGTATTATGGACAGAGGCACATATATAAGAAATATCTATTTACAAGTGTTTACGGCCTGCCGGAGCTGTATAAAAAGAGAATAAAAAAAGCAAAGCTGATAGCGAATCCCGGATGTTATCCTACGGGAGCTATACTGGCAGCCGCGCCTCTATTATCAAAAAAACTTTCAGACTCAAAACAGATAATTATAGATTCAAAGAGCGGAGTCACGGGCGCGGGAAGGAAATCCGATCTTTCTCTTAATTTCTGTGAGGTTAGCGAAAGCGTAAAGGCTTATAAGATAGGCGTGCATCAGCATGCGCCTGAGATAGAGCAGGAACTCAAGGCTATAGCGGGGAAAAAGATAAATGTATTGTTCTCACCCCATCTTATTCCTATCAGAAGAGGTATATTGACAACCGCCTATGTAGGCCTTAAGAAAAAGACCGGCTTATCAGCTTTGATAAGTTTATATAGGTCCTTTTATAAGAATGCGGCATTTGTCAAAATTTATGATGAAGGTATCCTGCCGCAGGTCAGTGATATTGTAAAGACAAACTATTGCGCTATAGGTATTACAATTTCCGCTGACGGCAAGACAGCTGTAATAGTTACAGCGATAGATAATCTGCAAAAGGGGGCGAGCGGACAGGCTGTTCAGAATATGAATATTGTATGCGGTTTTCAGGAAACACTCGGGTTGATATAAATGAAGAAAATAAGGGGTAATATTACAGTTCCTCTTGGATTTAAGGCGGGAGCTGTTCATTCAGGAATAAAAAAGAGAAAATCAGACCTCGCGCTTATTCTTTCAGATGAGCCTGCTGCAGCTGCCGGCCTTTTTACAGTTAATAGATTCAAGGCAGCTCCTGTAACGCTGAGCAAGGAATATCTTAGATCTAAAAAACATAGAGCTGTTATACTTAATTCAGGAAACGCGAATTGCCTTACCGGTAAGAAAGGGCTTATAGATGCTGTCTTGATGACAAAAAGAGCCTCTTTATTAATAGGTTGTAAAGCTAGTGAGGTTTTGATCTGTTCAACAGGCATAATAGGAAAGAAGCTTCCGATAGGTAAGATCGATAAGGCCTTGCCTGGGCTATGTAGAACACTTTCGAGATCTAATTTTAGCAAAGCTGCAGAGGCTATAATGACTACTGATACATTCAGGAAAATGGCTTCTTCCAGCTTTACGGCAGGAGGAAAGAAGGTAATTATAACGGGTATTGCAAAAGGTGCCGGCATGATAGAGCCGAACCTTGCTACTATGCTGTGTATAATTACTACCGACGCTGCTATAGGTAAGGGGCAGTTGAGAGCCGCTCTTAAGGAAGCTGTCAATAGCTCATTTAACAATATTACAGTAGATGGTTCCATGAGCACAAATGATACTGTTTTAGCTTTAGCTAATGGGTTATCCGGAGTTGATGTAGTATCCTCTATGGCTAATTATAATAAATTTATGCTTGCGCTTAATACTGTCTGTTCAGAGCTCGCGAAGATGATGGTTGCTGACGGAGAGGGCGCAACTAAGTTTGTACATATAGAAGTCATGAGAGCCAAAAGCAAGGTACAGGCAAAGAATGCTGCGCTGGCTATTGCCAATTCAAATCTTTTTAAGACAATGTGCTATGGCGAGAATCCTAATTTCGGCAGAGTAGCTGCTGCCTGCGGCACAGTAAGAGGCATATTGCCTTCAAAGGTTGATATATACCTTAATAAGGTGAGGGCGGTCTTATCTGGCGTGGCTGTTTGCGATCAATTGCCCCAAACTCTTTTTAAAGGTAGAGATATAAAGGTAACTGTTTATCTGAATATAGGTAAGGCCCAGGCAAGTGTTTATACATCTGATCTGAGCCCTAAATATATTAAGATAAACGCAGAGTACTCTTAAATCATGGATAAAGACGATATATTAAAGAATGCGTCAAAATACATAGAGCAATTTAAGGGTAAGGTCTTTGTCATAAAATACGGCGGCAGCATACTTGATGATGAGGTTATATCTGATTCTATACTGGACGATATTATATGTTTTCATAAGAACGGTATAAAGATAGTTCTTGTGCATGGCGGAGGCTCTTATATAAGCAGGCTTATGCAGGAAAGGGGTAAAGAGCCTAAATTTGTAAATGGCTTAAGAGTCACAGACGAGGAGACCGCAGAAATAGTAGATGAAGCATTGACCCTGGTTAATTCCGACCTTGTATACAGGATAAGCAAAAAAGGTGTTAACGCAGACGCGGTTGTGAGTAGAGAAAATTTTACAATAAAAGCCAAAAAGAAGAATAACCTTATACCAGGTGATTTTGTAGGTGATGTTGAATCTGTTGACACCAGGCATATAGAGTATGCTGTTAAAAAAGGTTCAATAGCTGTTGTCTCCCCCGTAGGAGTGGATGAGAACAAAAATGTTTATAATATAAACGCGGATTTTGCGGCAGCTGAAATATCGGCCGCGCTTTCCGCTGAGAAGTTTATAATGATAACAAATGTTAAGGGCGTTATGAGGGAAAAGGATAATGAAGAGAGCCTTATATCGACCCTTAAAGAGGCAGAGGCGCAGAGGCTGATAAGTTTAAAGGTTATTGACAGCGGTATGATACCAAAAGTTCAATCAGGAAACCTGGCGTTGGATAAGGGCGTAGCAAAGGTCCATATTATAAGCGGCAGAATAGCCCACTCTTTGCTTATTGAGGTTTTTACAGATAAGGGTATTGGGACTGAAATTGTTGCTAACGTAAAATAAACGTTTTGTATTTCGTCGTGCGTCGTGCGTATTGCGTGTAAACGCAATACGCAATACGAGATATGATAAAAAGAGGTAAAAATGAAAAGCGGACAGGAAATAATCAACTTATGCGGGAAGTATATACTCAATACATATACACGCACACCCGTAGTTTTTGTTAAGGGAAAGGGCGCGAAGATATGGGATGCGGAAGGCAATCTTTATCTTGATTTTTTTCCCGGCTGGGCTGTAAGCGGCATAGGCCATTGCCACAAAAGGGTTGTTAAATATGTTAAGGAGCAGCTTAATGATATAATTCATGTCTCTAATAATTATTACAGCAGAAACCAGGTAATCCTGGCTGAGAGGATATCGAGAGGTTCTTTTGGCGGCAAGGTATTTTATGCAAACAGCGGTGCCGAGGCAAATGAGGCAGCTATAAAATTAGCCAGGGCATACGGGCACGATAAGTCTAGATTTAAGATTATTTGCATGGAGAAGTCTTTTCATGGAAGAACCCTTGCTACTATAGCCGCGACAGGACAGGAAAAAGTCAAGAAAGGCTTTGATCCGCTGCCGGAAGGTTTTGTTCATGTTCCTTTTAATGATATCGATTCACTTAAGCAGGCGGTCGATGACAAGACAGTTGCTGTAATGCTTGAACTTATACAGGGTGAGGGCGGAATAAATATCGCCAACAGAGACTATATAAGAGATGTGAGGGCTCTTTGCGATGAGAGGGATATGCTCTTAATAGTCGATGAGGTGCAGACTGGGATGGGCAGGACAGGAAAGCTTTTTGCTTATCAGCATTATGGAATAGAGCCTGATATGATGACGCTTGCAAAATCATTAGGCGGAGGCCTGCCGATAGGAGTCATGGTCGCGAGGGATAAGGTCAGCGATGTTTTAAAGCCCGGCATGCACGCGTCAACGTTTGGCGGAAGCCCTGTAGTCTGTGCCGCGGCTTTGGGTGTATTAGATGCTATTGAAAAAGATAATCTGCTTGATAACGCGAAAAAAATGGGAGAATACCTGGGCAAGGGCCTTAATAAGCTTAAAAAGAGGTTCCCTGATATAATAAGAGGAATAAAGCAACAGGCTCTTATGATAGGCGTTGAACTTAATGTAGAAGGCGCAAGAATCGTAGAAGACTGTTTTAAAAAAGGCCTTCTCATAAATTGTACGCAGGGAAGCATATTAAGGATAATGCCTCCTCTGACAATTAAAAAGGGCGAAATATCTAAGGCAATGAAAATATTAGATGAGGTTTTAAGAGGGCTTTCAAGATGACCTCGTACCTCAAGACTAAAAAGATTTTAGCATTAAAATATATAAATCAGAAACTTAGTTGTTACATATAAACAGCTTATTTTTTAATATGGAGGTACGGAGTGAAAAAAGATCTGATTTCACTTAGAGGTTTGAACCAGAAGGATATAGAGCGGCTTCTTGATCTTGCTGAGAAGGTAAAATCTAAACCTGCCGCTTATAAGAATAAGCTGACCGGCAAAAGCCTGGGGTTAATATTTCAGAAGCCGTCAAATAGGACAAGGGTCTCTTTCGAGGTAGGCATGAACCAGCTTGGAGGCTACACTATATATCTTGGCCCGGATGATATAAAGCTTGGTACAAGAGAAGCGCCTAAGGATATAGCATTGACTCTTTCAAGATATCTCGATGTTATTGTAGCCAGGACTTTCTCTCATGAGGCTATCGTTGATCTTGCAAAGAACGCGACTATTCCTGTGATAAACGGGTTAAGCGACATGTTCCATCCCTGCCAGGCGTTAGCGGATATTTTTACAATAAAAGAGAAGCTAAAGAAACTTAAGGGCTCAAAGCTGGCATTTATTGGGGACGGTAATAATGTATTGCATTCTCTTCTATATTGCTGCTCAAAAACAGGCTTGAGCCTTTCAGTAGCGTCACCAAAAGGATACGAGCCTGACCCCAAAATACTGGACGAAGCGGTAGAGATAGCAAAAGAAACAGGTTCGCAGATAGAAGTTGTAAAGAATAAGGAGGAAGCGGCAAAGGGCGCGGATGTCTTATATACCGACGTATGGGTTTCTATGGGACAGGAGCAGGAGAGGGATAAGAGGTTAAAAGATTTTGCTGGTTATCAGATAGATTCAGCATTGCTCAAGCAGGCAAAGCCGAACTGCTTTGTTATGCACTGCTTGCCTGCGCATAGGGGTGATGAGATCACGGACGAAGTAATAGACGGCCCTGCTTCAATAGTTTTTGATCAGGCTGAAAATAGGCTGCATATTCAAAAGGCTGTGTTACTGGAATTGTTGACTTAAAATAATACGTCGTGCGTCGTGCGTATTGAGTATTGCGTAAAAGACTATAGTCGCGATACGCGATACGCGATACGCGATACAAAACACGGAGTTTTAGTTATGAAAAAGATAGTACTTGCATATTCAGGAGGGCTAGACACCTCCGTTGCAATAAGATGGCTTCAGGAGAGAGGATATAGTGTTGTAGCCTGTCTTTTAGATGTAGGACAGCAGGCAGATCTTAGTAAAGCCAAGACTAAGGCCATAGGAATAGGCGCCTCAAAAGTATATATAGTAGACGCGAAAATAGAATTTGCAGAAGATTTTATAATGCCGGCGTTAAAGGCCAATGCTGTTTATGAATCAAACTATTTTTTGGCAACCGCCCTTTCGCGGCCTTTGATTGCAAAAAAACTTGCGGATATAGCAAAGAAAGAGAAGGCCGATCATGTTGCTCATGGGTGCACAGGAAAAGGAAATGACCAGGTAAGGATAGAGGTTTCACTTGCCGTTGTGGCGCCTCATCTTAAAGTCATCGCGCCGCTTAGGGTCTGGGATTTTGCTTCCAGAGAGGCGGAGATGAGATATGCCAAGATGCATAACATTCCTGTTGAGGCGACCAAGAAGAGTCCTTACAGCCTTGATAGAAATCTTTGGGGTGTAAGCATTGAGTGCGGAATACTTGAGAACCCTGCTGTTGAGCCGCCTGCTGACGCGTATCAGATAACAAAAGATCCATGCAAGGTAGCCAACAAACCGCTTTATGTTAATATAGGATTTCAAAAAGGCGTGCCAAAAACTATAAATGGGAAAATATACAAGCTTGTTGAGCTTATAAAAAAGCTTAATAAGATAGGTTCTGATTATGGCGTGGGAAGGTCTGACATGATTGAAAACAGGCTTGTCGGTATAAAGTCAAGAGAGATTTACGAAGCGCCTGCCGCGTTAATGCTGATTACAGCGCACAAAGAACTTGAGGCGCTTGTTCTTGACAGGGAGCTCCTTCATTTTAAGCAGCTGGTATCGCTTAAATACTCAGAGCTTATATATTATGGGCTATGGTTTAGCCCTCTTAAAGAATCGCTCGATAAGTTTATTGATAATACACAAAAGAAGGTAACAGGTTCTGTAAGGCTTAAGCTTTATAAGGGCAGCTGCGTGGTTGCCGGAAGAAAATCAAAGTTTTCTCTTTACAAGGAAGAGCTGGCAACATATAGTGAAAAAGATACCTTTGACCATAAGTCAGCGGAAGGTTTTATAAAGATATGGGGATTGCCGTATAGGAAATAGAGTATTCGTCATGCGTCGTGCGCGTTGCGTATTGCGTAAAAAATTATAAGCGCAATACGCGATACGCGATACGCAATACAAAACACGAGGATTAGTTATGAACAAAAAACTTTGGGGTGGAAGATTCAAGTCAGGGCAAGACCCTGATTTCTGGGAGTTTCAAAGCTCCATAGATTACGATAAGGAGCTTGCTCAATATGATGCTCAGGGAAGCATTGCCCATGTAAAGATGCTTGATAAGTGTAGAATAATTCCTAAAGGTAAGGCTCAGTCCATATCGAAAGGCCTCACTAATATATTGAAAGATATAGAGAAGGGCGCCTTCATTATAGAGCCTAAGTCAGAGGATATACATACAGCTATATATCTGGCCTTGTCTAAAAAAATAGGAAAGAGCGCGGATTATCTGCATACAGCCAGATCGAGAAATGACCAGGTTGTTTTAGATCTTAGATTATATTGCAAAGATAAGATATCTGTGCTGAGGGATCTTATAAAGGGCTTGCAATCCGCTCTTGTTGGTTTTGCAAAGGCAAATATTGATGTAGTTATACCCGGGCTTACGCATACTCAACATGCTGTGCCTATTTTGTTGTCACACCAGGTTTTAGCTTATGTAAATATGCTCGAAAGGGATATAGAAAGGCTTGATGATGCAGGCCAAAGATGCGATGAGATGCCCCTTGGCTCATGCGCTCTTGCAGGCACCTCTTTTAAAATAGATAGAAAATATGTAGCTAAGCTTTTAGGCTTTTCAAAAATAAGCGAAAATAGCATAGATGCTGTAAGTGACAGGGATTTTGTAATAGAGATACTTTCCGGCATATCTATATTATTTATGCACCTGGGCAGGTTTTCGGAGGACATGATACTTTTTTCATCTCCGGGATTCGGTTTCATAGATATTGACGAGGCATATTGTACAGGTTCAAGTATAATGCCCCAGAAAAAAAATCCTGACAGCCTTGAGCTTATCAGGGCTTCTGTAAGTTCTGCCTACGCGAATCTTATATCTGTAATGGTGATGATGAAGTCTTTGCCTCTTGCGTATAACAGAGATATGCAGCTTGATAAAGAACCTTTATTCAGATCAGTGAGAAGCACTGAGAAGGTTCTTAAGATACTCACAGGGCTGGTTAAAACTCTGAAAGTCAACAAGGATATTATAAACAAAAGCCTGGAAGATGAATCTTTGTATGCCCTGGATATCGCGGACTACCTGGCCGCAAAAGGAGTAGCTTTTACAGAGGCGCATAAGGCCGTAGGTGAGCTGATATCGCATACTATAGCTAAAGGCATAAATATATCATCCATGCCGCTGGCTGAACTAAAAATATTTTCTAATGAGTTTGAAGCTGATATTATGAAGATATTTGATTCTAAAAAATCCGTCATGTCAAAAAGGTCCATTGGCAGTACAAATCCTATTTTAGTAAGGCAGCAGATAGATAGATGGATAAGGCATATCAAGTGATCTAAATTGCTTATTCGCGAGAACAATCCCCATCATGAACAGAGGATGAGAAGATGCATTATTTTAATTACAGAAATAACAGGTTATATTGTGAGGATGTAAGTGTTTTAGATATAGCTAAAAAGGTAGGCACCCCTTTTTACCTGTATAGCAATAAGACTCTACTTGATCATTACTCCAAAATAAAGAGCGCGTTCTCCGGCCTTAAGCCGCTTATATGTTTTTCTATGAAGTCAAATTCAAATTTATCAGTATGCAGGACACTTGTAAAGGCAGGGTCAGGCCTCGATATAGTATCTGGAGGCGAGCTATATAAAGCCCTGAGGATAAAGGCAGATCCTAAGAAGATTGTATATGCAAGTGTCGGCAAGACCCCGATAGAGATAGACAGGGCTCTTAAGGCAGGTATATTGTTTTTCAATGTAGAGTCTATATCTGAAATGGTCTTGATTGAGAAGCTATGCGCGCGCCAGAATAAAAGAGCCAGGGTCGCGGTAAGGTTAAACCCGGAAGTAGATGCCCATACGCATAAATATATAACAACAGGCACCCAGCAGAATAAGTTTGGCATAGATGAGAAGACCGCGCTTAAGATATTTAAGCAGAAAAAAATATTTCCTCATCTTGAGATAGCAGGCCTTCATATACATATTGGTTCGCAGATAACAGAAAGCAAGCCTTTCATAAAAGCCGTGCAGGTAGCTGCTCTTTTTATAAAGAAGCTGCGCAGCAGCGGGCACAGAATAGACTATCTTAATATTGGCGGAGGGCTTGGTATTGTTTACCACAAAGAGAAGCCGCAGACAGCAAAGAAATTTGCTAAAGCTGTAGTGCCCTTAATCAAGAAACTGAATGTAAAATTGATACTTGAGCCCGGCAGATTTATTTCAGGAAACAGCGGCATACTTGTAACAAAAGTTCTCTATATTAAGAAAGCGCCTGCTAAAAGGTTTATGATAGTCGATGCTGGTATGAACGACCTTATGAGGCCAAGCCTTTATAGCGCGTATCATGAGGTTGTTCCCGTGGTAATAGACGCTAAAAGGCCCAACTACACCCAGGATGTAGTAGGCCCCATATGTGAGAGCGGAGATTTTCTGGCAAAGGACAGGAAGCTGCCGCTTGTTATGGGTGGCGAACTTTTAGCGGTTATGAGCGCTGGGGCATACGGGTTTTCAATGTCCAGTAATTATAATGCGCGCATGCGGTGTGCAGAAGTAATGGTAATTAAGGGTAAATTTTATATTACACGAAGAAAAGAGGCTTATA
>JBDRAM010000137.1:0-37508 GCA_043823785.1 Candidatus Omnitrophota bacterium
ATAGCAGGCTCATGCGTGTGGTTATTACGTGTTCCGTTAAGTTATATCTTTGGCATCCATTTTGGGTTTGGCGCGATAGCGGTATGGTGGTCTATGAATATATCTATTTTGGTGCAGAGTATTTTTATATCTAGGCGCTACTTTGGTAAGCGCTGGCTAAGGCATTCTTAAGAAAAGAAAGTTAAACCAGGAGGATGAAATGAAGGATTTTGTAAAAAAGATCTATGGAGCTATTGCTAAGAAAAAGGATAGAAGCTGTTGCGGTCCTACCTGCTGCAGCTCTGATAACCCTAGTGTTTCAGAAAAAGTGGGATATACGGTTGAAGAGTTAAAGGCCATACCGGAAGATGCCAACATGGGTCTCGGATGCGGTAATCCCGTTGCCATAGCCTCTATAAAAAAGGGAGAGACTGTTGTTGACCTGGGTTCAGGCGGCGGCATAGATGTATTTCTTGCAGCGAAGAGAGTAGGAGATAAGGGTAGGGCCATAGGAATAGATATGACAGAAGAGATGGTCAAAAAGGCCAAAGCCAACGCTGAAAAAGCAGGTTATAACAACGTAGAATTTAGGCTAGGTGACATAGAAAATATTCCCTTAGAGGATTCTGTGGCTGATTGCGTTATAAGTAACTGCGTGATAAATCTTGCTGAAGATAAGCAGAAGGTATTTAACGAGGCGTTCAGAATACTAAAACCGAAAGGACGCCTTATGGTATCAGACATGGTACTATTAGGAGACTTGACTGAAGAGGTGAAAAGATCAGCTCATATGTACGCGGGTTGTATTTCAGGTGCATTGAGAAGAGAGGAGTATATAGATAAGATCCTGCGAGCGGGCTTTGAAGATGTGCAGGTTGTAAAAGAAGATCCTGTATGCATATCAGATTATATTGGTTCAGATAAGGTTATAAGTGATATTGCTAAAGATATGTCAAAAGAAGAGATAGAAAAGATAGATAAGGCTGTGGTGAGTATAAAGATCCGCGCGGTGAAATAAGACGCCCTAAAACGAGAAAGAAAGGGCGTCTGATTAAAAAGATTAAAAAAGAAGATTACAACGATTAATGCTTTAATCTTTGTAATCTAAATTAATCACTGCAATCAGGTATAATCATAGACCATGCCTGATTATTATACCAGGAGGAGAGATATTTATGGAATTTGTCTGCCCAACATGCGAAATAAAAATACCAAGGGACCTAAGCGTAATAATACCCCACACCGAAGGCCATATAGTCGAGCTTATAAGAAAAAGGCATCCTGAGTGGGCCGAGAAAGATGGGATATGCAAGAAATGCTATGTTTACTATAAGAAGCAGCTTCACCCTGATGTTTAAAAATGTATTACCAAGATCCTTCGTCGCCAGATAAGCAGATAAGCCCGTAGGGCAGGTTTAAACCTGCCCTACGACGGGAGCCCTCTTAAACGCTAAACTGTTACAAATTTTTTAAAAAATAACTTGACAAAATGATACTTATATGGTATCATTTAAGTGAAGTAAAAAGCAAGCGCCCAAAGGGCGCGCAGTCCGACGCAGCCCACCAGTAGTATACGAGTAGTCCGGGCGAAGGCGGAGAAAAAGCAGAAGGAGGAGGAGATGAGTAAGGTATTTCTGATGCTGCTGGTACTATCTATGCTGACCCTCTATTCCGCAGGAGCTTACGCGCAGTGCGGGCTTCCGGGGGCCGAAGGCCTAAAAGAGGGAGAGGTTTGTAATACAACCTGCCCTGTTATGGGGGGTGAGGTGGCAAAAGATACGCCATTTAAGGCGGAATACAATGGTAAGACCATAGGTTTTTGCTGTGCCGGATGCGTAGAGGCATTTAACAAGGACCCTGAAAAATATAAGGAAAAACTAGGCTTAAAAGCCTAAAAAACATTAACTTAAGTGATAAGTGAAAGGAGGCATATTATGCGGTTTACAATAAAATATATGCTGCGCCCTGTTACGCATTGTAAAGAAGGCTGCAGTAGCTTGTCCTGGGCATGACGTTAAAAGGTCTTTTAGTATGTAGCATGTAGCATGTAGCATGTAGAAAAAAGCTTTTTTTTGACGCGATACTACACGCTACCTGCTACACGCTACCTGCTACACGTTAAACTTTAGAACAAGGCGAATAAATATGAAATTAATAACAAGAGACATAGATTACGCGATAAGGGCGTTATGCTGTATCGCTAAAAATAAGAAAGACTTAATATCTACAAGAGAGCTGATCAATTGCCTGAATATGCCCAAGCCCTTCTTAAGGAAGATACTACAGGTCTTAAATAAAAAAGGACTTGTAAGATCTTATAAAGGAAAAAACGGTGGTTTCTCCCTGGCAAAGCACCCGGATAAGATATCATTAGAAGAACTTATAAATATTTTTCAAGGGCCCATTACGTTAAGCGACCATACTTTTAAGAAGAAGCCATGCCCTCATTCAAGGGCTTGCAAGATAAAGAAAAGGATAGGCCGCATAGAAAGGCTTCTTATAACAGAATTAAAATATATTACAATAAGCTCGCTTATAAACAGAAAGAGTAGACGTCATGACTAAGAGAAAGATAATAAAGATAGACGAAGAGAAGTGCAACGGATGCGGTGAGTGCATACCAAACTGCCCCGAGGGCGCGCTTCAGATAATAGATGATAAGGCCCGCTTAGTAAGTGACCTGGCGTGTGACGGCTTGGGCGCGTGCATAGGCCATTGCCCGCAAGGCGCTATATTGATAGAGGAGAGAGAAGCGCAAGCTTATGACGAGAAGAAAGTCATGGAAACAATAGTAAAGCATGGCGAAAATGTGATAAAGGCGCATTTAAAACATCTTAAAGAGCATAACCAGCGCGAGTATCTGGACCAGGCTCGTGCCTTTTTGAAAGAGAATAATATTTCTGTGCCTGATCATGAAGAAAAGAAAAAACCCTTACCATGTGGCTGCCCAGGCACGGCGGTTAAGGATTTTCGAAGCTGCGATGATACAGAAGATAAGACTAAGGGAAAAGATAAGCAGGCAGATGTAAAGTCTCAGCTAAGGCAATGGCCTGTGCAGATCATGCTTGTGCCACCGAGCGCGCCATACCTAAAAGGCGCGGATCTGTTGATAGCTGCTGATTGCGTGCCGTTTGCGGATGCTAATTTTCATCAGCATCTATTAAAAGGGAGAGTTTTACTTGTGGGCTGCCCAAAGCTGGATGATGCCGAATACTATAAAGAAAAGATAACGCAGATATTAAAGAATAATGATATCAATTCATTGACCTGTGCTCACATGGAGGTACCCTGCTGTTTTGGGATGGTAGAGATAGCTAAACAGGCTCTGGCAGCGTCAGGCAAAGATATATCTTTTAGCGAAGTTACAATAAGCATAAAAGGAGAGGTGCTCCCCCACACCAATTATTAATATAATGTATTATGTGTATGTATTAAAAAGTTCAAAAGACAATATGTTGTATACGGGGTCAACAAATAACCTTAAGCGAAGACTTAAAGAACATAATAAAGGGTTAGTTTATTCTACAAAATCAAGGAGACCTTTTAACTTAGTATATTATGAAGCATACAGTTCTGAGAAGGATGCGCGAAAAAGAGAATCGAACTTGAAATTAAGGTCTCGAGCCTTTACTCAACTAAAGAGACGAATACAGGAATGTATATATGTTTGCTGAATATTTAATAAGTTGTTTTATAATTGGTGTGGGGGTGATATCTCTTGAATTTTAAGTGTCCCGGATCCATGAGTTTTAGGCAGCCAAAGCCGGATAATATAAGATGCCCTTTCTGTTTTTTTGATGTAGAGATATGGTCTGATGAGGTGAAGGCCACCTGCCCTAAATGTAAAAAGACTTTTATGCGCGAGAGTGAGCAGAGCTGTCTTGACTGGTGCAAGTTCGCTAAAGACTGTGTAGGGGACTCACTATATAAGAAATATCTACATAATAAAGAAGCAGGGAAGCAAAAAGATTAAAGGAGGTAATAAGAATATGTTTTGTAGACAATGTGAACAGACAGGAGGCGGTAAAGGTTGTACGGTAAAAGGTGTATGCGGAAAGACTGATGAAGCCGCAGGTTTACAGGATCTTATTATATATGGGTTAAAAGGCATAGCTTTTTACGGTAATATGGCAGAGGAATTAGGCCTAAAAGATAAAGATACAGACAGCTTTGTAATTAAAGCACTCTTTACCACAGTCACCAATGTAAATTTTGACAACAAGAGATTGCGGGAGATAGTTCTTGAGACATATAAAGAGAAGCAGAAGTTAAAGAAACTATTCCTGGATGCTTATAAGAAAAGGAATGGCAAGGAGTTTGACGAGGATATCCCCGAGATAGCAACCTGGAAACCGGCTGATACGCTGGAAGGGCTTTTTGATGAGGCGGCAAACAGAGGCATAATGGCTGATCCCGGGCTTAATGAGGATGTAAGGAGTTTGCATGAGTTGATACTATACGGCTTAAAAGGAATGGCTGCATATGCTGACCACGCGGCCATACTTGGCAAAGAAGATGAGGGCGTGAACAGCTTCTTCTACAAAGGGCTCTCAAGCCTTGTTGATAGCTCATTAACAGCGGATGATCTTGTAGCTATAATTATGGAGCTTGGTAAGGTAAATCTCCGATGCATGGAGATGCTTGATGAGGCGCATAGAGAACATTTTGGTAATCCTACCATAACAAAGGTCTCGATTGGAGTAAAGAAAGGGCCTGCTATTCTGGTTTCAGGCCATGACCTTTATGACCTTAAGCAGCTTCTTGAGCAGACAGAAGGGAAAGGTATAAATATATATACACACGGTGAGATGTTGCCCGCGCACTCTTATCCTGAACTTAAAAAATACAATCACCTCATAGCCAATTATGGAGGAGCGTGGCAGGAACAGGCAAAAGAGTTTGACGCGTTTCCGGGAGCGATACTGATGACCACAAACTGTATCCAGAAACCCAGAGACTCTTATAGAGAGAGAATATTTACAACAGGGTTGGTAGCATGGAGCGGTGTCGATCATATAGACGCGGATGAGAATGGCAACAAAGATTTCAGCAAGGTAATAGAGAAGGCGCTATCTTCAGGTGGATTTAAAGAAGATAAGCCGGATAAAGATATACTTGTAGGCTTTGGCCACAACACTGTCCTTAGCGTTGCCGATAAAGTCATAGACGCGGTAAAAGTGGGCGCGGTTAAACACTTCTTTCTCGTCGGAGGATGCGATGGCGCGAAGCCCGGTAGAAATTACTATACTGAATTAGCTCAAAAGATCCCCAAGGACTGCATAATATTGACGCTTGCCTGCGGTAAGTACAGGTTTAACAAACTTGATTTTGGGACAATAGGTGAGTTGCCAAGACTTCTTGACTGCGGGCAGTGCAACGACGCGTATTCTGCTATAAAGATAGCATCCGCATTAGCAGAGGCATTCAACTGCAGCGTGAATGAGCTCCCTCTCTCCTTGATACTATCATGGTATGAGCAGAAGGCGGTCTGTATTCTTTTGACACTTCTATCGCTTGGCATCAAAGGCATAAGGATAGGGCCGTCATTGCCTGCCTTTATATCGCCGAACGTCTTAAAGATACTGGTAGAAAAATTTGATATTAAACCCGTGACTACACCGGATGAGGATATAAAGGATATTCTCGGAGTAGCTGTAGCGAAATAGCTTCCTAACAAATTAAAGCAGTAGTAGGCAGGTTTAAACCTGCCCTACTTAAAAAAAAACCAAGGAAAGGGGGAAGAGATGCAGGTAAAGGAATTTATAGACAAATGTGTTGATTCAGGGTATGAGTGGGCAGAAGGTGAGCATGATGGTAATAGTGGCTATTTCATACGCTCAGAGAGATTTGAAACAAAAGCTCATTTTACAAATGAGGCTATAGAGAAAAACGATTGGCCCAGGCTAAATAGAAGCATAGTGCAGGGCAAGGATATCTATCATGTAACTCGGGTTGTAGGATATTATTCACGTATACAGAATTGGAATAAAAGTAAAATAGGTGAATTAAAAGATAGGCACGCGGGGGAGTATCTGGTAAAATGAACCTTCAGAGCTTTTCTTTTTAAGGTTCATCCTGAGGAGCGAAGAGACGAAGGATCTAAGAAAAGATGGATATACTATACGGAGTTGTTAAAGAATCGTACCTTCTATTAGATAAGATGTCTGTTTATCTTCTCTTTGGGTTCTTTTTTGCCGGCATACTGCATATTTTCCTGAAAGAAGGCACGGTCGGAAGGCACTTAGGTAAAAACAACTTCTTATCTGTGGTAAAGGCGTCCTTGTTTGGTATTCCTCTTCCTTTGTGTTCCTGCGGAGTAATACCCGCAGCTCTATCCATCAAAAAGGACGGCGCTAGTAAAGGCGCCGTTCTTTCTTTTCTTATATCAACCCCTACGACAGGGGTTGATTCTATCTTTGCTACATACGCACTGTTCGGAGGCCTATTTACTGTTTATCGGGTAGCTGCTTGTTTTGTTTCAGGTGTATTTGCCGGTGTATTTGCCAATATATTCTTAAAAAAAGAAGATACTCCCGCGCCTTCTGATAAGGAACGTACATGTAAGGTATGCTGTGATGGAAACCATTCACACCAGGAGCACACTCTTTCCGATAAGGTCAAAGGTGTTTTTACTTATGCCTTTGGAGACCTGATGAGAGATGCCGGAAAATGGCTTTTTGCGGGCATACTAATAGGTGGCATCATATCATACCTTATGCCGCAGGAATTCATCACCAGTTATCTTAGTTCAGGATGGCGATCGATGCTGATAATGATTGTTATTGCTATACCCATGTATGTATGCTCAACAGGCTCACTTCCCATAGCCGCGGCTCTTATGCTAAAAGGCCTAAACCCTGGCGCGGCGTTTGTCTTTCTTTTGGCAGGTCCTGCGACAAACTCTGTCGCGCTAACGGTGATTGCTAAGGAATTCGGCAAAAAGACTCTCTTTGTATTTTTGAGCTCAATCATATTTTGCAGTTTTGCTTTAGGCGCGTTATTGAACCATATTTGGAAATTTTTTGATGTAAATACACTTGAACACATTGCCCACCACACAGAGTTTTTCCCTTCATGGGTGAGAATAGTATCTAGCAGCATTCTCTTGTTATCTATAGCGTTAACTGCTTTCCCGCCACGCCGAAAGTAGGAGCTGCTTCTGGTTCGACAAGCTCACCACTCCTCGAACCATCCTGAGCAAAGTCGAGGGACCGGCGGCGAACCGTATATATTCCCACACACACACATTTCCAGTTGACAACATAGGCTTTTATTGTTATAATTTATATAACTTTTAAAAAGATTTGTTAACTTTGTAACCCGCCTGGTACAAGACTACGGAGTATAATATGTTCAATAAGCACACAAAGGCAGTATCATCTCTAATTATCGTAGCTTTATTTTTTACAAATACATGCTACGGATATAATCTTCCAAAAAATACAAAATCCAAAGATAATACATTAAGGCCGCAGGTTACAGCATCTAGAAATAGAACAGAAATTGAACGCAGCCTTAAAACATCTTCATCCGGTCAGCAGGATAAGCCTGCAAAAAAACTAAAACATACCCCCATTACAAGATGGAGCATAAAAAACGGTGGAAAGATGTATGCATATGCCGGGTTTTCAATGCCGCAATTCTATTATGATTCTAATAATTTAAGTTATAAAGAGGAAGAACTTGCCAGGGCTGAAGCTGTGCACACAAGAAGAGGTGTATCTATATTTGATGAGAGCCATATGACTCTGATAGATGTAAAAGGCCCCAAGGCAGCAGAGTTTATAGATACTATAGCATGCCCTAATGTCGATAAGGATGATAATGTAAGGCCTTTTAATAATAAAGATATTCAGTATAGGCATATTTTGAATATAGAGGCGCTTAATATAGATGATATAGAGGTCATAAAAATATCAGAAGACTATTTTAGGCTGGTTGTAAATGCCGGTAATGCAAAAGAAGTAAAAGAGTGGTTGGAGAAAGATGCGCCGGTAGGTAATTTAAGAAAAGGCACTAAGATTACAGATCTTCGTGATTCCAAAACTACAAAAGATAGAAGAATAATATTAGCTGTACAAGGAACAAATGGTTCACAGGAGATATTGCAGAAATTAGTCAAAGGTTTTGACCTTAAGGAACTCGATTATTTCAAGTCAGACTTTGTTGTTATGGATATAGATGGCAAAGAGATAGAAGTGTTAATACAAAGAACCGGATATACAGGAGAGGATGGTTTTGAGGTACATATTCATCCTGATCATGCCCTTGCTTTTTGGGAGAAGGTCATTGAGCTTGGCGCAAAACCTTCTGGGTTGATGGCAAGGAATATCTTAAGGACTGAGGCAGGGTTTCCTTTGCAGTCTAATGAATTGGCTGGAGATAAAGGAGCCATGGCTTTTGAATATAAATATGGCTTTGTTTTAAGCCTTACAGAGAACGGTCCTGATTATATAGGTAAGAAGGCTGCAATTGAAAAGTCTAAAACCTCGACTAAGAGATTGGTAGGTATAAGGGTATTAGGCAGAGAGATTGATTCTGTTGATAATGTAGGAAGAAAACCAAAAGACAAAGATAAGATCTTCGATACCGAAGGAAAGGAAATAGGTCATATAACAAGTGTTGTCTTCTCTCCTAATCTGAACGCATGTATAGGCTTAGCTTATATAGATAAGGAAAACGCCAAGATAGGAACAAAGCTCGGAAGCTATAACTATAGATTGAAGGTGGTCAAGGCACCGTTTATAAATCATGTTATCTCTGACAGGGGAATGGATGAGAAAGAGACATCAAAATTTTATCTACCCACCGATGATCCAGACAGGAGAAATAAGCTCGCGTTTGTAAATGAACAATTCAGGTTAGGCTTAGATTTAGAGAATATGTCTACAGATGATGCCATAGATGCCTTGTTTGGCCCGTTGCAAGAGTATTTTATTGAAAAAGGTTCACTTGGCCTGGGTGAGCCAATAACATCAAGAAGAGAACTGTTCAGATTATTCTACAAGATAAGCCTTAAGAATAAGCAAGACATGACATCATTTAAAGGTGGTGGTTATTATGATGAGCCTGGTTCTGATCTGGCAGCGCATTTAGTAACTTTATTAGGTTTTCTCACCTCATATACACCGTATATTGCTGAATCGAGCCAAGGAAATACCACTCTTATGTTTTTATATCAGTCTCTTATGGCCATGTTCTTAGACATGGATGTTGTCAATGCTTCGCTCTACGAAGGTTCAAGCTCTCTTTCAGAAGGTGTGCGCATGGCTATAAGGGCAACAGGCAGGAAGAAGGTTATTGTATTAGGAGATATTAATCCCAGACATAAAAAGGTCCTTGGTACTCAGATGAAAAATATGGGCATTGAACCTGTCTTTATCTTTCAGAATAAATCAAGAAGTCTTGATCTTGAAACATTAGAAAAAGAGATAGATGAAGATACCGCTACTGTCATAGTGCAGCAGCCGAATTTTTTAGGTGAGATAGCCAGTTATTTTTCACTGGATAAGATAAGGAATATGGCAACAGCAAAGGGCGCTAAGTTTCATATACACTCAAATGATCCGATGGTATTCGCGATGCTCAAGCCCCCGGGAAGATATGGCGCTGATATAGTTACAGCAGAAGGCCAGGTATTTGTAGGCGCGCCTTATTCAGGAGGTAATAATCTCGGCATAATAGCATGCAAAAGAGAGCTTATTAATTTTATGCCAGGCAGGATGGTGGTTCAGACCAAAGATGTAGATGGCAAGACAGCATTTGCACTTGGCTTAAGTAAGGGTGAACAGCATTATGCCAGAAAGGATGCCAATTGTAATATCTGTACCAATGTCGCGTTGAACGCGCTATGTTGCGCGCTTTTTTTCCTTGAGCATGGCAATGGTGGGCTTGAGAAGATGGCAGAAGGTGCCCATGAGCAAGCGGCAGCTTTTGCACATGTAATGTCAGGCAGATTAAAGATACCTGGATTTAGAGTTTTCAACAAGAGCGTATTTTTCAGGGAAGTGATTATTGAATCACCTATTCCCGCAGATGAACTGCAGAAGAGATTGGCAGATGAGTTTAATATTGATGCTGGCATTGATATTTCAAAGGATTTTCCCCAGTTAGGAAAGAATCTTATACAGTTCTCATTTACAGCAAAACATACTAATGATGATATAATCAGGCTTGATGATGCGCTAAGAAAGATATCAAAAGATCTTGGCTGTAAAGATGAAAAAGAAGAGATCTCCACTGTAGCAATGCCGATCGATGAGCTTATGCAAAGGGGCAATGCCGCTCATTTTTCAGGCCTTGATCAGGAAAAGTATGGTCTTCAGATACCCTTTATTCTTGAAGAGGTTTTAAGGGGGATAATATCTGATCTTAATAAATTAAATTACAATCCAAGGCAACAGAAGATTATTCTAGGCTCATGCACAATGATGACCAACCCCCTAATAAATGAGATAATAGCTATGCTGCCTGGTTTTTCCGAGTTAAGTCCTTATAGAAGGCCTGAAGATATGCAGGGAACGTTGCAGATAATATATGAGCTCTGTGAATATATAAGGAAGCTGACTGGTATGGATTTTGCGTCAGTAAATCCTGCGGCAGGAGCTCATGGTGAGTATACAGGCCTTACTGCTATACATCGCTATCAAGAGTCAAGGGGCCAGGGCCACCGCAATATTGTTTTAGTAACAGATTCTTCACACGGAACAAATGCCGCAAGCTCTGCCATGGCCAATGCAATAGTAATAGAGATTAAAACTAATCCAAAGACAGGGCGGCTGGATTTAGCAGACCTAAGTAGGGTGGTGAACGAAAATAAGGGCAATATATCAGCTATTATGCTTACCGAGCCAAATACATTGGGCTTGTTTGAGGATCTTGAGGGAGCAGCAAAATTGGTCCTTGCTGATGGGGGTGAGGTATATTGGGACGGAGCTAATTTTAATTCTGTAATCGGCAGGGTATTAATAGCTGAGCTTGGTGTTACCATAGGCCAGGGCAATTCACATAAGACTTTAGCAGGTCCTCACGGCGGAGGTGGTCCGGGAGCAGGTTTTGTATTTTGTAAGAAACATCTTGCGCCATTTATGCCTAATCCAAGGGTCGCGCTTAATGCTGATGGAAGTTATGGTATTGAAAATGCCGAGGCTGGAATAGATATTGGATCATTTTTTGGCAATACACCTAATCATGTAAGGGCATATGCTTATTTAAAGGCACTTGGAGAAGAAGGGTTAAGGCAGGCAAGCGGAGATGCTGTGCTTAATGCTAATTATCTTCTTGGAAAATTAATGGATCATGAAGAGTTTATTATTCCCTGCGACCTTGATGAAAGAGGACGCCCAAGACTTAGGATGCATGAGTTTGTGGTCTTGTTAAGTAAGATAAAAGAGGATACCGGCGTCGGTCCCATGGATTTTGCAATGAGATTGCAGGATTTTGGAATGCAGCCGACAGTACTTTTCCCGAGGATAAAAGATGTGGTTGAAGACCCTCTTATGTTAGAACCTACCCAGAGCTTGACCACTAAAGAGCTTGATTTTATTGCTGATACAATGATCGCTGTGATGCGTGAGTGTTACGAGAAGGCAGACTTTGTAAAAGCATCCCCCCATAATACACCAATAGGTAGCGAGAGAAAGTTCAGTAGGATTGATACCCATTCTGAACCAACTACAGCTATAGTAAAAGCAGCACCTGAACAGATAGGAGCTATCCTTGGGCTCGGTGATCTTTCATTTGATGCTCCGAAAGAAGTCTCGACCACAATAGAGTATGAAGAGCCTTTTGAAGGCTGGGAAGCAGATAAAGAGAAAAATATAATTAAGGGTGTTATGTGGTATAGGGTTGTTGAGCTCGGCAATAAGGAGTTTGCCGTTGTGGGCCTTACTGAAGAGGCAACAGGAGAAGGAGGGACTTTTGATGATATCAGCAGCGTCAATGAATTTCGGGAAGTCAGTTCAGAGTTTGATGTAGGAGATTGGCTTATACAAGTGGAGATATCTAAGACAGCTGTTGATATCGAGTCTGAGATAAAAGGAAAAGTAGTAAAGGTAAATGAATATCTGTCTCAAGCCCCGGCTACCATAAATAACGACCCTCTTAACAAAGGCTGGTTATATCTTCTTGAACTACCGAAAGCATCATCAGCAGGCGAAACACGCAGGGAGGGATTTGAGATAATCGTCCAGTCCGGCTTAGGTGACGGTATAGGCAGAGCAGATGAATATAAAGACGATGATTATGAAAGAGAAGGAGCTGAAGTTAAAGCCACTAGAGAAGAGGTCTGGAGTAACGCCCATATAGTTATTAAAGTAAAAGAGCCTTTGGTCGAGGGCGAAGTCGATGAATTCGAATTGATGAAAGGCATGGCAAAACCAGAGCCTGGCAAGCTTGTAATAGGTGTTGTTAAGGAGATCAAGCCTTATGAGGGGCGAGCAGCACTTCTGCCTGATGGTGTAGAAGAGCTTATCAATTTTGCAATAGAGATAAACTTTGCCGAGACCTACAAGGGGATCTCTGATATCTCAAAGACGCTTTTTACATATTATCATTTTGCAGACTCACGCGAGTTGACTGAAAAAGTAATGGGTACAGGCGGTAATGCCGTCGCATTAGAGGCGATTGAAGGAGACCCATATACTGCCCCGCTTTTTACCAACGAAGAGTGGATAGTAGACTCAAAAGAAGAGCCCGGAGAGCCCGGACGTGTTGTAGTGCCAAACACAGTTAAAGTTCATAAGGAGGGATTAGGCACAACACTTACCTGCCTTGATGGCATGAGCATTGTAGCAGGAGTAGAAGCAACGTTGGATGGTGTTGTATTTTTAGATGAGGGTAAGGTTAAAATTGTTGGTGAAGAGATAAAGGTAGAGGATGGCTGGGCTGATTATGTACTTAATTCTTATCCGGATTCTCCGAATATGAAAGCATTGAGCGGCAAGACAACATTGATTACAGGTTCAGGAGCAGCAGGCCTTTCTTCCCTTTGGCAGGCCAGGCGCTTAGGCTCAAAGGTAGTTATCTCTGATCTTAAGCATAACCTAACTTCTCTCTCAGATATATTATCTTCAGAGTATGGAAGAAGTACCGTTACTATCTGCGATTCTAAAGGCGACATAAATAAATTACTCGAAGACCATGATATTGTTATTATAGATGGAGAAGACGATAATTTAATAGAGAAGGCATTGATACCCTCATCATTGATCATAGGAGCAGCACTGGTCCCGAAAGGTAAAGGCAAAGCGCCGAAGACTATCAAAGGAGATATAATAAAGCGCGTATGTGATGAATATCCGATGCGCAGACTTTTTGTCGATATCTCAAAAGACCAGGGCGGCAATTTTGATTTTGTCGATATCGACGGGAAATTAAGATCTGAAGTTGATTTTACCTATCATCATGACCCTGTAAGATTAGGATATGAAGATACAATATATTACCTTGTAGCTAATATGCCGGGCCGCCCTGGTGTAATAGCAAAAGCCTCATCAAAAATGCTTCAGGCCAGCCGCTTGCCGCATCTTAAGAACATGATAAAGAATGGCTTGGTTGGCGCTGCCAGAAAAGACCCAGGCCTTAAGGCGGGCTTGAGTGTAGTCCGCGGAGAGCTTACAGACGAGACAGTAGCAAACACAGAGGGTTTTGACCTTACCTGGACTCCGGTTGATAAAGCTCTTCGAAAAATAAGAGCTGTTTCAGCGAAAAAGATCATGTCCACACATACATTAGCCAAAGAGATAGACACTGCTGCTTAAGCTATACATCTGCTCTGGATCTCACCGCCAATTTTACCCTTCATTTATAATTGACAGCGACTATACTTTATGTTAATATAATCCTTCATTATAGTATAGTTCTTTAGAAATATGCGGGTGTAGCTCAGTTGGTAGAGCACAACCTTGCCAAGGTTGTTGTCGTGGGTTCGAGACCCATCACCCGCTCCATCTTATACACATAAGTTTGCAATTTGAAATATTATGCCCGCATAGCTCAATCGGCAGAGCAGGTCCCTCTTAAGGACAAGGTTCAAGGTTCGATTCCTTGTGCGGGTACCAGGTTTTCTTGCAAAGGAATCGAAGCGAGTGAACGCCGACCAGCGGGAGGATGAGCCGTAAGTCGAAGACCGGCGTAAGCCCTTCGACAGGCTCAGGATGGTTCGAAGGGTGGTGAGCGAAGTCGAACCATGAGCGAGGTGGGCCGGAGTTTATCCTCCGAAGCCAAAGACAAAAATATTAGGCGAAGGGGGACAGCGAGGCTCCGCCCGAGCGTAGGAGGCGATTCCTTGTGCGGGTACCAGGTTAGCTTGTAGTTCAAAGTAGACAGGCTGAGGTTCTTTATAGGCAATTTGTCATTAGCTAATTACGAATTATGCGGATGTGGTGGAACTGGCAGACACGTTAGCCTTAGGAGCTAATGGAGAAATCCGTGGGGGTTCAACTCCCTTCATCCGCACCATCCGCCTTTGCCCTTACGACGTGTATACTACTTGAGGGCTTCGGCGGATAGTCCTCCGTAGCATTCTAATAGCTTACGCGTTGAAGATGCGAAGGGGGACAGAACCACAGATTACACAGATTGACGGGTAAGCGAAACGCTTGCAGATTACCCCCTTACAGGGGCAGGCACAGATAAAAAGAAAGGGAAAATTTCACATGAAGCTTATGGATTTCTTGAATAAAGACGCTGTTACCACCGATATAAAATCTACAAAAAAAGAAGATGTCATAAGGGAGCTTGTAGACATTTTATCCAAGACAAATCCTATAAAAGAAAAAGAGAAACTTATAAAGACCCTTATGGACCGGGAGGCTTTGGGTTCTACGGGTATAGGGCAGGGCATAGGCATTCCACACGCGAAATCCAGCTCTGTGAATGAGCTTACAGCTGCCTTAGGTATTTCAAATAAAGGGGTAGATTTTGATTCGCTGGATGGCGAGCCGACCCACATATTCTTTTTACTGGTAGCTCCGGAAGATGCTGCCGGGCCACACCTTAAAGCATTAGCAAGGATATCCCGCATGCTAAAAGACAAATTCTTAAGAGACTCACTCATATCAGCAAAAGATAAAAAAACCGCTCTTGATGTTATAATTTCAGAAGACCGAAAGGTCTAGTAATGGATAAGAAGAGAAAGATCAAGAAAAAGCTGCTGCAGCTGGTTAAGCCTCTGAAATGGCTTTATCCAGGAATGGGTATTAAGCGCTGGCTTTTCTTGTGTTTTATAGGTATTATTTTGACAGTTGCGGGGGGGCAATTTTTTTCAGGCCCTACTAATGCTTTCAGGGTAGTAGGAATACTTTTTATCTTTCTTGGCATAATAGTAATAATACTCGGAGTAAAAAAGGTTCTTTTTACTTTTATCAAGGTCCTGCTGCCGCAGCGCGAAGAAGAGCTGGTAGATATAGTATATCAGAAGATGCACCTTGAAAAAGGCTACAGGGTTGTTACTGTAGGCGGCGGGACAGGCTTGTCTACATTGCTGCAAGGCCTAAAGCAGTATACCAGTAACATAACTGCTATAGTAACGGTGGCAGATGAAGGCGGCTCTTCCGGAAAACTAAGGGAGGAGTTTAATGTATTGCCTCCCGGTGATATAAGAAACTGCCTGGTAGCTTTAGCAGATACAGAGCCATTGATGAGTGAGCTTTTCCAGTATCGCTTTGATGGAAATAGTACATTTTCCGGGCATAGCTTTGGCAATATATTCATACTTGCGATGAGCAAGGTTACAAGTGATTTTGAAGAGGCGGTAAAACAGTCAAGCAAGATATTGGCTATAAGAGGCCAGGTTGTTCCTTCCACCCTTAAGAAGGTGAGATTGGTCGCTGAGCTAGAAGATGGGACGACTACTCTTGGCGAGATCCACATAACAGAGAGAAAAAGCACAAGCCCTATAAAGAAGCTATCGCTGGACCCTGAGAATTGCGAACCGACACAGAGCTCTTTGGAAGCTATTAAGAACGCGGATGTTGTTGTTCTGGGCCCAGGAAGCCTCTATACCAGTATTATACCTAACCTGTTAGTAAAGTCTATGGCCGAGGCAATAAATAATTCTCCTGCTATCAAGATATATGTATGTAATGTTATGACTCAGCACGGAGAAACAGATTCATATAATGCCGCCCAGCACCTGGGTGCCATATTAAAAAATACGGGTTTGAATAGAATAGATTATTGTATTGTTGATAATTCCGGGATACCGAATGAGCTGGCAAATCGCTACGCAGATGAGGGGGCATATAAGGTATCAGCCGATGTCGAAGGTATAAATAAATTAGGCACGACACCCATAGAAGAAAATTTTATAGGAATAAAGAAGATAAACGGCAAGGATTATATAAGGCATAACCCAAGAAGGCTGGCAAAGACCATAATAGATATCATCTCTATAGCTAAGACAGAAGCGGCGCATAGGTGAGAGTGATATACACGTTTAGCGTATAGGCCACAGGTCGAAGGCTCTATGTCCCAGGGTTCATGATATTGATAAAATTAAAATCCCTACGACCTACAGCCTACACCCTAGGACGCATATGATAGACACAAAGACAAGGTAGAACCAATGGCGCACAAGACGGTTAAGAAAGAGATAATCATAAGGAATAAGCAGGGCCTTCACGCGAGGCCGGCAGCTATTTTTGTCCAGGTCGCCAATAAGTTTGACAGCGACATATCTGTTATCAAAGATAACGAAGAGGTAAACGGCAAGTCTATAATGGGTATACTTATGCTTGGCGCGGAGCAGGGCACAGTAGTTTATCTAAGGGCAACAGGCCCTGATGCGGAAGAGGCGGTAGCGGAGCTGGAGAAGATTTTATTAATTGATGAGACAGGCTTATTAGGCCAGAGGTGATTAATGTTTAAAGGAATAGCGGCATCACCGGGTATAGCTATTGGAAAGGCCTTCTTATATAACAGAGAAGATATAGCAGTGCCACGGACAAAGATAAAGGTCTCTGACATTCCCAATGAGATAGCCCGGTTTGAAGAGGCGCTGATGAAGACCAGGTCTGAGATAGTCTCTATACGCGATAAGATATCTAATGAGATGGGTGTCAAACATGCTGAGATATTCAATGCGCATCTTTTAGTGCTGGAAGACCGCATGATAATAGATGAGATAATAAGCCGCCTTCGAAGTCAAAAGCTTAATGTAGAATATCTCTTTGAGGATGTGCTGAGAAAATATATACGTGTATTCCAGAAAATGGATGATGAATATCTAAGAGAGCGTATAACAGATATTGAAGATGTAGGCAAGAGGCTCTTGAGAAATCTGCTTGGCAAAAAGAAGCAGGCGCTTCATGACCTGCCTCCTAAGTCTGTTGTAGTAGCATATAACCTATCACCCAGTGATACGGCTACTATGCACAGAAAAAATGTAATAGCTTTTGTTACCGATATAGGCGGCAAGACATCCCATACAGCTATTATGGCAAAGTCGCTTGAGATACCTGCCGTGGTCGGGCTTGAGAGTATAACAGAGAACGTTAAGAATGGAGATGTAATAATAATAGATGGAACGGATGGCAACGTAATTATTAATCCTACCCAAAAAATACTATCCGAATATGCAAAACAGCAGAAGAAGTTTGTAAAATTTGATAAGGAGCTGCAGGATCTTAAAACACTTCCCGCGGAGACTAAAGACGGGCACAGGGTTGAGCTTGCTGCCAACATAGAATTGCCGGAAGATATACCCACCGTCCTAATGCATGGAGCTGAAGGAATAGGCCTTTACAGGACAGAATTTTTCTACATGAACCGGATAGGCCTTCCCACGGAAGAGGAGCATTATCAAGCATACTGCAATGTCATCGAGCTTATAAAACCAGGGATATTGACCATAAGGACCCTTGACCTTGGCGGCGATAAATTTCTTTCACAGCTTGACGTTCCCAAAGAGATGAATCCATTTCTTGGCTGGCGCGCGATACGCTTAAGCTTAGCCAAGCCGGAACTCTTTAAGACTCAGCTAAGAGCGATATTGCGGGCTTCCGCGCATGGGAAGGTCAGGCTTATGTATCCTATGATATCAGGCGTAGAAGAACTTGAAGCGGCCAATGGTTTCTTAGAGGAGTCAAAGAAAGAGCTTAAGGCTAAGCGCATACCTTTTGGCAAGGATTTTGAAGTGGGAGTGATGATAGAGGTCCCATCCGCCGCGTTGATCGCTGATATACTCGCGGAGAAGGTAGATTTCTTTAGTATCGGCACAAATGACCTTATACAATATTCCCTGGCAGTAGACAGGGTAAATGAAAAGATAGCTTATTTATATGAGCCCGCGCACCCTGCTGTCTTGCGTCTGATAAAAAATATAATAGACGCGGGACATTCTAAGGGCATATGGATAGGCATGTGCGGCGAGATGGCCGGTGAACCTGTATTCGCACCGTTGCTTTTAGGATTAGGGCTTGATGAATTCAGCGTGCCGGCTTCTTCTATATTAAAGATAAAAAAGATAATCCGCTCTATGAGGTATGATGAAGCTAAAAAACTCGCAGCTGACGCACTTCTTTTATCTACAGGAACAGATGTAGAAGCGCTTATAACAAAGAAGTTTAAGTCTATCATCTATAAGGCTTCGCATGATTGATACGGGTTCAACAGAGATGTTAACAGGTATGCGGGTTTGCGGGTTAACCAGCTAACCCGCAAACAGGCTAACAAGACACAAGGACAAGGATTAGCAATAATGAAAGCGATAATACTTGCCGCAGGATATGCGACGCGTTTATGGCCGCTTACGCTTAACAGGCCCAAGCCGCTTTTACCTTTAGGAAAGAGCTCGATACTAGGACATATTATAGAAAAGGTCAGGACTGCCAGAGGCATAGATGAGATACTGATCGTAACAAACAGTAAATTTGTTAAGAATTTCAACCAGTGGAAGATATCGCAGAAAAGAGGAAAGAAGATCACCGTTGTCGACGACGGCATGAAGGCGCTGGATGAGCGTCGCGGCTCTATAGGTGATATCATCTTTACGATAGATGAAAAAAATATAAGCTCCGATGTTCTTGTGGTGGCGGGTGACAATATATTCGATTTTAAATTGGATAATTTTATAGAAAAGAGTAGATCTAATTCGCCCCGCGTGACTGTAGGCCTTTTTGATATAAAGAAGCTGAACCTCGCGAATAAATATGGTATAGTCGAGCTAAACAGCAGGCAGAGGATAGTATCTTTTAAGGAAAAACCAAAAAATCCGAAGTCTACTTTGGCGGCAATGTGCCTTTATTATTTTCCTAAGGAGAAATTACCGCTTCTAAAGAAATACCAGCATGACGGCAGCCCCTTGGATCTGGCAGGCTCTTTTATAAAATGGCTTTCTCAAAGAGAGAGCGTGTATGGATATGTATTTCAAGGAATGTGGCTGGATATAGGTGATAAGAAGTCATTAAGGCGTGCGCAGAAGATGAAGTGGGACTAAATAATAAGTATATCATGTTTAGGTTACGGAGGTTACAAATGTTACGGATGTTAAAAAGGCTGCATATTTTTATTTTTAAAAAAGAGTAACTTTCGTAACTTACGTAACCTATGTAACTTTTGTAACCTAGTTAAACATAATAACAAGGGAGGAGCGAAGTGAGACGGGAGAGACATTTATTCACATCCGAGTCAGTTACTGAAGGCCATCCGGATAAGGTATGCGATCAGATTTCAGATGCTATACTTGACTCTATATATGAGAAAGACCCTAGCGGCAGGGTAGCCTGCGAGGCGATGGTTACTACAGGCCTTGCTATGGTAGCGGGAGAGATAACAACCTCATGCTATGTAGATATACCACGCATTATTCGCGCTACAATAAAAGATATTGGTTACACCAACGCTATGTACGGCTTTGATTATCATACCTGTGGAGTCATTACCTCTATCCAGGCACAGTCTCCTGATATAGCTTTAGGTGTTGATACGGGCGGCGCTGGCGACCAGGGTATGATGTTCGGATATGCTACAGATGAGACAAAGGAGCTTATGCCTCTTCCTATAACACTTGCCCATAAGCTAACCCGCAGGTTGACAGAAGTAAGAAAGAACGGAACTCTCAATTATCTTCGCCCTGACGGAAAAAGCCAGGTAACGATAGAGTATGATGATGGAATGCCCCAAAGAGTAGAGGCTGTAGTAGTCAGCGCCCATCATGACCACAAGGTTAAGATGGACCGGATGAAAAAAGATATAAAGGAGATAGTAATAGATAAGGTTATCCCAAAACATATGCTGGATAAGCATACAAAGATATATGTAAACCCCACAGGCAGATTTGAAGTAGGCGGACCTCAAGGCGATACGGGAGTTACCGGAAGGAAGATCATAGTTGATACCTATGGCGGAGTAGGAAGCCATGGCGGGGGTTGTTTTTCAGGGAAAGACCCTACGAAGGTGGACCGTTCCGCGTCATACATGGCAAGATATATAGCGAAGAATATAGTAGCGGCAGGCCTGGCTAAGAAGTGTGAGATACAGATAGCCTATGCTATAGGTGTGGCAGAGCCTGTAAGCCTTATGGTCAATAGTCAAGGCACAGGCAAGCTGAGCGATGTAAAACTTGTAAAACTTGTAAGGGAGAATTTTGACCTTACGCCAAGAGGCATAATAAACAACCTGAAGCTCAGAAGGCCTATATATAAGCGTACAGCTTCTTATGGCCATTTTGGAAGAAACGAGGAAGGTTTTACCTGGGAGGAGACAGACAAGGCTAAATTGTTAGCACGAAAAGCAAAGTAGGTCCTATGTCCTAGGACCTAGGCTGTAGGGTGTAGAATGCAGTTGGCATCTATAGAATTTACCCTAGACCCTACAGCCTAGACCCTAAAACAAAAGGAGTATACGTGAAATACGACATCAAGGATTTGAAGTTAGCGAAAAAAGGTAAACTTAGAATAGAATGGGCTGAAAAGGACATGCCCGTCTTATCTCTTATACAGAAAAGGTTTAGCAAAGAGAAGCCTTTACGTAATGTCAGGATAGGCGCTTGTTTACATGTAACTACAGAGACAGCAAATTTGATGATCACTTTGAAAGCAGGCGGCGCGAAAGTAGTATTGTGTGCTTCAAACCCGCTAAGCACACAGGACGATGTGGCAGCGTCGCTGGTCAAAGATCATGGCATACCTGTCTTTGCAATAAAGGGTGAAAGCAACAAGACATATTACAACCATATCAATGCTGCCTTAGATGAAAGGCCGCATATTACAATGGATGATGGCGCTGATCTGGTGTCTACAATACATAAAGAGAGAAAAGACCTCGCGGAATATGTTATAGCAGGCACAGAAGAGACAACAACAGGTGTTATAAGGCTGCGCAGCCTTGAGAATAGCGGGCTTCTGCTGTTTCCTATAGTCGCGGTAAACGACGCGCAGACCAAGCATTTTTTTGATAATCGCTATGGCACAGGACAGTCCACATTAGATGGCATATTGAGAGCGACAAACAAGCTTTTAGCAGGCTCTGTATTTGTTGTATGCGGATACGGATGGTGCGGAAGGGGAGTTGCTATGCGTGCCCGTGGCGCAGGCGCGAACGTTATAGTCACGGAGGTAGACTCATTAAAGGCTCTTGAGGCTATGATGGATGGTTTCAGGGTCATGCCTTTAAAAGATGCCGCGAAGACAGCAGATCTCTTTGTTACTTTGACCGGAAATATTAATGTTATAAGAAAAGAACATTTCATGGTAATGAAAGATACAGCTATCGTCGCGAATTCCGGGCACTTTAACGTAGAGATAGATATACCGGCATTGAAAAAACTGAGCAAGGGATGCAGAAAGATGCGAGAGTCGACAGATGAGTACCTTTTGAAAGACGGAAGAAGGATATACCTCCTGGGTGAGGGCAGGCTTATAAACCTCGCGAGTGCCGAAGGGCATCCTGCCAGTGTTATGGATATGAGCTTTGCGAATCAGGCCCTTGCTTCCGAATATGTTGTAAAAAATGTCGATAAACTCAAGAAAAAGGTGTATACTGTCCCTAAGGATATAGATGAAAGAATAGCTTATCTTAAGCTTAAAGCTATGGGAACAAAGATAGATAAGCTGACTGACTTGCAAAAAAAGTATCTTGCGAGCTGGGAGTTGGGCACTTAATATGTTTTAGAAAATGGAGGTAATTAGATGGAAGTAAAAGATTATCTTTCAAAGATGCTGGATAGGGGCGCGTCTGACCTTTATCTTAAAATAGGGACTCCGCCTTATTTCAGAATAGATAATAAGCTTCTGCCGGCAATAGACAAAAGGCTTAAATCAGAAGATATTGAAGCTGTATTGAAATCTATTTTAACAGATGCTCAGAGAAGGCACTTCGATATAACAAAAGAGTTGGATGCGGCGTATAGCCTGGCTGGAGTAGGCAGATTTAGATTTAATGTCTATATGCAGAGAAATTCTATATCTATTACATTCCGTTCTGTAAAGATGAACATACCCAGCTTTGATGAGTTAAACCTTCCAAAAGAGATAATGCAGGATCTTGCAAAACAGCCTAGAGGCCTTATACTGATAACCGGTTATGCCGGAAGCGGGAAATCCACAACGTTGGCGTCTATAATAGATTATATGAATGAGCATTTTGAAAAACATATAATAACTATCGAAGACCCCATAGAATTCCTGCATTCTGATAAAAAATCCATATTATCGCAGAGAGAGGTAGGCTCAGATACTTTAAGTTTTGACCATGCCTTACGCCATGTTATACGCCAGAGCCCGGACGCGATACTTATAGGTGAGCTGAGAGATGTGGCAACAATGCAGACCGCTATAATGGCTGCTGAGACAGGGCACTTGGTATTAAGTACATTGCATACCGTAGATGCTGCTCAGACAATAGATAGGGTTATAAACTTCTTTCCTCCGCATGCGCATTCCCAGATAAGGATGCAGCTTTCCTTACTCTTAAAAGGTGTAGTTTCACAGAGGCTTGTTCCGCGGGTTGACGGCGCGGGAAGAGTACCTGCCTGCGAGGTTATGTTATCTACCCCGACTGTCAGAAAAATGCTTTCCGAGGGAAAGACAGAGCAGCTTACACGTATAATAGAAGAAGGCAGGCTTTTCGGCATGCAGACATTTAACCAGTCGCTTACAGATTGGCTTAATAAGAAAGTTATCAGTAAGGAATCGGCTTTGTATTATGCCTCTAATGCTGATGAGCTTGCCCTACAGCTTAAAGATATACATTCAGGCAGAGGAGAAGAGTTCTAGGGTTTTCCGGTTGTCGGGTTGCGTGTTAGCGGGTAGACCTGTTAACCCAAAAACCCGTAACCAGCTAACCAATAACTCGCTAACCCGTCAACCCGTTAACACGCTAACATAATAACAAGGAGTATAAGATGGCCGCGGAAATAGATATAAGGGAATTATTACAGTATGCAGTTGATAAAGATGCTTCTGATGTACATCTTACAGAAGGCCTTCCTCCGACAGTAAGAATAGACGGGTTATTAGTTCCTACAACGTATCCTGTACTGAACCGAAACAGCGCCAAGAAGATAATATATTCTATTCTTAGCGATGAGCAGAAAGTCAGATTTGAGACTGAACTTGAGCTGGACTTATCAATATATATACCTGAAGTTTCAAGGTTCAGGGTAAATGTGCATATTCAAAGAGGCAATGTAGAGGCAGCATTCCGTATTATACCTACAAAGATAAAAACATCCGAGGAACTGGGTCTGCCGCCTGTTGTCAATGATCTGGCTCGCAAGCCAAACGGACTTGTCCTTGTAACAGGCCCTACCGGCATGGGAAAGACAACAACATTGGCGACCATGGTAAATCTTATAAACAACGAAAGAAGAGCTCTTATTATAAGCATAGAAGACCCGATAGAATATGTTCATACGCATAATAAGAGTATTATAAAGCAGAGGGAAGTGGGTTCTGATACGCGCAGCTTTACAAATGCCCTTAAACACGCTCTTCGCCAAGACCCGGATGTTATTCTTGTAGGGGAGATGAGAGACTTGGAGACAGTATCTACCGCAATTACAGCTGCTGAAACAGGCCACTTAGTTTTAAGTACGCTCCATACGCCGGATGCTCCGCAGACCATAGACAGGCTTATAGATATATTTCCCCCCTTCCAACAGAGGCAGATCATGATACAGGTTTCAGGCTGTCTTCAGGGTATAATATCACAACAGCTTTTACCTAAAAAAGACGGTAGAGGGCGTGTAGCCGCGTGTGAAATCATGACTGGTACCTCAGCGGTAAGAAGCCTTATAAGAGAGCACAGGACCGAACAGCTCATGACCGTAATTCAGACAGGCGCGCAGCATGGCATGATAACAATGGATAAATCCATGAAAAAGTTATATAAGGACGGTGTAATTAGTGAGGAGACTGTCTTGTCAAGAGTAAAAGATAGGAAGGAATTCGAAAGACTTTGAAAAAAATAAAAAAAATAGCTTTACTGACAAGCGGTGGTGACGCATCCGGCATGAACACCGCCATAAGGAGTACGGTGAGGACCGCTCTATACCATGGCGTAAGAGTATTTGGAGTATTGCATGGTTATACCGGCCTTATAAAGAATGATTTTGTTGAAATGAACCGCCGTTCAGTAAGTAATATAATGATGCTAGGCGGCACTATGCTAAAGACTGCGCGTTCTGATGAGTTTAAAACAATAAAGGGGCAGCGCAAGGCCGTTAAAAATCTCAAGAAACGAAAGATAGATGGACTGGTAGTTATAGGCGGAGATGGTTCTTTCAGAGGGGCTCATATATTGAGTACCAAATGGGGAATAAGATGCATAGGTGTGCCTGCCACAATAGATAATGATATAAGCGGGACAGATTTTACCATAGGTTCTGATACCGCTGTGGGTGTCGCGTTGGATGCCATAGATAAGATAAGAGATACAGTTACAAGCCTAGAGAGGATATTTGTAGTAGAGGTTATGGGGAGAGAGTGCGGCTACATAGCTATGAGAACTGCTCTTGCCGGCGGCGCGGAGGAAGTTCTTCTGCCAGATGTTAAAAATGATTTAAACAGGATGTGCCGTGAGATAAAAACCGCCCGCGAAAAGGGAAAGATAAGCTGGATAGTAATTGTTGCGGAAGGTGCCGGTAGTGCCGGTGATATAGCCCGCATTATAAAAAGGAAAACTGGATATGAAACAAGGGTCACTGTTTTAGGACATATACAAAGAGGCGGAAGGCCGACAGCTATAGATAGGATACTTGCTTCACGGTTAGGTTCCGCGGCAGTTATGCTTCTCATACAGGGCGAGACAGACAAGATGGTAGGTATTATATCTGATCAGATAGAGTCTACAGGGCTTTCTTGCGCCTGCGAGAAGAAGAATGATTACAGAGATCTCTATAGCTTGCTTAAGATATTGGAGACATAGCGGGTTGCGGGTTAGCGGGTTGCGGGTTAAATTTACAGGTGTCAGGTTTTGGATGGCTGACACCTTATTATTTTTACTATGAAGATATATAAAATTACACTAATCTTATTTTTATTCATCTTTTTATTGGCAACAAACCTTTTTGCTGATACGGGTGCTGTTGATACGGGCATGCTTGATCGCATGATGGTCCTTGTGATGCAACTGGGTGTTATCATATTTGTCGCGAGAATAGGCGGCATGGTATTTGAAAAGATGAAGATGCCTGCTATAATCGGTGAGATCGTCTCCGGTGTTATAATAGGGCCTTATTTGCTCGGAGGAATTGCCCTACCCCTACTTGGCCAGCCTCTTTTTCCTCTTCATGGTAATTTTCCCGTATCTCCTGAGCTTTATGGTTTTACAACAGTAGCGTCTATTGTTCTCTTGTTCCTGGTAGGCCTTGAGACTGACCTTGAGATGTTTTTAAAATATTCGGTGGCAGGGGCATTTGTAGGAATAGGCGGTGTTGTGGTATCCTTTTTTCTGGGTGATATGACAGCTGTTATATTTTCAAGGTATATATTCGGAGCGCAATATGGATTTATGCATCCTGTGCCTTTGTTTATGGGTGTTATCTCTACAGCTACCTCCGTAGGCATAACGGCGCGTATATTATCAGAGAAGAAAAAGATGCAGTCCCCGGAGGGCGTGACAATCGTATCCGGAGCGGTAATAGACGATATACTTGGTATAATCGCCTTGACTATTGTTATAGCTATAGCAAAGAGCGGCCACGTAGAATGGAAGCAGCTAAGCGCAATTGCTATAAAGTCTATAGGTTTTTGGCTTGGCTTTACGGTTTTAGGGCTTTTATTCTCAAGACAAATAAGTAATTTTTTAAAAAAATTCAAAGATACCACTACAATAGCGGTTATGGCTTTCGGGCTTGCGCTTATACTTGCCGGGATATTCGAAAGAGCAGGCCTTGCTATGATAATAGGCGCTTATATAATGGGCCTCTCTTTATCAAAGACAGACCTCGATTTTGTCATACAGGAGAAGCTTTCCCCGCTGCATAGATTTTTTGTGCCGATATTTTTCTGTGTTATGGGTATGATGGTAGATTTTTCAGCCATGTCTTCTAAGTATGTCATATTTTTCGGATTGATATACACAGCGGCCAGTATCGCCGGTAAACTTATAGGATGCGGCTTGCCCGCATTATTTTTGAATTTTAATATGCGGGGAGCGTTGAGGATAGGCCTTGGCATGACTCCGCGCGGTGAGGTTACACTGCTTATCGCGAGCATAGGATTATCAGCCGGTATACTGCGTCAGGATACGCTTGGTATTATAATATTCATGACACTTGCGACAGCATTATTCAGCCCAGGCCTTTTAGCTTTTTCTCTTCGCTCGAATAAACCTGTTCTTCGAAAAGCCAGGCCAACAGAAGAAACGCGCAGGCATATTATCTTCGATATGCCTACTCCGGAAACCACAGATCTTGTTTTAAGTAATATAATATCAGCTTTTAGCAGCGAGGGGTTTTTTATTCACAGGCTGGATATAGGTGAGAGATTGCAGCGATTATACCAGCTTCGTAAGGATGAGGCATCTATAGGCATGACCACATCTTCTTCACAGATAGAGTTTGATTGCAAAGACGAAGAAGCTACTTTTATTCATACCCTTGTCTATGAGATACTTGCGGAATTGGAAAATACAATGAAAAAGCTTCAGGCGCTTACAGATAAAGCTGCCATAGGCAGAAAGATATTTGATAAGGGTAATGGTAAGGCCCTTCGCAAAAAAAGATCTATTACTTGCATCCATCCAAACGCGGTCGAAGTAAACTTAAAAGGCAATACCAAAAAGGAAATAATAGAAGAGATGCTTGATATCCTTATAAAATCAGGCCAGCTAAACGGCAAATCCCGCGATTCTGCCTTGAAAGATATATTGGAGCGTGAGGAGACCATGTCTACAGGAATGCAGTATGGAATAGCGCTGCCTCACGCGAAGACTGACGCGGTAACGCAGATGTTATGTGCTTTTGGTATAAAAAAAGGCGGCATAGACTTCTCTTCATTGGATCAAGAGCCCTGCAATATATTTATTATGATACTATCGCCAAGGGACGTTACCGGGCCCCATATAAGATTTATGGCTGATATAAGCCAGGTGCTTATGGATAAGCAGAAGAGGGATGAGCTGCTTGCCGCCAAGACTAATAAAGAGTTGTATGATATTCTTATGGCTTAAGGTCAGCTTTTACGCCTAAGCAGAATTAAGGCTATAAAGAAGAAAGCAATATTTGAGAAGTGAGCGGCTGCCAGAGGCGGCAGGATCCCACCCTTGCCTAAGGCGAGAGAAAAATATATCGAGCTGTAATACAGCAATCCTACCACTACACTTGTTCCTATGCCTGCCATCGCGTGGCCCCTTTTTGTGGTAAGCGCAAACGGTATGCCCAGCAGCATTATAATGGGGCATATGAAGGGGATGGCTGTTTTAAAGTATAGGTCAGTCTTTAAACTGTTTATTGTTTTTGTGTTCCCGCCAGATATCCTGTCTATATAATTTTTAAGTTCCTTGTAATCCATGTAGCTTGTCTGGGCCTCATATTTAAGAAGCTTCTCAGGAGTTACAGGAAAGCTTATATATTTTTTGTCGAAAAGATCAGGCTTGCCAAGAGGTTTTCCTGATTCATCAAAACTGTAAATAATGCAGTCTATGAATAACCATTTTTTTCCTATCCAGATGCCTTCGGAAGCTATTATTTTCTTACGCATTCTCTTCTGGTCATCATGCTCAAGTATTATTATATCTCTAAGCTTGTTATCGGTGAGGCTGAATTCTTTAGCGTATACCATCTGATTCTTTTCACCGTATACCGTAAGGTTACTTATGGACGTCTGCGCCTTTCTGTTTTCAGGTGATTTTTCTATATAATCTGTTTTTATTCTTTCGGAAGTTATAATACTTTCTGAAACAACTCTCTCATTTACCAGGAAGGTGAGTATGCCTAATGTTATAGCAATGGCAAATACCGGAAGAAGCAGCCTGCCGATACTTATGCCGCATGCCCTGGCTGCGACGAGCTCGTTATTCTTGTTTAACGCGGTGAGCATGTATGTTACTGCCAAAAGGGACGCTACCGGAGTAGTCTGAACGAATATAAGCGGTATGAAACTCGCGTAATATTGATAGAGTATGCTTATTGGGACCTTATTTCTTAATATCTCATCTAAGTGGCCGAATATATCTATTATAATATATAAAAGGCAAAAAAGTATAAGGCAGTAAAAAAGAGGAAATATGAAGTTTTTAGTTAAATAACGGTCTAATATTTTCATTTCTCAACCGCCATAAACATTAATGTGGATCCTAAGATGAAATATATAATGTTCGCGAGCCAAAGCCCGATTATTGGAGTAACTATGTGCCTTAACGCTAATGCCTGCCCCCCTATAAACAGAAGGTAGTAGGTTATGAGGATAATCAGGCTCATTCCAAATCCTACTGATTTTTCACGGCGTTTTGTATTTATCGCGACAGGAAGCCCTACCAGGACAAAGACGAAACCTGAGAAAGCCATCGCGATCTTTCTGTGGATTTCAGCAAGCAGCGGTACAGTGTCGATGTTATTGTTTTTTAATCTTGCAATCTCTTCTCTTATCTCTCTTATGGTCATATCCTTTGGTTTTTTTTCTACATCATACTTAGAAAAGTTTTCAGCCAGATTAAGTTTCATGTTGTATGTCTTAAAGTTCAGCTTATAAAATATCTTCGGATTATCAGGATTTGGCTCATCGAGCGTGCCGTTGTTTAGCTTAAGTTCCACTAAGTTTTTTTCAGGAAATGTTTTTATCGTGCCGCTTTGAGCTACTATAGTCCTTGCGGGGCCGTTATCCTGCAATTGATATATACGGACATCTCTAAGGTTATCGCCGTTTATACTATGTATAAATAAAATGTAACCTTTAAAGCTTTTTATAAAAGTTCCCGCTTCAAGGTATGCGGTAGGCTTTTTCATACCAACCTCTTTTATAAGCTTATAGGAGGCAAAGTGTGATTGCGGGAGGACTCTGTCATTTAGATAGACTGAAGCAAGGCTTATTATGAACGCGGCAACTATTACAGGAAGCCCTATTCCGTAAAGGCTTATACCGCTTGCTTTCATCGCGGTCACTTCGTTGTCAGATGCCAGCCTTCCAAAGCATAGCATGGTAGCTGTCAATATGGCCATAGGAGTGGTATAGCTTAATATGTAGGGAATAAGGTATATAAACAATTTTAATACATCTTGGACGTCTACACCCTTATTTACCAATAGATCCGCCAGTTTAAACATATTACCTATAAGTAATACGAATGTAAAGACTGCCAGGGAGGTTATGAGAGGGCCTGTTACTTCTTTTAATATGTAGCTTCTTAGTATCTTCATGAACTCCTAGGCTCCCCTTGCCAGCGCAAGAACTGATACAGATTTAGCATCTGATTTTTTTAATACGAGGGAACATTCATTTGCAGTGGCTCCCGTAGTAAAGACATCGTCTATGAGAAGTATATTTTTAGAGGATAGATCTGTATTCTTTTTCACAGAGAACGCGCCTTTTATATTATTAAGCCTCATCCTTTTATTAAGCGCTATCTGTTTCCTGGTATTCTTTGTCTTGACCAGACAATTTGAAGAGTAGGGGAGACCTAAGCGCCTTGAAAGCTCTTTTGATAGCAGCAGAGATTGGTTAAATCCTCTTTTGTTTGCGCAGATACGATGCATGGGCACAGCTAATATAAGATCTAATCCCATGTAATTTATATGTTTGGTCAAAAAATCATACAATATATCTGAAAGTATATTTTTAAGAAAAAGCTTTCTGCTGTATTTAAAATTATGTATCAGATCCTTGATGAGCCCGTCGTATGTGCAGCATTGCCACGCGGCGTCAAATGAATATGTTTTCTTTACGCAATCCGGGCAAATGGTCTTTATGTCTTTGTCTCCGCTTAAACATCTGCCGCATCTTACGCAGAAGGGGGGTGAGTTTTCCTTTATCTTGGTCATGCACTCATGACATAGATAGCTCTTATTATTATAGGCAAGCTTGGCATTGCAGCCTTCGCAATATATAGGATATACTAAGTTTAATGAGGCCTTGGATATTTCGGAAAGAAGCTGTCTCATATCACGCTAATATACCACCAACGCCCGGAGTTGTCAATTCAAAGTCTCTAGAGCTCTGGGGCAATTCTCGCAAATTTTATTGTTTGGTGGAGATATTCGCAGCACCGCTCGGTTTGCCCCACCGAGGCAAACCTCGCTTGGTGAATCTGCTCGCTCTCACCAACATGTTGTCTCGGGTGAACCATGGCCGCTCGCATCTTCAACATGCTGCTTAATATCCCCACCTCACATATATTTTTGTCAAGCTTTTGCTCCGGTTACCCCAGAGCTCTTTCAAAGTAACAGTGCGTAGGAGCCGCCTCTGGTTCGACAGGCTCACCACCCCTCGAACCATCCCGAGCGAAGTCAAGGGGCCGGCGGCGAAACATTTCGTAGCTGCAAGGAACCTTCCGATTATCCAAGGCTTTTTTTGGGAGGGCTGAAAAAATAGCGGAGGTTTCAACCTCCTCTATTAATGCAGGTAGCTTAGGTAGGAATTTTATTTAAAGTAAGATAAAAAATACTTGACTTACCTTTATTTATATGGTATACTTTCTATGGAAAGGGGGAGATAGATATGACTACCACAGTCGTAACTACAAAAGGGCAGATTGTGATACCTTCAAAGATTCGAAGAAGACTCAACATCAAAAGGGGCACGAAACTCTATATTGAAGAAAGAGGAGATGAGTTAATAATCAAAGCTGTTACGCCGGCATATTTTGAAAAAATTGCAGGAGTTTTAAAGACTAAGGGGCGGCTGTCAAAAAGACTCATCGAAGAACGCATCAAAGACAGAGAAAGAGAGGCCTAAAGCTATGAAGAGAATTCTTGATGCTCATGGCCTCTTAGTTTTCTTAGAAAAAGAGGCTGGTTTTGAAAAAGTTGAATCATTTTTTGTTAACGCCGTGGAAAAAGATAATTATCTGTTAATGACCGCTGTTAATTTTGGGGAGGTTTACTATATTGTTTTGCGCGAATGCGGTCCGGAAAAGGCACATGAGATTGAAAAGATAATCAGATCTTTGCCCATAGAAGTGGTTGATGTAGATATAGAGCTTGCGAGAGAGGCCGCCCGTTTTAAAGCCACAAAAAAAATATCTTACGCCGACTGTTTTGCCGCTGCTTTGGCAAAACTGCATAAGGGGGAGGTCATAACAGGAGATAAAGAATTTAAAGAATTAGAAAGCGAAGTAAAGATTTCTTGGATCCCATAAATTGTTGCGGAGGCTTAACCTCCGCTGTTGACGTGGACAACTACATCTTTTAGCTATCAGGCAGCTGAATCGAAAATAAAAACTTGAGGATGCAAACGATGGCTAAGTGAATCTGTTTTTGGCAGTGTTACTTCTTGTGCACCTGCTGATATTAATATGCTAACGGCTTTATCATTTTCGCCGTGACTATTGGTCATTAATTTTTTAGCTAGGAAATCTTTATTACCTCCACTGGACTCCGTAAGTGATGCCCTCATTAATAAACCCCTGACCTTGCTGCCAGGGGTTTGTGTTTTCTTATTTACAAACCTAATTGTACTATTAAATAGTATAAATTTCAAGCAAAACCATTTCCACCCCCTACCTTCCAGAATATATGCAAGAATTAAAGAAAGTGGGTTGGTGGCAATCGGAGCAAAACCTTCTGCCTCATCACTCAGAAATATATACAAGAGAAAAGAAAGTAGGCTTGGGGCAATCATTGGTATTAATTGCCAAATGGTACAAATTGAGCGAAAGGTACCGGGCCTTTGTGAGTGGCCCTTCACATTCGTTCAGGATCCCTCGGAAGGGTCCCGAGCAAGGGCGAGGGAGAGGATCCCTGCCCGCCCATGCAAGCGAGGGGCCCACGAACAAAGGCCCGACACCTTTGGACTTTATGGGGAATTTTCACGTTCCTGCAGAGGCTACCCCAAACCTCTACTTAGGAGAAATTTTTCTTGCAGTATATGGAAGAATAAAACACGCGGCATATACTGCAAAAAAGGGGGATTTTAAGGGGGAAAAGAATTTTCCCCCTTATCGGCGCAAAGTTTCTCCCATGCGGAAGGAAAAGGAACAGCGAAGCGTTAGGGGAAAACCATCAGGGTTGTCCCCTAAAAGAAAATTCTGAGCCAGAAGCAACGAAGCGTTCCGCAAGGAATTTTCTTCTTGCATATATTTTGATTTTACATATAATAGGCATAACTTCACTAAGTATAAACAACCAAAATTAAGGAAAGGAAGGGGAGGACTATGGGACTTATAACATCAAAGGAAATGTTTAAAAAGGCGCTAAAAGGTGGTTATGCTGTAGGAGCTTTTAACGTCAATGATATGGAGATAATACAGGGTATAGTAGAAGCTGTAAAGGAGGCAAATGCCCCCTTGATATTGCAGTTTTCCGCGGGAGCGCGCAAATACGCGAAACATGTATATCTTATGCATTTAGTCCAGGCTGCCATAGAGGATACAGGGCTTGATATAGTTCTGCATCTGGACCACGGCGAGGACTTTGAGATATGCAAGGCCTGTGTAGACGGCGGATTTACGTCTGTTATGATCGACGGCTCTAAACACCCGCTGGATGAGAATATACGCCTGACAAAAGAAGTAGTAGATTACGCTCATTCAAAAGGCGTTTCCGTAGAAGCGGAGCTCGGACGGCTTAAAGGTATTGAGGATAATATCTCTGTTTCAGAAAAGGAAGCTATATTAACAGACCCTGATGAGGCTGTAAGGCTTGTAAAAGAGACAGGCTGCGATTCCCTGGCTATAGCTATCGGAACAAGCCACGGTGCTTATAAATTCAAGTCAGAGCCTAAACTTTACTTTGACAGGCTCGAGGAGATACAGAAGCTTATACCTGATTTTCCGCTGGTGCTTCACGGGGCGTCAAGTGTTTTGCCGGAGCTGGTAAAGATATGCAACGAACACGGCGGCAAACTTCCCGGCGCGAAAGGCGTTCCTGAAGAAGCTATAACCAAGGCATCGAAGATGAATGTATGCAAGGTCAACATAGATACAGACCTGCGCTTAGCTATGACCGCGACCATAAGGAAAGAATTTGACACAAAGCCTGAGAATTTTGACCCTCGTAATTATCTTGGTCCCGCGCGGGATGCCATAAAGGAAGTTGTAAAACATAAATTAGAGATTTTAGGCTGTGTAGGTAAGGCCTGAGCATAAGGAGTATTTGATAGTATATGACTAAAGAACTAATATTCGGTTTATTTGGCGGCCTTGGGCTTTTTATATTTGGCATACATCTTATGGGAGACGGCCTGCAGAGGGTAGCGGGGGATAAGTTCCGAAATGTCCTTAAGATACTCACCTCAAATCCTATAAAAGGTGTTATGGTGGGTACCGGCATAACAGCGCTTGTCCAGAGTTCCAGCGCCACAACAGTTATGGTAGTCGGGTTTGTAAATGCCGGCCTGATGACGCTTGTGCAGTCATTGGGTGTAATATTCGGCGCGAATATAGGTACTACAATAACCGCGCAGATAATAGCATTTAAACTTACTGACTATGCCCTTCCTGTAATAGGAATAGGCATGGTCTTAAATATATTTTTTAAGAAGAGATTCTGGAAATTCTTAGGCCTATTTCTTCTAGGGTTTGGGATCCTTTTTTTAGGCCTTAGCATAATGACAAAGGTGGTTAAGCCATTAGCTCAAAATCTTTCGGTTGTGAATGCCTTTGTAACTATAAACAACAGGGTATTGTACGGAGTTTTAATCGGCGCGGCAATTACAGCCCTGATGCAGAGTTCCAGCGTTACAACAGGTATGGTATTGACCCTGGCAGCCGCGAATCTCATTGATATAAATGGCGCGGTACCTATTATATTGGGCGCGAACATAGGAACATGTATAACTGTTATGATAGCCTCCATAGGTACCACCATCTCCGCAAAACGCGCGGCAATCGCCCACCTTCTTTTTAATGCTATAGGAACTATAATATTTTTGATAATAATCAGGCCTTTTATCTATCTTGTAGGTTTTACATCATCTGATATAGTAAGGCAGTGTGCGAATGCTCACACCCTGTTTAATGTAATAAATACATTATTGTTCATACCTTTCATAGGCCTGTTCGCTAAGATCATAGAGAAAATTGTGCCTGGAAAAGAGCTTGTTATAGATTTAGGGCCTAAATACTTGGAGAAGCATTTAATAAATACTCCTGTTTTTGCTCTTGATGCCGCTACTAAAGAGCTTACGAGGATGGCGGAGCACGCGAAAGAGATGGTAATCGAGGCTACCTCAGGTTTCATAAATTCAGATGAGAAGATATTAAAAAATCTTGCCAAAAGAGAAGAGGCTCTCGATAACCTGCAGGAAAGCATAACAGATTATCTTATGCTTCTTACACAGCGTGATCTTAGTGAAGAAGAGTCTAGGAGGATCCCTGCCTTGCTTCACTCTGCTAATGATATAGAAAGAATAGGGGACCATTCAGAAAACCTTATGGAGTTAGCCATGCGCCGGATAGAAGGCAGGCTTCCATTAAGCGATATCGCTCTTTCTGAAATTCAGAATATGGCTAATAGGATAGATGCTATGGCTGATGGTGCTATTAAGGCACTTAGTACAAATTCTATTGATGACGCGGCTAATGTTTTAGAGATAGAAGATGAGATAAACGCCCTTACAGAGAATCTTCGTAAGAATCACATAGACAGGCTGGGCAAGGGTGAATGCAAGGTTATGTCCGGTATCGTATTTCTTGATATGGTAAGTAATTTTGAGAAAATTGGCGACCATCTGACCAACGTTGCGCAGGCCGTTATGGGCAGGCTGCAGTGGAATATATCCAAGGTAAGCCATCAAAAGGATAAAGAGCATGCCGGAGTGTAGTATAAAGAAGAATAAATCCGGATGCAATTGCAGTTATGAGCCGTGCAGCAGAAAGGGTATATGCTGTGAGTGCCTCTCATACCACCTGGGAAGCAATGAGCTGCCTGCCTGCTGTTTCCCCGACGATGTAGAAAAGAGATATGACCGCAGTATAGATACTTTTATCAAGGTGTACAAGGAAAGAGGCAGTATCAGATAAAAGATCTTATATGCCCTAAGCCTTATATCCCGCGCTATGTGGAGATCATAATATGTTCAAGATAATTCTTGACGAGTTGAAAGAGCACGCGCCTTTTACTATCTTCGGAGCGGCTACGGGTATAGTAATGATGGTGGCCTTCCGTAATCTTCCATTTAAAATATCTAATAATTTATTCTATATATTTCATCCTTTACATGTTGTATTGAGCGCGCTTGTTACAGCGTCTATGTATGAACTGCGTAAGTGTTCAGATTCAAGGTTGAAATGCAACCTTTTGGTGCTTCTTGTAATAGGCTATGTAGGTTCTGTAGGCATAGCGACATTAAGCGATTCATTGATACCTTATCTAAACGAGGCCCTGCTGGATATGCCTAACAGGCATGCCCATATCGGTTTTATAGAAAAGTGGTGGCTTATTAATCCACTCGCTTTTTTAGGAATAGCTGTAGCGTATTTTAAGCCGTCGACAAAATTCCCTCATTTTGCCCACGTCCTTTTAAGTACGTGGGCCTCTTTATTTCATGTCATGATGGCTTCAGGCGGGGGCTTAAGCTGGTTTTCATATATTGTAGTCTTTCTATTTCTTTTTATCGCCGTATGGCTGCCTTGCTGTATAAGTGATATAGTATTCCCACTTCTATTTGTAGGAAATCCAGCAAATCGAAAAAAAGCACGCTCACTAGTATAAAATAGAGGTTTTAGAAATGAGTGAAACTTTAAACGATCTTATTATCATAGGCGCGGGCCCTGCGGGCTTAACCGGAGCGATATATGCTTCAAGAGAGATGATAGAGACGCTCTTGCTTGAGAAAGGCATCTGCGGCGGCATACCTGCCACAGTGGACCTTATAGAAAACTATCCGGGCTTCCCAAAAGGTATAAACGGTATAGAACTTATGGATAAGCTTAAAGAGCAGGCGGAAAAATTTGGTTCGAAGATATTAGAATATAAAGAGATAGAAAAAATAGAAGCTGTTGACGGTAAGATAAAGGTCTATTCAGGCGATGATCTATATACTTCAAAGGCGCTTATAGTGGCTTCCGGAAGCTTGGCTAAAACACTTGGTATAAAAGGTGAGGAAGAATATAAGGGAAGGGGCGTATCTTATTGCGCAACATGCGATGGCCCGCTTTATAGGGGTAAAGATGTAGCGGTTGTAGGCGGTGGAAATGCCGCGCTTGAAGAGGCTGTATTTTTAACTAAATTCGCGAGAAAGGTCATAATTATACATCGAAGGGATGAGTTGAGGGCCGCGAAGATAGTGCAGGAAGAGCTGCGAAACTGCGGGAACGCGGAGTTTCTATTAAGCTACAGGCCTATTTCTATTAATGGCAAAGACAGAGTAGCATCGATTACTGTTGAGCATAGCCAGACTAAACAGAAAAAGGATGTTGATGTATCCGGTGTATTTATATACATAGGCGCTGTTCCTAATACAGGTTTCCTAAAGGGAGTTATAGAGCTGGATGATCTGGGTTATATAAAAACAGATGAGAAGATGCGGACATCGGCACCCGGAATATACGCTGCAGGAGATGTGCGTTCAGGCAATCTCCGTCAGATAACAGTAGCGTGCGGAGAGGCTGCAATAGCGGCTATTTCCGTGCGAGATTATCTTAAAAACATCAAGGTATAATACGTCATTGCGAGCTTCCGACAAAGTCGGGAGCGAAGCAATCCCAATCTTTGATATAATTTTTCAGTATAACGAAGGATTGAGATTGCCGCATCGGCATATACGAGACAAAAGCCTCCTCGCAATGACGAAGACCACTCGTCATTGCGAGCGAGTAAAGCGAGCGAAGCAATCCCAATCTTTGATACCATCATGAAAGAAAGATACAGAAAATTTTCTACTTATCTTAAAGAACGCTTCGGCGTGAGAGTGCATAAAGTGAGTATAGATTCGCACTTCTCATGCCCTAATAGGGACGGCAAGGTAAGCAGACACGGATGTATATATTGT
>JBDRAM010000138.1:0-4878 GCA_043823785.1 Candidatus Omnitrophota bacterium
AGGGCGTCACAAAAGTGCCGCCCTTGATTACAAAGATTACTAAATGACAGATTACGGAGATTGTTTATCGACTAGGTAATCGCTGTAATCTTTTGAAAATCACTGTAATCATAGGCTAAAATTAGTTTCGTGACAGCCTAAAACTAATAAATAAAAAGGAGAAAAAATGCCAGCTTCTAAAATTAAGATTTTGATATGCTTGGTTGTTTTCATGAGTTTAACAGTCGCACATGTCTTTGCGGATGAGCTGAAACCCATTAAGCTGAGTGAGCCGCAGCTTAGCAAAGGAAAATTACTGATGCAGGCACTAAACGAGAGGCAGAGTACGCGTGCATTCAGCTCAGATGAGCTTCCGCTTGAGGTTCTTTCAAATCTTTTGTGGGCAGCTTTCGGAATTATACATTCTAACCAGGTTAAAAGTGGCGATTTTTAACCTGGTTAAAAGTGGCCTATTTCAAGACAGGCCCTGGTGAGTATGGGGAAGGCGACAAATTTTTAGGGCTTAAAGTCCCTGTGACATAAGAAAAGTAGTAAAAGAGCATGATGACACCAGCTTAAGAGAAGTCACCCGCCTATTAAGATCAAAATTCCATGAAGAGAGATTAGCCGCGCTTTTAATTCTAGTTTTGAAGTACAGGGGAGCTGATGATAATTCTAAGAAGAAGATATTCCAACTTTATATAAAAAATACCGGATACATCAACAACTGGGATCTGGTAGATATATCCGCATACCACATTGTCGGCGCTTATCTTGAAAACAGGCCTAAGCGGTTACTTTATAAACTTGCAAGATCAAAGCTCCTGTGGGATAGAAGAATAGCTATTTTATCAACCTGCTGTTACATCAAGAAAAATAAGTTCTCCGAAACATTAACAATATCAAAGATACTATTATGTGACAAGGAAGACCTGATCCACAAAGCAGTAGGCTGGATGCTTCGTGAGGTCGGAAAGAGAGACCTTTCCTGTGAAGAAAAATTTCTCAAAAAACACTACAGATCCATGCCCCGCACTATGCTCCGCTATGCTATTGAAAAATTTCCTGAATCCAAGCGTGAATCCTATATGAAGGGATATGCCTGATAAGAAAGGGCTTGCCAAACTATTCAATAAATGATACTATTACTACCTATAATATGTATATATATAAATACAGTCGCGACGGGAGCCAAGATTGTTTTTGTATATAATACGAAATGAGAGTATCTTATGAAAAATCTGATCATAGTAGTCGTCATTATATTAGCTCTCGCGGTAACTTTATCTTTTATGAAAAACACTATCGCGAAAGCAGGTGTTGAAAAGGGTGTTCAGATAGTGACAGGCCTTAAGCTGAACATCGGCAGTTTTAATATCGGCATTCTTAAAACCCTTGTAGGTATACGCGACCTTAAGCTATATAATCCAAAGGGTTATATAGATAAGGTAATGTTGGATATGCCTGAGATATATGTAGATTATGATCTGCCGGCTATATTTAAAAATAAAGTCCATTTAAATGAGATGAGAATAGATTTGAATGAGTTTATGGTTGTAAAGAATGAAAAGGGTGAGTTAAACCTCGATTCTCTAAAAGTTGTCCAGGCCCAGAAAGAGGGTAAAAAACCCGAAGATAAGGAAAAGGCAAAGATACCCGATATACAGATAGATTCACTTCGCTTAAAGATAGGCAAAGTCATATATAAGGATTACTCAAAAGGTTCCGAGCCGTCTGTAAGAGAATTTAACGTCAACATAGATGAGAAGTATGAAAACATAACAGACCCCCATGCCTTGGTCAGCCTTATAGTTGTAAAAGCCCTCGCGAATACAACGATAGCCAGTCTCGCGAATTTTGATCTTGGCGGGCTAAAAGGTACTATTGGCGACACATTAGCTACAACGCAAAAAGTCGCGGGCCAGGCAGTAAGCGTGGTAACTGAAACCGTGAAGATGACAACCAAGACTGCCAAAGAAGCGGCCAAAGGTGTTACAGGCGTAATAGGCGACACCGCAAAGGGTATAACAGATAAGATAAAATTGCCTTTTGGCGGGAAATAGGTTATTACACGCCATCGCATAACCAGGTTATCACATGGAAGTAATAAATAATATAGGCCTGCTTATGGGTTCATCCTGGGCATCAGGCGTCAACTTATACCTGACAATAGCCAGCCTTGGCATCATGAAGAGAACAGGCGCTATAGAACTTCCCGGTAATTTAGATATTCTTTCAAACATTTTCATTATATCAATCGCTATACTGCTTTTCCTGATAGAATTTGTAGCTGATAAGATACCGGCTGTAGATTCCGCGTGGGATGCAATCCATACATTTATAAGGCCGCTTGGCAGCGGCATGCTGGGATATATGGCCATGGCTGATATGGGGCCGCTTGCGCAACTACCCGTAGCACTTATAACAGGCGCGATTGCCGCTGATTCCCATCTTACAAAAGCTACAACACGCGTTGCTATAAACACATCTCCAGAGCCTGTTACGAATTCTATCGCAAGCTTAACAGAGGACGGCCTTGTTGTAGGCGCTCTCTATCTAATCGCGAAACACCCTGTCATAGCTTCAATAGCTGTTATCCTTTTCATAATATTTTCCATATGGTTTCTAAAGAAGATGTTCGCATTTTTAAAGAAAGCCCTGAGGTTTCTTTCGGGAAAAAAGGAGGATGTTAAAGGTGGTTAACGCAAAAAGGTTTTTAAGAAAGATCTTGTTTCTCGCGCCCGCGGCGGTATTTTTTTTAAGAGATGCTATTGCCCAGCAAGAAGAAGCTCTGCCCAAAGTGCTGTTCGCGTCTGAAATAAGCACCGCGAAAAAATTGTTAGACATACTTATTGAGTTTTGCGTAGAATACAGTTTCCAGGTATTGGGCGGCATAATAGTGTTGGCGCTTGGATGGATTATCTCTAAGTTTGCAGCGAAGTTCTTGCGCAGGCTGTTTGAGAAACACAACATGGACATAACAGTCAGTAAATTTGTGATAGCTATGGTAAAAATTATCATAATAGCATTTGCCGCGCTTATCGCGCTAGGCAAGTTTGGGATCACCATAGCACCCTTTATAGCTGGTTTAAGCGTAGTAGGTTTTGGTACAAGTTTTGCCCTGCAGGGCCCGCTTTCTAACTATGCGGCAGGCATTACCCTCGTATTTACAAAGCCATTCAAGGTGGGGGATATAATTGAGGTTGCCGGTGCGATGGGTGAGGTTCAGGACATGACATTGCCAAGAACCCTTGTAAGGACAGTGGATGGAACACTAATAGTAATTCCCAATAAGCACATCATAGGTGAGGTAATACATAATTACTCATCTTATAAAAAGCTGGATATCACCGTGGGCGTAAGCTATGGCTCGGATATGGATAAAGCTATTACAGCAGTCAAGGATGTGGTAAGTAGAGATAAAAGGGTGGCTCAAAGCCCACTACCAAAAATAGGTATTTCAGAATTCGCCGATTCAAGCATAAATATATATTCCCGCATCTGGTGCAAGCAGTCAGACTATTGGGACGTTATGTTTAGCATAAATAAGAACATCAATGATGAGTTCAAGAAGGCTGGCATCACCATACCGTTCCCTCAAAGAGATGTCCATATATATCAAACAGAGAAGTAAAAGAGAAGGAGTTGTTTTATGAAGTTAGCCGCTGTATTATTTATTGTTTTATCATTAAACAGTTAAGCCATAAGGAGGATATATGGGCGCTATGATCGGAATCGTAATACTCGTTCTAGACATTATCGCTATAGTCGACGCGGCAAAAAGTTCAATGGACAATGCGAAGAAGATCTTGTGGATAGTGCTGATCCTGGTTATACCTGTGGTTGGCATAGCCTTGTATTTTATTATAGGCAAAAAGAAAAGATAAGATCTTTTACGTTTAAGCAAAAAGTCACAAAAGTATAAGCGAACAGAGGCTAGTAAAGGTTGCGCAGGTTATAGAACCTATTGCGAATATGACCGTATTTAAATTTATTAATAGTTAATAATATTACTTGATAGTCATATAATAAGTATGTTAAATATATAGATGTGCAATTACAACATAAAGAGAACACCTAAATAAGGAGTAAAATAGACTATGGCATCTAAATTATTACGTATTATATTTATCATTGTTTTCTTACTAATGAACGGCAATTTTAATATTACCTATGCGGCAAGCGAGCGTAGGGCACGCTATAGCTATATGGCGCGAAGAATGGCCGCGGAGCTATATAATGACGCTAGCAGGTTTTACGAACAACAAGAATACGAGATGGCATATGAAAAGTTTAAGAAGGCTCAGAACCTATATCCAAATTACGACAGGTCAAAGTATTACCTCAGGCAGATCAGTAATGATCTTATGGATAAAAAACAGCAGGAAAAACTTATAAAAGAGCGTGATTTAAAGAAGACACAGACAACGCGTCAGGCTAAAGCAAATGAATTGTATAGGGAGGCGGTGTGGCTTTACCGGGAGGACAAGAGTGACGAAGCCGTTGAAAAATTCAAGAATGCTTATGCTATATCACCAGATTATGATCGCTCAAAATTTTATTTAAGAGAGCTGCATAAGAGAATGAAAGAAAACCAAGACATATTAAAACTGAAAAAGTTCTCCGCAGAAAAAGCAGCTAAAGATGCGGAGAAGAAACGCGAAGCAGAATTAGAATCTAAAAAAGAAGAAGAGCGCTTAGTTAAACTTGAAGCAGAGAGACTTGAGGAAGAACGCAAAGCCAAAGAGAAAGAAGCCGAGAAAGACGCCGAGCTAAAGCGCAAGCAAGAGCTTGATGAAAAACGCAAGAAGATAGAGCTTGAAGAAGAGCGCAAAAGAGAGCAGAAGGCCAAAGAGGAGAGCGTTAAGAAACAGGTAGATTCTCTATACAATGAGGCCA
>JBDRAM010000139.1:0-6938 GCA_043823785.1 Candidatus Omnitrophota bacterium
AAAGTTTTGGTTAGTATATAAACTGCGGCGGAGCATCCACCGCCGCCGAAGGGGGAAACGCTTAGGGGACTCTGTCCCCTAAAACCCCTGCTGAGGGCATTTTTAAAAAATGCCCTCAGACTCCCAAAACGTTATGAAGTTTACCAAGCTTTTTAAAAGCTGGCCGCAGCACCCACCAAGATTGGGGGGTGCTGCGGAATGGGGGGTTGAATTGAGAAAGGGGCGGTTGTGGGCGAGCCAACCGGAGCTGGCATGTTTTTGAATGCGAGCACACAAAAGAGCCATGCTCACCGACTTCGCCTTACAAAGCAAAAATCTTCTGTTTACAGGGATGTTTTTGCGGAAATAATACGCCCACCTCACCGAGGCGAAGTTGACATAAAATCTTTATGTCAAAGGTGAGCAAGCGAGCCCCCGAAGTCGGCAAGGTCCTATAACCGCGGTTATAGGACAGTCCCTCTCAAAAGAGTTAATATAACCTTACCAACAAAGATAATACCCACAAAAATAAAAACCCCTTAACATCTCAAAAAGAAGACGTTAAGGGGACGGCTTGCCGACAAGGCGTTTATGGGGCGAGCGGTGGCTCTTTAGGCAGCTCTGTGAGCTGCCTAAGCCGCCCCGGCGGCTTTACTCATAAGGGAGCTAAGTATCCATTTATACTGGTCGCGCTGAGGCCGCTTCATCTTATCGAGTTTGCGAAACATCTTAAGCAGCTCTTGATCGCTTACCCTAAGCCGCTTAGAGAGATACTCATCCTTGCCATAAACCAGCCTATCCAAAGAAATCTCACAGAAATCCGCTATCTTTTTCAATATTGCAATAGACGGCTTATTAGTCCCGGCCTCATAACGGGCTAGTTGACGGCCGTGGATGGCGATCTTTTTGGCAAACTCATCCTGGGTAAGGCCAAGCTCAGCTCTCAAGAGTTTTATCTCATCTCCTATAGCCATAAAAATACCTCTTTCTATAGGAGATATTATATCATTATTATTAAAAGATAAGCTTTTACCCATCGCTATCCTTTAAAATTTCACTTGACATCATATAATAGTTATGTTATATATTAATAACAGAAGTGTAACATAAAATAACTGCCCTGTCAAGGGAAATTTTATGCTGGAAAATTTTAATAAAAAAGACTTGACAGCCCTTTTAAAAGAGGGGGATAAGAGATGCTTTTAAGCTATAACCGCCTAAGAGAGATAAAGCAATTAAATCTGGTTGAGATTGTTCAGGACTACGGCATAAGCCTAAGGCATAATGGCAACTCATCCTATCAGGGGTTATGCCCGTTCCATAATGATACAAACCCAAGCCTCACCGTCTCTTTAAAAAAGTCCATCTGGCTCTGGCACTGTTTTGGCTGTCATTGCAAAGGCACGGTTATTGACTTTGTAATGAAAAAAGAAAGACTCTCATTCTTAGGGGCATATGATAAATTATCAAGGCTCCTATCTTATAAAGAGCCCTCCTCTGAAAGCCCTCATTCTCTATTATCTGCCCAGGTAGAAGAAAAGCCATCAATTGAACTTGAACACCAAGGCCTACTAAACAGAATAGCCGATATCTACCATGATACATTTAGAGAAGACAAACGCGGCCTGGATTATCTTATAAAAAGAGGCATAACCTCTCAAGAGATATATTCAGATTTTAAAATAGGCTTTGTAAACGGCAGCTTAAAGAAAACCCTCCCTGATGAGAGCCTTATAACAGACCCATTAAAAGAAATCGGCATACTAAATCAAAAAGGCAATGAATTCTTTTATAACTGTGTAGTCTTTCCTATATTCGATGAAGAAGGTAATGTTTTATCTTTTTATGGCCGTAATATTCAACAAAGACAACACCTTTATTTAAAAGGAGCCCATAAGGGGGTTTTCAACTCTCAGGGCGCAAGCTATTATAAAAGTATTATCCTGACAGAGGGGATAATCGATTCTCTTTCTGTATATCAGGCCGGGTTTAAGAATGTAATCTCTCTTTATGGCACAAATGGCTTAACACCTGAACACATAAGGCTCTTTAAAGACAACAAGATAGAAGAGGTCTTTCTCTGCTTAGACCAGGATGAGGCAGGAAGATCCGCCTCATCAAGATTAAAGAACGAACTTTCAAATCTTGGTATAAGAGCACATACGCTAGAGTTACCGGAAGGAGAGGACCCAAACCAATATTTTATTAAAAACAGCCCCTCTGATTTTAATAGGCTTATAGAGCAGGCAAAGACTCACAAAGACAAACCCTTAGAATATCCTATAGCAGACCATACCCAAATCCAAAAGAACGAGGCAGAATTTCAAATAGATAACCGAACCTATCATATAAGGGGTATAAACTTTGCCGGCTTTGAAGGCCTAAGATTAGTTGTTCAGGTAAAAAGAGACGATCTATCACATATCGATCGTTTTGACCTTTATTCAGCAAAGCAGAGAAAAACATTTTGCAACCAGGCCTCGGCTAAATTTGAGGTCACTGCCGATACAATAGAAAAAGACCTTCTCCACATTATTGGAAAAATAGAGAACCAGCAGGCCGTGCTAACCAACAACATCCAAAAGGAAAAGGTTCCCCCTGAGATGAACGCCGAGGAAAAGGATCAAGCCCTCTCTTTACTTAATGACCTTAATCTTATGGATAGGATAGCCTTTGACTTAGAGACAATCGGCTTAGTAGGGGAGGAGACGAATAAGAAAATCGTCCTTTTGGTGGCGATATCAAGACTCCTTGAAAAACCCTTAAGCTGTATCGTGATATCACCATCAGCCTGCGGCAAGAGCTATCTTATGGAAAGGATATCCGAGCTTATACCTGATGAGGATGTGGAGTTTTACTCACGGATTACCCCGCAGTCTCTCTATTATATGGAAAAGGACCAGCTCAAGCATAAGCTCTTAATCATTGATGAACGCTCTGGCTCCATAGAAGCAGATTATTCAATTCGAAACCTTCAATCCAGAAGAAGGCTCACCCTGGCAGTTCCTATAAAAGACCCAGCAACAGGAAAGATTAAAACCCATACCTTTGAAGTAGAAGGACCTATCGCTTATATGGAGACTACCACAGAGTGCAACTTAAATCCTGAGAACGTAAGCCGCTGTTTTATCCTTTACTTAGATGAGAGTCCCAAGCAGACAGCGCTTATCCAGCAGCATCAAAGAAAGATACGCACTCAAAGCGGCTGGGAGAGCTTAGGAAGAAAAGAGCCGATTAAGAAGCTCTATCAGAACGCACAGAGGCTGCTTAAGCCTATACGGGTAAATATTCCTTATGTAGATATGATATCCTTCCCTACTATCTCATTGCGCACAAGACGCGACCATGAGAGGTTCTTATCCTTAATCGAGGCCATAGCCTTCCTGCATCAGTATCAAAGAAAAATCACCCCTGATTCAAAGACAGGAGAGTCTATCGAGGCCTCTTTAGAAGACTATAGAACAGCTTATTCTTTGGCCAAGGACCTTCTATGGGACTCTCTCAATGAGTTAAAAAAACCTCAAAGGGAATTTTTACAAAGGATTAAGCTTATATTTTTAGAGGGTGCATTCACCAGGAAAGATGTGCGCGAACATACAGGCCTTCCGGATTATCAGCTGCGGCAGTTATTAGCTTCTCTGACTGAGCTTGAGTACCTTAGCGTGGTAGAAGGAAGGCAGGGCAAGGCTTACCGCTACAAGCTAAACCAGGATACAGCCCTCTCAGAGGATATTATCAAAGGCCTAACCACCCCTGATGAGATCGAGGCTAAACTTTTAAAACTTTGAGAAACTTCATAACAAAGTTATCCCTAATAGTATCAATAAGTTAAGATAGCTTTGCGGCTTTGAGGCAAAACTTATAAGTATATATAAAAAATAACCTGAATATGGAAGAACACAGCTTTATCACGTTAAAGAGAGAGTTTATCGAGTATTTAAGGATGCATAACTACTCAGAAGGCACTATCACAAGGCACGGCTACTGCGTGGACGACTTTTATGAGTATCTTAGTCTCTATACTCAAATTGCCAGATTAGATCAAATAGATAAACATACCGTACAGGATTATCAAAAATACCTCTATCATCGCCCTAAGAAAACAGATCCTTCCAAGAAGATGCATCCCTCAACCCAGTATAAGATGATTACTACTTTAAATACATTCTTTAAATTTTTAGTAAAGCAGAGCGTGATTTTGGTCAACCCCTGCCAGGATATAGAGCTGCCCAAGCAGGAGAAGGCCCTCCCTAAGGCCATATTAAGCAAACCAGAGATAAATAGACTACTGCTTGTGCCGGATACTACCACTACCTTAGGCTACCGGGACAGGACCTTATTAGAGGTCTTATATTCAACCGGCTTAAGGGTAAATGAGGTCCGAAACTTAACTATATATGATATAAATTATAACGAGGGGCTGGTTAAAGTGACCAAGACCAAGGGAAAAAGAGACAGAGTAGTACCTTTAGGAAAGATCGCCTCAGAATATGTAAGAGACTATATTCAAAACATCCGCCCTAAACTGACCAAGCCAAAATCAGGGACCCTTCTATTCCTTAACCGCCGGGGAGGCAAATTCAGCAAGACCGGCATAAATGTCTTGGTTAAAAGATATGCAAAGAAGGCAAAGATAAAGAAGCATATTACAACCCACTGCCTGAGACATACCTGTGCTACCTTAATGCTTAAAGGACATGCCGATATCCGCCATATCCAGGAGATGTTAGGCCATAAATCTATAGAATCTACACAAGTCTACACAAGAGTTCTTCCTTTGGATCTAAAAAGAGTCCATCAACGTACCCACCCCAGGGAGAAAGAGGCCAAACAAAGGCTATTCCACCATAAAAAAGCATTGACTAACTAAAAGCAGGTTGATAAACTAAGGACATACAACTAAGGCCCGAGGATATAAAACTAGTAGAGCCTTAAAAACAGTTAAATTTAGCATAATGCTCTTTGACATAAGAACTTAGAAGAAGCAGTTTAAAATCCGCGATCTTTAAAAAATCCTGGCTTAAAAAAATCCATTAGACTGCAAATTTTAGGTTCTAACAGGTTGGAATAAGAAGGGTTAGCCCAGCTAAAGCCGAAGGGATCATATTATATGATAATGAGGATATAATACTTGAGACAGACTCCGTAGGCACTATTATAGCGAGATACACTCATGGCCCTGGCATAGATGAGCCTCTTATTATGGAAAGGGCAGGAGAGAGCTACTACTATCATACCGACGGCTTAGGCTCTATTGTCGCAATCACAGATTCCACCCAAGATATCATAAATTCCTATACATATGACAGCTTCGGAAACATCACCGAGCAAACCGGTGCACTGCCGAATCCTTACACATATACAGGACGTGAATATGATTCTGAAACAGAGCTGTATTATTATAGAGCTAGGTATTACAATTCAAGGACAGGAAGATTCTTAAGTGAGGATCCTATTGGATTTTGGGGTGGTAATAATTTTTACACTTACTGCTTCAATAATCCTATCAGTTGGATAGATCCATTTGGTTTATGTGCTAAGTCAGGTGCAGAATGGTGGTTATATGAAAGTGTAGTTCCTGGTCCTTATGGTCAGCCGATGTCAGAGTGGGGTTCTTACGGTCCAACTGGCTGGGGTGATCCAATGAGATATACTGAAGAAGCCGGTGGCGGTTGGATGTGGGCTGAAAGGATAGCAGTAGGCACATCTGCAGCAGCCGCACTTACTGCTGGTGGATTGATGACTTATGAAGCTGTAACAGGAATAAGATTTGAATTTCACTTACCCCATCCAAGGGGTCCACATAGGTATCCACATTTTCAAGAAATTAAAGGACCCGGACGGGGCAAAACTATAGGGCGCTGGCCTAGGACACAACCCTCATGGTGGAGAAGATAGAAAAATGAAAGAAATCAAAGAAGTTTTGTTGAACACATATGTTGAAAAAAAGCCAAATAGTGTAAGGAAAGAAGATATAACTATATTTACTGGTAATATAGTTAGAAACTTTATTGTAACCTTAGAAGACTTACATATAAAAGTAACTATGGCTCAAGACAAAGAATATTCTTTGTTTGAATATGGTAAACATTGTTTGGTAGCCACAGATATTGAATTGAGCAAAAACAAATGTAAATATACAATGGTAATACAAATATCTAAACTGGGCAAATACGCAAAGATCTACTGGAAAAAAAGAGCTATTTTTGGTGGTGTTGCGTTTCGATATGATATTCCCAAAGAGTGGAATAGGGAATTTATGCAGGTGAAAGAAGTATTTAGAAACAGTAATGCTAGGTTTTTAACAGAAGAAGAACTCCACGAAGAGATAAAAGAAATAAAACATATATTTAATCCAAAACAAAACGCAAGAGTAGATGATTTATTGTTTTGTTTTGATGGACCTCATTGATACATAATTCGAAAAAACCAGACGCTTTTTTAACCCACCTCTTCGGCGGCGGGCGGCGTCCACGCCGCCGTTAAGGCCTCGCCTGCTCCCCCTACGCCCTTCAAATCGTATATCATGGTAGGGCTTCGGGGGACTTCGTTCGGCTTCGCCTCACTTCGTTTTACATAAAATCGCTTATAGTCGTAAAAATTGGGGACAGTCCCACCTACGCAATTCGTTATATCGTTGGGACAGTCCCCAATTTTACTACCTATAAGCTTTACTATTTATGTAAACTACAGCCTTTAAATATCGGGTGTATCGGGGCGGGCTCTTCTGTGGGAACCCTGTACGTCCCACAGAAGAGCCCTTTGAGGCTGTAGACGCAGTCTCGGCCTTTGTGTCTGCTCCGCCTTTTACTAAATTAAAAGTTTTGGTTAGTATATAAACTGCGGCGGAGCATCCACCGCCGCCGAAGGGGGAAACGCTTAGGGGACTCTGTCCCCTAAAACCCCTGCTGAGGGCATTTTTAAAAAATGCCCTCAGACTCCCAAAACGTTATGAAGTT